>JAISNP010000132.1 GCA_031276175.1 Tannerella sp.
AAAGAAACGGAGAGAAGTTGCCTTGACGTCTCCGACGACCTGAAAGAGAATGACGACATCCGCCGCGCACTGGCGATGTGCGAAGAAGGCGCCTTCACGGCAGCCGAACTGGAAGCCTACGACAAATATCTGGACATCATACGCACCGAAAAATCCCTCCTTGCCGAAAGCAGGGCAGAGGGCGAAGCTAAAGGACTGGCCAAAGGCCTGCTCAAAGGCAGAGCGGAAGGCATGGCGGAAGGCGAAGCAAAAGGCAGAGCGGAAGGCGAAGCAAAAGGCCGGACGGAAAGTTTAATCGCCGTAGTCCGCAATTGCAAACGCAACGGCCTTTCTGCGGAGCAGATACGGGAGATTACCGGTCTGGACAATGCGCGCATTATGGAAATCCTCCGTTCCGACGGTGAAGAATGAAACAGAATAAATAATTCTCCCCCCCCGACCGGCAGTAGGGTATTTGCAATTTCGTGCGGGATAGTAGAAACAGTTTAAAACATCGGAACTATGAAACGAACGAATTTATTAATCATAACGCTTGCCGGCTTCTCCCTGTGCGGGTGCAGTCCGGGATCGGACGAAAACGTGCAGGACGCGGTCTCCCGACTGACGGTCAGGGCGGCAGGCGCGGAAATAACAACGAAAAGCTCGACCGTCCCTGCCTCGGAACCGGTTGTCTTTACCGGCAACGACATCCTGTGGTATAACGAGACGACCGGGGAGTTGCGGTTTATAAACAATTTCACGCAAAACGACGACATGCGCCCCTACCTCTACGGTAGCAGATTCAAGTTTTATCTTGAGGACGAGTATCTGTTTTCTTCCGTGATCTATTCGTCGAGCCTTGACTCGCGGATTCACAACAACCTGGTTTTTTATTACGACATAATAGAAAACAAGTTTTATCTGGCAGTCGGCTATCCTCCGATAGAGGCCTTTCACAACACCCCGGAAATACAGGCGGAAATGCAGGCGGAACGCGACGCGAACAGGAAGAAAATCGAAACGGAATGGAATCGCTTCATCGAACAGATGAAACGGGAAGGACGCTACCGGAACAGCAGGAAAGAAAGTGTATCTACATAATATTATTCACTTATTTCAAAATGAAAGCTTATGAGAATTTTTAAAAACGCTTTTTTATACGGTAGTCTTTACCTCCTCCGAACCGGCATACGGCGCGTCCGGACGCAGGGAAGGCGTGATCGACGTCTCGCTGTCCGTCTCCTGCGTCGCTCCGCTTACGCTGACGTGCTCACTGACGCTTCCCGACGGACTAAGCCTTGATCCGAACGCTACGGCGCTGGCCGACGGCATTAAGGACACGCAAATTCTGACCGTTGACGAGGAACCGGACGGCAAATGGAAGTTCGAAATCAAACCGAAAACCGACCTCCCCGCAGCATCCGTAACCGACGCTGCCGGTAAAATCGCAAACATTGCCTATACGGTGAGCGAATCCGTCGGCACGCCGAGCGGCAACGACGTCATCGCCGCACAGACATCGGTATTCGCCGCACGCGACATCCTGACCGTCCGGACGCCCGTAGAGGAAGACATCACCCTCTACGACATCAAAGGCGCACAGCTTCTTCGCGCACGAAAACCGGCCGGCACGGCAACCTTTGCCCTGAACGGCCTGCCACGCGGCGTACTGATTGTCCGCGGCAGCAGCGGCTGGACGAAGAAAGCGGTGAACTGAAAACGTGATTCGGAACAATCCGAAAAACATGCGAAACATGGCATAACTCACTTTATTCCCACATTCTTTACGCGGAAAGTAGAGGTATATATTCCTATAATACAGAGAATCGCACATATGACGAACGTCATGCGGAAACTTTTCATCAGCAGCGGATACAGTTCGGGCACAATCAGCCGGTTCCCCATCTGCAACGAAGTCGCCATCATGGCAATTCCCATGCTGAACGCTTGTCCGACCAGCCGCATCGTCCCCATCGTAGCCGACGCCTGTCCGTAAAATCTCTTTTCGACCGAACTCATGATCACGTTTGCATTGGGAGACGAAAACAGCCCGAATCCCACGCCCAGCAGTGTGAGCAGAATGACAACAAGCGCCATCGGCGTATCGTGGGAAATAAAGATCAATCCGCACAGTCCGCAGACAATCACGCCCATCCCCGCAGTAGCGATGGCGGCGGGGTTCACCCTGTCGGACAGCTTGCCGGAATAAAGCGAAACCAGACACTGCACAACCGCTTGCACAATCAACACCATTCCCGCATCCTGCGCATTGTACCCACGGATATATTGCAGATACAGGCTCATGATGTAAGTTACCGCATACGTGCAGGCATAATTAATCAACGACGAAAGGCCGGACAGTGCAAAGACCCTGTTCCCAGAAAAGATACGGACGTTGAAAACAGGCTGCCTTTCCTTCCGTTCATAATACACGAAAAGGACGAAAGCCGCAATCCCCAGCCCGATACAGACGAACGAAATCGTCTGCGGCAATCTCGAAAACCCGAAAATCAGTCCGAACAGCCCCGCCGCGTAGATAACCGAGCCTGTGCTGTCGAACTTCTCGCCTTTCGACTCCGTCCATTCGCCTTTGAGAGCAATCAACGAACCGGCAACAATCATGAAACCAAATATCCCAGTCAGCAGAAAAAGACTTTTCCATCCCCAACAGTGAGTCAGCAGCCCGCCGAAGAACGGCCCCGAAGCAAGCGCCGAATACACGACCGCCGTATTGATCCCGATAGCTTTACCCCGCTCCTGCGGAGGAAAGACTGCCGTAAGGATCGCCATATTCGTGCCGAACATCATGGCGCAGCCCAATCCCGAAAGTCCGCGAAAAACAATCAACAGGCTTCCCGACGGCGCCAGTCCGCAAAGAAAAGTGAATACGCTGAAAACCGCTATCCCGCACACGAAAACCCTTTTACGTCCGATCAGGTCGCCAAGACGGGCAAACGGAACTTGAAAAACGGCGGTCGTAATTAAGTAAGCCGTAGCTATCCAACTCAACGATACGGCTCTCATCGAAAAGGCTTCGCCTATCTGCGGAAGAGACAGATTGATTGACGACCCCATGAAGGGTACCAGAAAAGAAGCAAAACAGATGAATACAAGCGCCGATGTTTTATTCATATCCGCTTCACAGGCAACCACCCGGCTAACCCAGACGGCTGATTTTACGCAAACGCTCTTCGTCGATGATTTTCACTTTCCGGCCGTCGAGGGCAATGATGCGTTCCGAAACGAAATTGGACAATGTACGGATGGCATTCGACGTCGTCATGTTCGACAAGTTGGCCAGATCCTCGCGTGAAAGATATATGCTTATGGTTGCACCGTCCGTCTCAAGACCGTAGCAGTCCATCAGAAACAAAAGCGATTCGGCCAGACGCCCGCGGATATGTTTTTGCGTCAGATTGACGGTTCGTTCGTCGGCAATGCCCAAATCAATAGATAACTGACGGATGAAGAACATCGCCAGTTTCAGATTGGCGCGAATCAACTCATCTACCACCGTCATCGGAATGATACATACCGTCGATACTTCAAAGGCCGAGGCATCGGTCAGGTATTTTTCTCCTGCAAAATATGCACGGTAGGCAAAATACTGAATCGGCTTTATCATACGGATAATCTGACTGCGTCCTCCCACACCCTGTTTGGAGATTTTTACTTTGCCTTTGAGCAGGCACATCATATCCCTCGGTTCATCGCCTTCGCTGTAAATTTTTTCATTCCTTTTGAAATGTTGAATGATCGAACTGGTTCTCAAAATCTCGCGCTCATGCTCCGTAAGAACGCGCCAAACCTCCGCCAAGCTGGACGATATATCTACTTCTTTTTTTTCCTGTTTTACCACAACCTGCTATACAACATAAAATATAAAGCACAAATTTACAATATGTTTTTTGATGAAGCAAACATTTTTACAAAAACCCGCGTTAAAAACCCCATAGCCGGGTTTATTGCACAACCCGCACAATCATCACGCCGAGGGTTGTCTTGACTGCCGACGCGCAGGTTTGCAACGGACGTTCGTCGATCATCACCTTCTTTCCTGCCGATGAGGCGTGAATCAGTCGCAACGTATCGCCCTGCCGGCAGACAAACCCGACGTGAGATACGTCCAGTCCTTTTATATTCGTCACAAAGCACACGATGTCGCCGTGCTCTATTCCGCGGGCACAGTCCCGGATGCGCGGCGACGGTATCACGGCATATCCGTTGCGCGACGATATTTCCTTTTCCTTCTCCTGCATCGTGCGTATCATGTCGGGGTGCAATTTCAGTTGGCGGTAGCTGTCGGGATGCGCAGACATGAACGACAGTTCCGGCGACAGCGGTTCGCCGCCGAGCGATTGCGTCATGTCGCGGACGAATCCCTTGCGGCTGTTTTCGAAAATCCAGTCCGTAAAGTAATGCAGCCTGTCCGTATAGTCGTTTATCGTGCCGTTGCGGTACCGCAGTTTACGTAGATATAGACAAAACGATTCGAACGAAGGCTCCGTTTCCTTCATAGCCAGCGCCATGGCTACGACCGTCTCCACAAAAGTGGTGCAGTCCAGTTCGCGCAGATTCACAACCAGTCGTTCGGGTTCTTTTTCGAGCGTCGACGCCACGTAGGGTTTCCCTTCGAAGCAGCGGGCGGTTTCGATAATCAGGTCGCCTGTCGGGAGCGTCTTTTTATCGGCAAGGATTGCCGCGCAACGGTTCCATATCGCAAGGTCTTCATCCGTATAATCGGCCTGCGCCTGTCCGTAAGCATTGCTCACGGCTGCCAGAGACGCTATAATCAGGAATGTCCGCAAGCGTACAATCATGTCAGTTTTTCTTTTTAGTCAGTTCTTGAAGTTTAATCATTTCATCCCGGTATTGCGCGGCTTCGAGGAAATCCATACGCCTGGATGCGTCGTTCATCAGCTTTTTTGTCCGTGCGATGGCCTTTTCCAACTGTTCACGGTTCATGTATTGCAGTACGGGGTCGGCGACAAACGCAGGCTCGTATTCCGCGTACTCATACTGTTCGGCCGGTTTGGCAGGCTGCCTTTCGGTCAGGAAGGAGACGGAATTTTTTACAATCTGCGTCGGGGTTATGCCGTGTTCCAGATTATAGGCCAACTGTTTTTCGCGGCGGCGGTTTGTTTCGTCGATGGTCAGTTGCATACTTTCCGTGATTTTGTCCGCATAAAAAATCACTTTGCCGTTCACGTTTCGCGCCGCGCGGCCTGCCGTCTGGGTCAGCGAACGGTGCGAACGCAGGAAGCCTTCCTTGTCGGCATCCAGCACTACGACCAGCGACACCATGGGCAGGTCGAGGCCTTCGCGGAGGAGGTTGACGCCGACCAGCACGTCGAACACTCCGCTGCGCAAATCGTCCATGATACGCACGCGATCCAACGTTTCCACATCGCTGTGGATATACCGGCACCGCACCTCCATCCGTTCCATATAGGAGGTCAGTTCTTCCGCCATCCGTTTGGTGAGCGTGGTTACCAGTACGCGCTCGTCGACCGCCGTGCGCTGCGCGATTTCTTCCATCAGGTCGTCAATCTGGTTAAGGCTCGGACGGACTTCTATTATGGGGTCAAGCAGGCCTGTGGGGCGGATGACCTGATCGACGACGACGCCTTCGCAGCGTTGCAGTTCAAATTCCGCAGGGGTGGCGCTTACGTATATCACGAGCGGCGTGAGGGCGTCGAACTCATCGAACGTCAGGGGGCGGTTGTCTTTTGCCGCGGGAAGCCGGAAGCCGTATTCTATCAGCGTACTCTTGCGCGAATGGTCGCCGCCGTACATCGCTCTTATCTGCGGCACCGTGACGTGGCTCTCGTCTATAATCAGCAGAAAATCTTTGGGGAAATAGTCCAGCAGGCAGTACGGCCGCGCGCCTGCTTCGCGCCCGTCGAAGTATCGCGAATAGTTCTCTATCCCCGCGCAGTGCCCCACTTCATGTATCATTTCCAGGTCGAAGCTGACCCGCTCCTCCAGCCGCTTTGCTTCCGTGCTTCTTCCCTGACTGCGGAAATGCTCGATCTGCCTGCCCAGGTCGACGTGTATCTGTCCGAGAGCCGTATTGATGCGCTCCTGCGTGGTTACGAACAGATTGGTCGGATAGACGTTCAGCTGGGTCTGCTC
The DNA here is from genome assembly GCA_031276175.1 of Tannerella sp. Taxonomy (GTDB): domain Bacteria; phylum Bacteroidota; class Bacteroidia; order Bacteroidales; family Tannerellaceae; genus Tannerella. The sequence continues at coordinate 6,115 of JAISNP010000132.1, forward strand.
GTCGTATTCCTGACCGGTCAACGGATTGAACGAGGCAATCCGTTCGATGCGGTCTCCCCAAAATTCGACGTGATAGGCCAGCCCGTCGTAGCTCTCTATGGCAGGAAACACATCGACCGTGTCGCCTTTTACCCTGAAACTTCCGCTCTTGAAATCAATCTTGTTGTTTACGTACAGCGCATCGACCAGAAGCCGCAGCACCCTGTCGCGCGCAATTTTCATCCCTGTCTTGAGACGGACAACCTGTTCGGCAAAGGCCGTCGGGTCGGCCATGCCGTAGAGGCAGGAAACCGACGAGACGACAATCACGTCCCGCCGCCCCGACAGCAGGGAGGCCGTAGCCCGCAGGCGCAGCTTGTCGATTTCGGCGTTGATGGCAAGATCTTTCTCTATATAAGTATCCGTGCTCGGTATGTAGGCCTCAGGCTGGTAATAATCGTAGTAGGATACGAAATATTCGACTGCGTTGTGAGGAAAAAAACTCTTAAATTCGCTGTACAGCTGGGCGGCCAGCGTTTTGTTGTGGCTGAGTATCAGCGCCGGCTTCTGCACCCTTTCGATGACGTTGGCTATCGTAAACGTCTTACCCGAACCGGTCACGCCCAGCAACGTCTGATACGGCACATTTTGCATCACCCCCTCCGACAGCGCCCTGATGGCTTCCGGCTGGTCGCCCATAGGCTTAAACGGCGATTCGACCTTGAAACCCATCCCTCAAGCGTGTTTTAACGGCATGACTATCCACAATATCACATAGGCAAGCAGTCCCGAAAAAAACGTAAACACGCTTAACAGGATATAGCCCACCCGCACAAGCGTAGGGTCGAGATCGAAATACTCCGCAATCCCGCCGCATACGCCGGCAATCATTTTCTCTTTGTCCGAACGATACAACCTCTTCGATGTCTCCATATTTCTTTTATTTACATTGACAAAATTACTACATGAGCGCCATATTTCAAATTTTATTTTGACATATCCGCCCCACCCTGCCCGAATCCGACGGAAAGACGGCGGAAGTTTCCTGCAAAAAAAGTCATCCATCCCGGTTTTTACGAAACAAAGGCGCTTCGCAGACAGGCGGCGGCTAATTTCGCCGAAAATACGGACTGATACACGCCGGCATTGCCCGCACCGCGCTGCCCGTGCTAAATTCGGAGCTATCCGGGTCGCAAACCGGGGTTTTTCCGGTTCAAAACCGGCCGGTTTCAGTTTAAAAGTAAGTGGTTTCAATTTAAAACCGGCTGGTTTCAGTTTAAAAGTAAGTGGATTCAGTTTAAAAACCGGCCGGTTTCAGTTTAAAAGTACGTGGTTTCAATTTAAAACCGGCCGGTTTCAGTTTAAAAGTAAATGTTGTCGGGTTAAAGCGAAGGCGGGATGCGCGCTTTTTTCATTGCATGTGATTTTGCAGGCGTATTTATCGCCCGGACAGCGGTAAATGGTTTCGCTTTCTGATATTATTTTTCGCAATAATACGGAAATGTTTTTTTTACTCGCCGATGTGCTATAATTTTGCGGGAGATACGGATTTCTAATTAATTCAAAAATAAAGAAAGATGAAACGTCGTGATTTTATAAGAAGTAGTGTGATTGCCGGCGCGGGTGCAGCCCTGTCCGTTCGGTTTGAAGGGTTGCAGGCTGCATTGACGGGCAATGCCGTGAAGGTGGAAACAGCGCCGGATCTGGTTGCGGTAATGGGCGGCGAGCCTGAAGCGATGCTCGATAAGGCGCTGGAGGCGCTGGGCGGAATCGGCAAGTTTGTGAAGAAAGGGCAAACGGTAGTGATTAAGCCGAATATCGGGTGGGATCGCACGCCGGAGCTGGCTGGAAATACGAACCCGAAGCTCATCGGGGCGCTTGTGAAGAAATGCCTGTCGGCCGGCGCGCAGAAAGTGACGGTGTTCGACCATACGTGCGATAACTGGCAGAAGTGTTACGCTTCGAGCGGCATCGAAGCGGCCGTCAAGGCGGCGGGCGGAATCGTCGTGCCGGGCAATGACGAGCAATATTACAGCCGCGAGATTACGCTTCCGCAGGGCGTGACGCTGAAGAAGGCAAAGATACATGAAGCGATTGCCGATGCCGACATCTGGTTTAACGTGCCGGTACTGAAGAATCACGGAGGCGCCAAAATGACGTGCGCCATGAAAAACTACATGGGCATCGTATGGGATCGGCGCATATTTCACGAAAGCGACCTTCAGCAGTGCATCGCCGACGTCTGCACGTGGACAAAAAAGCCTGTGCTGAACATCGTGGATGCCTACCGCATTATGCACCAGAACGGGCCGCAGGGTAAAAGCGCGGCGGACGTGGCTACGGTCAAGTCGCTCATTGCTTCGACCGACATCGTGGCAGCCGATGTGGCTGCGCTGCGCTTTTTCAATCAGGTGAAAACGCTGGAACTCGATGCCGTAAGCCATATCGGGAAGGGCGAAGCCCTCAAGCTGGGCACAACCAACCTCGACAATATCAGCATCAAACGCATCAAGTTATAGACGCCGGGGGAGGAGGTAAGGCGAAAAGGGTTTTATCTCCTCCCGGCACCGGAGACATTGCGAAAAATGAAAAAGAATCAACTCCTGAAAGTATTGCGGGTCATGCTCGCCGTACTTTTTTTTATGCCCGTCCTTGCGTTTTTCCTCGACTTTGCCGACGCGCTGCCCGACAGTACGCACGTGTTTGCGGAAATACAGCTGATTCCGGCTGTTCTGGGGAGCATGTACGTGGTCGTGGGTCTGCTGCTTGTGCTGACTTTGGCGTTCGGGCGGATATACTGCTCGGTCATCTGCCCCGCAGGCGTATTGCAGGACGTAATCAACCGGATATTTTGCATCGGAAAGAAAAAGACGAAGGGTGTACGGCGTTTCCGCTACCGCAGGCCGTGGAATATTTTCCGTTACGCGCTGCTGGTCGTCACGGCGGTAGCGGCTGTTTTCGGTATCACGGAGTTTTGCGTGTGGCTCGATCCGTACAGCAACTTCGGACGTATGGCTGCCGGCCTGTTCCGTCCCGTGACGATATGGGGAAACAATCTTCTGGCTTCCGTACTGAACGGCATGGACAATTATGCGCTTTACCACATCTCCGTCACTTCGGTCACGACCGGTTCGCTCGTTGCGGCGGGCGCCATGCTTGTGCTGCTGATCGTGACGGTATCGTTGCGCGGCAGGCTGTTTTGCAACTCGCTGTGTCCCGTGGGCGCGCTGTTGAGCGTGGTGTCGCGTTTCTCGATTTTCCGTATCATTATAGATCATAACAAATGCAACCATTGCCACACATGCGAACGCACATGCAAGGCGGAGGCTATTCGCAGCGAAGGGACGGCGGAGGTGGACATGTCGCGCTGCGTTGGCTGCTTCAACTGCCTTTCGTCGTGCAGGCAAAATGCGCTCGTTTACAAACCGTTTTTCCTGCGCGGCGAGAGAGCCGGAACAGCCTCGCCCTCCAAAAGCCGCAGGGCATTTCTGGCGGCAGGCGCTGCGATTGCCGCTACGGCGCCCGCAGCAGTATTGCGGGCAAAACGATTCGGGGACGGCGGCGGGGAGGAGAAAGTCCTGCCGGTCACTCCGCCCGGCGCGTTCGGCCTCGAACGTTTCAAAGACAAGTGCACGGCCTGTCATCTCTGCGTCACTCAATGTCCGAGCCACGTCCTGCGCCCTGCCGGGCTTGAATACGGATTCGGATTCATGCTCAGGCCGCACATGGCGTATATCGACAGCTATTGCAACTACGAATGTACGATATGCGCGGAAGTATGCCCGACAAGCGCCATCAGGCCGATTACGACGGAAGAGAAAAAAACGACGCAAATCGGCGTCGCATATTTCTATGAAGACAGATGCGTGGTAAGCGTGAAGGATCAGGATTGCGGCGCGTGTTCGGAGCATTGTCCGACGCAGGCCGTTCACATGGTACCGTACAAGGGGACGCTGACGATTCCCAAAGTCGAGCCTGAGCTGTGCATCGGCTGCGGGGGATGCGAATCCATCTGCCCCGTGCGTCCCGACCGCGCCATCATCATCAAGGCGCATCCCGTTCACCAGTCGGCCGAGAAGCCGAAGGAGGAGGAATCCATCAAGGTTGAAGTAAACGAGTTCGGTTTTTAAAACGGCCTTTCCGCCGGTTCGCAAATCAACCGCACCGCTTCGGCAGGCGTGCGGGCTTCCTGCCACAGGGCGGCATATTGCGGAGTGATGAAACGGGACGCCACGGCGCGCCCGAACATCATGATGAGGGGATCGTAATAATGATCCGTATTCAGAATGACGACAGGATGGCGGTACAGCCCCAACTGTTTCCACGTAATGATTTCCAGCAATTCTTCCATCGTGCCGTAGCCGCCCGGCAACGCAATTACGGCATCGGACATGTCGGCCATCCGCTTCTTGCGCTCGTGCATCGTTTCCACCTCTACCCGTTCGCTCAGCGCATCGTATTCCCATCCGTTTTCGACCATGAAACGGGGTATCACGCCGCAAGCCTTTCCCCCGGCGGCAATGACGGCGTCCGACAGCGTGCGCATCAGCCCCGTCGCCCCGGCGCCGTTGACCACGCGCAAGCCCCGGCAGCCGAGCAGTGCGCCCAGTTCGGCAGCCGCCGCCGTGAAAACGGGCGACGCGGGCGTTCCCGATGCGCAATAGACGCAAACGGTTCGGATACGGTCGGGCATCGCCTTAACGGTTGTCATCGTCCAGCAGTTTTTCGTAGGCAATACGCTCGTTTCCGTCGTGCAGGAAAATAATGCCGCAACGGGTGAAACCGTGCTTTTCGAGGAAACGGCGCATCGGCAGGTTATCGCGATGCGTATCGACCTTGAAACTGCGCGTCCCGTTGTGGCGACACATCGCTTCTACCTGCCCGAAGATGAAAGATGCCACGCCGCACTGCCTGAACCGGTCGTCGACGGCCATCCGGTGAACCACGGCAAACGCGCCCGTACTCAGCCAGCGGCCGTCCGTAATCCTGTCGTACGTCGGCTCGTCGTCGAAAACGACCGTTGCCATTGCAATCACCCTCCCGTCCGCCGTCGCCACATAAGCCTGCTGCCGCGCAATGTCGCGCAGAATAACCTCGTCCGAAGGATAGCCGTTTTGCCACTGATCGACGCCGCGCGCTTTCAACGATGCCTGCGCCTGACGTACAATCTCTTTCATCGCGGACAAATCGCCGCCTGTTGCATTTCTGAAATTCATATTCCCGTATAATTTGCAGCGGCAAATGTACATAATTAAAAATAAATGTACATCGGATATGATCCCTCAATCGGCTGAAAGCCGCAATCTTCATCACCGGCGGTCGACGACTGCCGGCGCCGCAAGCCGCCGGCATTGCGGCTATAAAAATACAGCCCTCCAAACTGATCAGGCAATGAAGACGACAGGCATTGAAATTAATTTCAAACCGCGCCTACCCCACCGTGCATCGTCTACAGTTCATAGTTTATCGTTACCACTGCCACGCATCCGTTTTCGCGAAAAGTGAAAAATTATCATCCCTTTCCCCGCGGGAAAAGACTTTTTTCCTTTGGAAAAAAACCACTGTTTTTTTTCGAAGAAAATGCTTTTTCCTGCCAAAAACAGAATAAGCAGAGAAAAAAACGTAATATAACGTGAGTTCGACGTAAAGTAGTGCGACTTCGGCGCAAAGTCAGGCGACTATGGCGTAATGAATCCGATATTCATTAAAAAAAAGTCTCCTGTCGAACGGAATCAAAACTTCATATTTTAACAATTATCCCACGTGAAATAAATTCTATTTCACGTGAAACAAGTTTTATCTCACATGAAACAAATTCTATCTCACGTAAAACAAGTTTTATCTCATATGAAACAAGTTCTATCTCATATGAAACAAGTTCTATCTCACGTGAAACAAGTTTTATTTCACATGAAATAATTTCTATCTCACGTGAAACAAGTTTTATCTCACGTGAAACAAGTTCTATCTCATATGAAACAGGTTCTATCTCACGTGAAATAAGTTTTATCTCACATGAAATAAATTCTATCTCACGTGAAATAAATTTCGTTTCACGAGACACATATGCATCATTCCGGATATAAAACGGAAGTCGCTCCGCAACAACTGCCTTTCAGACTGTCAGGCAATGAATCCGATATTCATTTTAAGCAAACAGGCATGTATGCCCGACGGCAATCCTGCCGATTAGTAATCATTCAACTTTGCTTTTTCTTACGTCGAACTCGCGTTAATATAGTAAATGCACGGGGGCGGAATCCCCTGAATCATGAGTAAAAACAACAAACCCGCACGCGGAGGGGATGCTCCGGATGCAGGTTTGCAGGGTAGATATAAAAGCCGCCGGTCGCGCTTAATCGAATGTTGTGGCGGCCTGTGGCGTCATTTGTTTTCCTCCTCGCCCCATGTCTGCGCGGCGAGGCGCTTGTAGTTGTTGTATCGCCAGCGGGCGTTGTCTTCGGCGGCGCGGAAGAGTTCGCCGGCTTCCTGCGGATACTGCTTCATGACGGAGGAGTAGCGCACTTCGC
>JAISNP010000145.1 GCA_031276175.1 Tannerella sp.
TGCACAATCGTGGCCGTTGCCCCGACGCGGCCGCAGCCTGTGTCTCCGGCAGGTTGCGGAAGATGCGCCCCCGGCGCGTGGGGAACGACAATGCGGTAACGCGGTAATGCAATATTCGGACTGCGGTCGACAATAATCGACTTACCGTCGACAACAAACGAGTTTCTGTCGACAACAAATGAGTTTCTGTCGACAACAAACGAGTTTCTGTCGACAACAAATGAGTTTCTGTCGACAACAAATGAGTTTCCGTCGACAACAAATGAGTTTCCGTCGACAACAAATGAGTTTCCGTCGACGACAAACGAGTTTCTGTCGACAACAAACGAGTTTCCGTCGACAACAAATGAGTTTCCGTCGACAACAAACGAGTTTCTGTCGACAACAAATGAGTTTCCGTCGACAATAATTCAAAGGAGAATATATAGAAACAGATGTTTCACGAAAAATCAGTGAACTATGTCAAGTAACAAAGACCGGATTCCTTACATGGATCTCCGGCACACTGCAACCTGCGTTTCAGGTCTTCAGGATTGCGTTCGAGGACTGGAAAAATCCGTCCGAACGCTTCCCGGTGCGGACGGGAAAGCGGCCGTACCGCGCCGGGTTTTCGGAAATTGAAATTGAAATTAAAAATGAATTGAAATCGAATAATAAATTTGAAATTGTAACTTATGAAAAAAATTTTTACATCGGTAATTTTAGCAGGCGCAATGCTGTCGCTTGCATGTGCAGTTGTCCCGGCATCGGGACAGGAAAAGGCCGTAATGATGACGGACAAAGTAGAAAACCTTCCCGCGCTGCAACTCCGGGCGGACGAAGCTTTGCCGGACAGCGCAGTTGTGTATTCCTCAACAGGGGAAAAATTGTTTAAACATGTATATCTTCCCGACGATCCCTACTACGGACTATATGAATGGAAAAACGGTACATGGGATTTTCTTGATTCCATACCGTCTACAGGGTATTTCAGCGAGTACGACAGGGAAATATATAATGTGCAGGCAAAAAAGGTTTCGTATGAAGCAGTGGGGGAGAACATGAGATTTTATTGTCCCTGGATAAGCACGTCTTATTCCTATGCGATTCATCCCATTAGCAACATTAAAGACATTAAAACGGGATATGATGCAAACGGAAATCTGACATCCCTCAGGTATATACTCAATGGAGGCGGTTGGATAGAGTTTACCGTCACGTACAATGCAGGCAACAATCCCGTATCCATCGAAGAACACGATTCGGACGGCATTTTTTGCGCTAAGGTGTATTACGAATATAATAATTATGGATATGCGACCTTGTTTGACGAGTATAACTGGGATTACGAAAAGAATGCATTTGTAAGTGGGTATAAAGAAATCGCCGAATATGATGCACAGGGGAAAATCCTTTTTACTGAGGCGTATAGAAATGGAGAAATAGCTTCCAGGCGCAGCTACGAATATTATGACGAGACTCATTTTTCTTCAATTTCATACGCATATGGTTCTTACAGTAGTATGGACGAATACAAATACGACGCGGACGGGAGACTGGAAGCAATGAACTACTATCGTTACGGCGAGCTTCAGGAATATGTCATTTTCTATTACGGCAATTCCTCATCCGTCGAAGCAGTTCCGGAAAGCGTCGCCCGCGTATGGTCGTCCGGCGGACAGCTGTATATCGCAGGCACGGCGTCCGGCACGGCGCAGGTCTATACCGTCGCAGGGCAGTTGTTGAAAACCGTCCCCTTCACGTCGGGACAAACGACGGCTACGCCGCTGCCGCGGGGCATATATATCGTTGCTGCCGCGGGACGGACCTGGAAAGTAGTTGGTGAATAATATCCGGACGTAGTCGGAAAACCGATGTTGGGGCGAGGTTCACACCTCGCCCTTTCTATTTCGACGGATTCCATTCGTCGCTTGTGCGGGATGGAATCTCGTCCCAACACTCAACACGGCGGGCGCGGATGGTTGCATGTAGAAAACTTTTTGTACTTTTACGGGCATTATTGACAACAGTGGAAAGACAAAAAAGAAAACGAATCGACGGTTTTTTTACCGGATGGCTGCTGATGCTGTTTTTTTCGATTACAGTGTCGGGCGCATCGCAATGGCCGGCGGACGAGCGTCCCGCGCCGGGCAGCGGTGTGAAAATAACCGTGAAGGACAACCGCATCGTGGTTGCGGATGCGCCGGAGAAGAGCGTCATGGAGATATATAATGTAATAGGGGTCAAGGTGCAGTCGATTCGACTCGGAAAACCGTCGGGCGAATATGCCGTCACGCTCCCCAAGGGTTACTACATTGTCCGCATCGGGGGAACGGTGCGGAAAATCGTAATCCGGTAACCGCTTATCGCCCGGTGTTTCGGCAGGCTTCGACGGCGTCCCTGACCGAGCCGTGAATCAGTAGCAGGCTGCGCGCCTTTTCGTCGTCAATCTTCAGTTCGTCCGCAATGATGCGTGTTCCGCGCTCAATCAGTTTCCGGTTTGTAAGTTGCATGTTCACCATTTTGTTTCCTTCGACGCGTCCGAGTTTAATCATGACGGAGGTCGAAATCATGTTGAGAATCATTTTCTGTCCTGTTCCGGATTTCATGCGCGAACTGCCTGTGACGTATTCCGGCCCGACAATCATTTCGATGGGAATGTCTGCTTCGGCGGCCATGGGCGAGTCGGGATTGCTCGTGATGCAGGCGGTAAGGATGCCGCGGGCGCGGGCGCGGTGCAGGGCGCCGACGACGTAGGGGGTCGTACCCGAAGCGGCTATTCCTACGACGACGTCGTGCGCATGGATTCCGCACGATTCGAGGTCTTTCCAGCCTTGCATTTCATCGTCTTCCGCATTTTCGACCGGCGAGCGCAACGCGGTGTCGCCTCCCGCAATCAGTCCGACGACGCACGAGGGCGGCATACCGTAGGTGGGCGGTATCTCGGACGCATCGAGTACTCCGAGCCGTCCGCTCGTGCCTGCTCCGAGATAAAACAACCGTCCGCCGCTCTGCATACGCCGGACGATCTTTTCCACCAGTTTTTCTATCTGCGGAATGGCTTTCCGCACCGCAAGCGCCACTTTACGGTCTTCCGCGTTTATTTCTTCCAGTATCTGCCGCACAGGCTTTTTCTCCAGTTCGCAATACGGCGAAGGCTCTTCGGTTATTTTCCTGAATGTCATGTTTCAGGCGTGTGTGTGATAGTCGACAAGTCCGTCTACGGGCGAGGCGGCGACAAGTCCGATCCGGCAACCTGTTCTGCGTGCGCTTTCTTTCAACATGTCTATGAAATGAAAGGCAATGGAGCCGATGAAGTTTACTTTGTAGCGGCGATAATCGTATTTGTACACGTTGCGCACGAAAAACGCCTTGAAGCGATTCATCACCAGCCTGCGTACGGACGTTTCGTCTGCGTTTTGCAGCAGGAAGGGCGCAAAACCCGCAAGGAAACGTCCGGGATGCGGCCGGCTGTATACGTGGTCGATAATCTCGGCCGGCGTCAGGCGGTATAGGGCGAAGAAACTTTCTTTCAGCCGCTGCGGCATCATGTCTTTCATCAGATGGCCGATCAGGTGTTTCCCCATGTCGGCGCCGCTGCCCTCGTCGCCGAGAATGAATCCCAGCGGCGAAACGTGGCGGACAATCTGCAGGCCGTCGTAGAAACACGAGTTGGAGCCTGTCCCCATGATGCAGGCTATGCCGGCTTCGCGTCCGCAAAGTGCGCGTGCGGCGCCCAGAAGGTCGGTGTTTACTTCTATATTTGCTGTCGTGAAAACGCGCGCAACGGCGCGCCGCACTACCTCCTCCTTGTTGTAGGCGCAACCTGCGCCGTAGAAATATACTGCACGGATGGCCTGCGTATCGACATGCAGGCGGGGGACAACCTTGTCTGTAATACACAGGGTAATATTTTCTTCCGACTGAAAATAGGGATTCAGCCCCTCTGTTTCCGTACTGTCTATTACCGTTTCGCCGGATACGACATTCCAGCTCGTTTTCGTCGATCCGCTGTCTGCTATCAGTATCATACAATTATTGCCGTTTACATGTTATTTTTAATGATAACGCAAAGGTACATGAAAAATTTGCGATATACAAAGGACGCGAAAACGGGAGGGGGCATTTCGGATTGTCGCCGCCCGGACGGGAAAAACGCCTCCGCCGACAGGCAAAACGGAAACACGCAATTGTACATGTACGGCGACTTAAAGCAGAGAATAAACCTGCTTTCGTATGCCGAAACACATGCCGGGTCTGCTTCAGCGTCCCAGGATAATCAGTTTTTTCGCCTCCGTGGCTTCGGCCGAAGAGCCGGTACGGATGGATGCACGATAGATGTAGATGCCGGGACGCAGCCTTGCACCGCTGCCGTTGGTCAGGTTCCAGATGACGGAATAGGCTTTGAACAGGTCGGACGAGCCGCTTTCTTCGTGTTCCCATTGCAGCCGTCCCGTCATGTCGTACACACGTATGCCGACGGTCATCCGCGATTCGGGACGATTGTGATGCAGCAGGAAAGTGACCGTTTCGCGTGCGGGGACGGGGTATGCGATCAGGTCGGAGATTTGCGGCTTGAGGTTGTCGACCACTTCAAACGTAAATGTGCGCGTCGTCGACCGGTTCAGTACGTCCCATGCCTTAAATTCCGCCTTATGCGTGCCGGAAGACAGCGCGGGTATGGAAAATTTCACGATGCCTTCGCCTGCCCCGCCTGCCGCATGTATTTCATAATAGGAGTTCAGGTTATAGCTCAGCGCCGGATTGTCGTCGACAGTCAGCACCACGTCGTGCCCGATGCTGTTTCCGCCGATGTTGACGCCGCTTTTGTCCCAGAGGACGGCGACGAAGAACGGCGTTTCGTTGACCTTTCCTCCGTCGATGAAAGCAGTGTCGTTAAGGTATAGCGCCCGTATTTCGGGGCCTTCCGTGTCGTCCACTGCCTGCTCGACCGTACCGCCTGCGCAGAATTTGGTGAATGCGCCCTGCGCTTCGGTATTCGTAGCCTCATCAAGGGCGTACAGGCTGATTTTGCCCGGACGGTTCGAGTATGAAATGTCTTTCGGCACTACGAACGAGAAGGTAAAGTCGCCTTCTTTTACGAGGTCGTTCACTTTCTGCAATACGTTCGGATAATCTTCGTATTCAAATACGGAGCCTTTTTTATTGTTGTCCAGCGTGCGTATGGTTTGCCTGCTGTCCAGGATGGAGGCCGACAGTGTTCCGTTGAATTGCGTAGCCTTGCCGCCTGCCGGAGCAAGAATTTCGCCCTTCACGGTGATTTGCTCCAAAGCCCTGAAATTGATCGTGTCTCCCGACACGGGCTGCCCGTTGATTTCTTTGATTGCAATTTGATAATCGGGATAGGCGAGCGTCATGGCAGGATCGCCGATTAATACAAAACGCACCCTGTCGAAAGTTTTAATGTCCTGTTTCGTTCGCCGGATTACTTCGCCGAGCGTCAGCCTGCGACCGTCTTTTTTGTCGAACAGGTGTTTCATTAATGTCCGGTTGATTTCGCCGTTTGAATTTACGAAAGCGACGCGCGTCGTCGAGAACAGTCCGATGCCGCCGCTTTTGGGATTCAGGAATACGTTTTCGCCCGCCGAGGTGGGGAATCCGTCGAAGGGCGCAAAGTCGCACGTCGCCGTAATCCATAAAGGCAGCGGGGAGTAAGTCGCCTGCCGGATAAAAGTTTCGGAGATGACCAGTTCGTCGCTCAGCGATTTGTGGTTACCGTGTCCGTTGTAATTGAATATAAGCGTGCCTTCCCTGAACTGCTTGGCTATGCCCGTTTCCACATCCGGATAAGTCATTCTGCCGCCCGCATTTGATTTTTTGAATGTGTCGAAGAAAAACTTGTTGTTGATAAATTCGGGATGGTTGTTTTCCATATACTGCGTCAAGTCGTAAGACTGCGATATGAGCGTGTTGTCTCTGTCGTAATTGTCCGTCGCATTTCCGTCGTCGGCCACAAAGCTAAGCGAGTTTTTCCAGTTGCCGGCGTTTTTGTTATCCATGTAGGCAATGATTTTATCTACGGTCGTTACGGCCTCTGCAACCGTGCGCACCGGAAACCTTCCGATCCCCAGGAGGAGTTTGTCGCTCGCCAGATTATTCCCCTCATCGTCGGCAAGGAAACCGAAATAGTCGTCAATCACGACCGAATTCCAGTCGACCGAATTTCGCGTCTGGTAGGTGAGGAGAAAGTTTTCCGTCGATACGTTTTTCCACATTGCCGTGAGCTTCCGGTTGTCGTACGTCCCGTCGCCGAAAAGCAGGAGGAAGCGCGGGACATCGGCCTCGGAAGCGCTGCGGTCGTAAAACATTTTCATAAAACGGCGGATGGCCGTGGCGTCGGGCGTGCCGCTCGAAAACTCGTTGTACACTTGTTCGGGCGTCACTACGGTTACGCTGATTTTCGTGTGCGTGCGATGTTTTTCGGCCAGTCGCTCCGCCTGTGCGACGAATGCGGGAGGCACCAGAATCACCATATCGGTCTGCGGGAGGGAATGCAGGTTTTGATGCGTTACTTCGCACACCGTTTCGGGCGCCGGAAAGGCGCCGGTTACGTCTATCAGTGCAAATTCGCGCAGTCCGGCGCTTGCGGGAATGGTAAACGAAAGTTCGGAACCGTCCGGTACAGTCTCCACAAGCAAAGGATGAAAAGCGTCCGTCACGTCGAAGACGCGCATGTTCGACGTCGCATTTTGAACCGTAAACCGTGAGACGTTGTTGCGCGCCGCAATGCTGCGGAAAAAGGTATATGCCTCGCCGTACGATTTTAGTTGACGCTTCGTTTGCAACACAATATAGTCGAGGTAGCTCTGGTGGCCGGACGGACTGTAATCGACCGTCATTTTCGTGTTTTCGGTTTTATCGCCTGTCCACGTCGCATACCGGCGCTTGTCGAATCCTTTCGTATAGACTGCATAAGCGCCGTTGTTCACACTTACGGTTTCCTGTATCAGTACCTTTCCGTCGATGCCGAGCGTGACGTTGCCTTTTACGTTTGTAGGATTTGCGACAAAGCGTAAAGAAACCAGCGCATCGTCCTGCGTGATGCCCGGTATTTGGAATGTAAAACTGCGGGAAGCGGTCGTTTCAAAACTCTCGCCGAAAAGATCCCTGCCTGAACTGTTGATGGATATTTCGTCTTTCTCGTGCACGGCATAATCGTCGAACACGTCTATTTGCAGCGCCGCGGTACCGGAAACGGAGGGAATGACGGCCATCTCGCCGACCGGAGTGGCATCCGTCACAAAATAATATCCGTACATCGAATACGGATTGTTTTCGTGCACAAACTGATCTATCGAGATTGCCCCGTAAACGCCCACGTCATACGTCCACTTGACCGGGCCTCTGGCATAAAACAGCAGGCAATCGTCGTTGCGCCAGACATCCGTAGCCGGAAGGTCGTCGACGTAGGGTTTCGAGAAATCCTCTTCCAGCGGCCACCCGCCATAGCCGTGCACGGAAACCTTCGACGGATCCGAAAAACCCATCTTTTTCAGTTCGGCATACGTAAGTTTATATATACCGGTGCGGTCGACGCGGATTTTTACCCATTTGCCTTCCGACAGCGCCGACTTCGCCGCGTAACGGTTACCGTCTGCCGAAACCGACGCCGCAAACACACACAACAATAAAACCAATATGCAGAACTGCTTCATATTTATTATAATTCTCCTTTCCTACCGCACATGAAAATCGAGCAACTTCCGCTCTCCGAGATAACCCTCCAGATGGTCTCCGACACATACCCGCCCGACGCCCGCAGGCGTGCCGGTATATATCAGGTCGCCCATCCTCAGCGTAAAATAACGGCTCACGTATGCAATAATCCCGTCAATCGAAAAAATCATGTCGCCCGTGCAGCCGCGCTGAACCGTTTGCCCGTTAATGTCCAGATGAAAATGCAATTCATCCGCAACTCCCGCCTCCGCCAGCGGGACGAATTTCCCGACAACGGCCGAATTATCGAACGCCTTGCTCAATTCCCACGGCAACCCGACGCTGCGCAACTTGGTCTGCAAGTCGCGCGCCGTAAAGTCGACGCCCGTCGTCACCTCGTCGTAATAACGGTGTGCAAACCGTTCGGCAATATTCTTACCAAGCCTGCAAATCTTTACCACAACCTCCGTTTCGTAATGCACTTCGGACGAGAAATCCGGCAAAAAAAACGGCTTCCCGTGCTTCAGTACGGAATCGCCTTTCATAAAAATCGTCGGCTCCGTCATATCTAACGCACGGTGCATTTCTTTATTGTGAGCTGCATAGTTCATTCCCACTGCAATAATTTTCATTCTTCTACTCCTTCGCGATTATTCAACAGGACAAATTTACGCCAAAACCGCGAGATT
>JAISNP010000105.1 GCA_031276175.1 Tannerella sp.
ATGTGAGGATTCCGGCGCTTTTCGCGCCCCGGAAGTCCTTTTGCCCGTCCGGACGACGGCTTCCGGAACGGAAGATTGCGGCTTCCGGCCGGTTGAGGTATCATATCCGATATACATATTTAATAATCGTTTTTTTCGTTTTAAAGTAGAACGGGAAAGGAAAAAGAATATTATTGACGGGGCGAAATCAGATTGTTTTTTTGGGGAGGCAGAGGCATCCTGCATAATGAAATTTTTCCTGTCCGGGCGGGATGCGGACGGAAGTCTCACGGGATATGCGGGACGGAAAGCAGGTCAGATGATGTAGCTGAAAGGTTCGGCGCCGTCTTCTTTTCGGGCGCCGTCGTGGGCGGCGTCGGATTCGTCGGATTCTTTTTCCCGCAGCAGGCGGCGCTTTTCTTCTGCGAGGGTTTTGAGTTTTTCGAGTGTTTCGCGAAATTCCTGTTCCATGCTTTTTTCGTGGTGCGGCGATTGTGTAGGGAGTGCGGAGGGCGGCGTAAGACGGGATGCGCCGGTATGCGGATCGTTTGTTCGTGGACATTCTTTGTCTTTGTCCGTCGGGGCATCTTCGTCGGAGGCATCTTCGGGGGTATCCGTTTTTTCTTCTTCGGGAACTGTTCCGCCGGTTGCGTCAAAGTCGGCATCATCTTCGCAATATTCTTCAAAGTCGCCGTATTCTTCGTCCGTTTCCTCTTCCGTGTTTTCGGCGGGCGGGGTGGGGCAGTCCGGTGCGGATTCGTGTACGGATTCCGGGGTGGGGTAGGGGGGGCTTGTCGGTGTTTCCGCGACGTTTTCGTCCTCGTACGCTTCGCCGTCGTTTTCCGCTTTTTTCCTGTCCCCGTCGTTGGCGTCGGGGACGGTTTCCAGTGTTGTTAGACGGATGATTTCACGGGGCGCTGCGTGTCCGGCTTTTTTCCTGACTGCGGCTACGGCGCCGGGTTTGCTGAAGATAACGCCCAGAAACATCATCATAAAGACGCCCCGGTTATTGGTAAAGAAGGAATCGAATATGTTTTCGATGAAGGCAAAACTGGTCAGTACCAGTGCGACGATGAACGGCTGTATTTCGCCCTTTTTCCGGAGCTTTGAGAAGGCAAGCCATACGATGTATGTCCAAAAGAAGAGGTAAAGGGCAATACCGACGATGCCGAACTGCGCCAGCGAGGGGCAATAGGAGTCGGAGGCCGAAAACCATTCCTGCGGCGTCAGGCCGTTGACGGAACTAAGGCCGTAGTTGGAATATATCGGCGAATAATACGTCCTTGAGGCGTGGGAGGCGAAGGAGGCTAACCCGCTTCCGAGAGGGAAAAAGTCTTTCAGCAACACTTCGGCCGTCTGGTAGAGGACGGCGCGTGCAGCGAAGCCGTGGTCGGTTTCCGCGACGGCGCGGGTGGAAAGGTAGTCCGTGATTTGCGATTCGGAAATATACGCCGTCATCCCCAAAACCATCGCGAGGGCAATGCCGGTACGCAGTCCGGAAAGCAGGCTGTCCCGGCGGTAAAGGAATATCAGGACGGCGCACGCGAGGATGAAAAATTCGTAGAAGCGGGCATGCACGACAATCAGGCCGGCGGAGAGCATCAGCAGGAACATCAGCCGCTCGCGCAACGAGAATCCGCAGCAGTAGAGGTACAGCAGCGAAAGGATCACGATACTCGACGTATAGCCGGCGGGCTGTATCACCGTCCCGGCAAATGCCACGGGATTAATCGCGCCGTAGATGCCCAGCGGGATAAAAAGCGTCCAGATACTTAGGCTAAGCCGTTTCAGCAGCAGTTTGCGCGAACCGGTAAAAGAGTTTGCCATTTGCATGACAATGAAAAACGTCAGGTACGGGCGGCTTTGCATCAGGAAATCAAGCGCAATGGCATGTATATTGTTGCAGGCCACAAAAAAGGAATAAGCAAGATAAAAAAGAAAAACGAGCAGCGTGACGACGATTCCCATGCTGATTTTGCGCTCTCCGGCCGTGAACAGAAACAGGAGGTAGGCCGCGAACAGCGCCGTGTCCGAAACCACACCAAGACTTCCAAACCCCGTCATGTCGCCGAGCAGTACCTCGAAAAACAGGACGAATACGAAGAAGTAAAAAAAATATCCGTGTATAATTTGCCGTACCACTTCAATTCATGTTTCTTGTGTCACCGGCAAAAATACGATTATTTTTCGAAACCGGGCAAAAAAATTCATTCTTGCCCGGTATGCTCGCAGATTTTCGCTGCCGGCGTTACAGGCTGTGCGCCTTACGCCGCGTCCTGTGCAGGGATTTCACGGCACGATAGCCGATACAATCGCGGAAATGCGTCCGCGTACCCGACTTCCTTCCTGCCGAACGTTTCGGCGGACAGGCATAAACGGCGGCAGGCGCTCCGGGTTGTCCCGCGAGCGCCTGCCGTTGTGGTATATTCGCGTTTTACCGCAAATTCACGTCTTCAACCGGTTTATCTTCCTTGCCCGACCATTTTTTGTTCAAAAACTCTACAATTTCGTTGGTGATGTCATACGATTCGTCGGCATAGAAAATCGGGTTTGTACCGTCGCTGCTGATAATGACCTGATATTTCTTTTCCATGTTGTATTCCTTGAGGTGGTGCATGATCGTGTCGCGAAGCTGTTCGTTCACACGCTGGTTTTCTTCAAGGAGATCCTGCGTAAGTTTCTGGTCAAGCGATTGAATGTCCTGCTGTTTTTTCATCAGGCGTTCCTGTTCCTGTTCGGCCCTTGCCTGCGTGAGGAAAGCGCCGTTTTGCATCTTGTACCTGAATTCATTGACTTCCGATTCCAGATTTCGCATTTGCTGCGTCAGATTGGCACGGGCATTTTCTTGTTTGCGCGTAATCTGTTCGTCCAAATCACGTGCAAAATTGTAATTCTGCAACAATTTGTCGATGTGGAAATACGCGATGGGCAATGCCGACGAATCGGCGGAGCCCGTAACGGCTTTGTCCGCGTCGTACACGGCTTTCTGCCCGGAAAACTGCATAATGAACAGGATGACTACTGCAATGGCCAGCACGCCGTTAATTATATAGTGAATATTCTTCATAAGGAGTGATTTTTGTTTTTATCTATGTTATTTGATTTCAATATATTTCGAGAGTCTTTTTCTTCGCGGCCATTCGGTCTTGTGTCACCGCACAATGGATACCTCTGTTTCGCAGTGCGGCATTGCCGTCAATATGCGTGTCCGGAAACGTCCCGCCCTTTTTCAGGATAATACCGATACTCATCAGGGCGACACATACGGTTAGAATGATGAGAGAAAATAATGCCGTTATAAACATTTTCGCTATTTTTGTGGCTGCAAAGATATGAGTTTAAGCAAATAGAAAGACTTGTTTTCAAGAAATATTTCTGTTCTTTTTCGCGCGAATCTTGTAATTGTTTGATAATTAACTCGGAACATAAATATAAATTATTAAAAGAAATGGAATTGATGCTTAATTTAGAGCCGGAAGCCGTCTGGAAATATTTCTATGAGATTACGCAAATACCCCGTCCCTCCAAAAAAGAGGAGAAAGTGATTCTCTATCTCGAAGCTTTTGCGGCGAAACACAACCTGCCCCTGAAGAAAGACGCCGCAGGGAATGTACTCATTGCGAAACGTGCGACGAAAGGCTATGAAAACCTGCCGGTTGTCATCCTGCAATCGCACGTCGACATGGTTTGCGAAAAGAATAGCGACGTGACGCACGACTTTGAAAACGACCCGATAAAAACGGTTGTCGACGGCGAATGGCTGCGTGCCGACGGAACCACGCTGGGCGCCGATAACGGCATAGGCATGGCTGCCGAACTGGCCCTCCTCGCAGCCGATGATATTGAACACGGGGCGTTGGAGTGCCTTTTCACCGTAGACGAAGAAACGGGGCTTACAGGCGCCAATGCGCTGGAAGAAGGCTTCATGACCGGCAGAATCCTGCTGAATCTGGACAGCGAAGACGAAGGCGAACTGTTTATCGGCTGTGCGGGCGGCAAAGGTACGACGGCCACGTTTGCGTACGAACCGCAGCCTGCGCCGGCATCCATGCTGTATTTCAAAATCGCAGTAAGCGGATTGAAAGGCGGTCATTCGGGTTGCGACATACATTGCGGACGGGGTAATGCAAACAAGATTCTGGCGCGTTTCCTTTATCTGCTGGAAGGGAAGTTCGATTTTGTCCTTTCGGAACTGAAGGGAGGCAACCTGCATAACGCCATTGCCCGCGAAGCCTTTGCCGTGATTGGCGTGGAGCCGTCCGACCGTGAAGCCGTCCGCGTGCTGCTCAACCGCTTTGCCGCTGATGTGGAAAATGAACTGAAGCGCGTCGATCCGGATGTGCACATCGGTATGGAAACCGTCGGCAAACAGGATTTTCATATCGGCAAAGACCTGTCTGAAAAACTGATATTCTCTTTACTTGCATGTCCTCACGGCGTGGCGGCAATGAGTAGCGATGTGGAAGGACTGGTAGAAACCTCCACCAACCTGGCATCCGTCAGGATGGACGCGGGGCACAGGATTGTGGTGTGTACCAGCCAGCGCAGTTCCGTCGAGTCGGCAAAAAATGCCGTGGCGGATCAGGTGGCGGCGACATTCCGGCTGGCAGGGGCGGAAGTGGCGCATGGCGACGGTTATCCGGGATGGGCGCCGAATAAGGACTCGAAAATACTTGCCGCCGCACGCGACACGTACCGCAAACTGTTTGGCAGGGAACCGGAAATAAAAGCCATACATGCCGGGCTGGAATGTGGGCTGTTCCTCAAGAAATATCCGTGGCTGGACATGATTTCGTTCGGCCCCACGTTGCGCGAAGTACATTCGCCGAACGAGCGGATACGGATAGATACCGTGCAACTGTGGTGGAACCATCTGCTGGAGTTATTGAAGAATATCCCCGCATGAAACCACGGAAGAAAAGCGTTGTTAACGGCATGACGCTTATCAAATCCATAATAACTGCGATTGCGGCAGAACGGATGTGGCTTTGCATTTCCGCATGTTGTGCTTTTTATGCACTGGTCGGATGCGAAGGCGCAGGCGCCTATTATTCGGCAAATCCCGGTCACAGGCTGGCGTTTTCGGTGGATACGCTTTCTTTCGACACGATTTTTTCGGCCGCAGGTTCCACGACAAGGCAGTTTATGGTGTATAATCCGAACAGCGAAGCGTTGCGAATCGAAACGGTATCGCTGGCCAATCCAGGGAAAAGCGGCTTCAGGATTAACGTGGACGGACGTAAAGGCGATACGTTCAGGGATGTGGATATATGGAAAAAGGACAGTCTGTACGTATTTGTCGAAGTTACGGTAGACCCGAACGGCGCCGAACGGCCGCTGATTGTGGAAGACTCGGTGCTTTTCTATGTCAACGGCATCCGTCAGTCGGTGTTACTGCAGGCTTACGGGCAGGATGTGCATCTGCTGAAAGGCGGAGTAACGATTACGCGCGATACGGCGTTTGCGGCCGATATCCCCTACTTAATATATGACAGCCTGAAAATAGCGGAAGGCGTTACCGTGACGGTGGAAAAAGGCGTGATCATGTATATGCACAGCGGGGCGAACCTGATTGTAGACGGCACGATTAAGGTTAAGGGCACGCAGGACGCGCCTGTCGTCATTCGGGGCGACCGTCTGGATCATATCAAGACAAGCGTGCTTTTGCCCTACGATCTGACGCCCGGACAGTGGGGCGGCATCTGTTTCGGCGCTTCCGGTTTTGAGCACGAGTTTGATTACGTCATTGTCCGCAACGGCATGACAGGCCTGACGTTTTGCGAATCGCAACCGGACAGGATAAAAATGAATATCCGCAATTCGCAAATCACCAATATGGGCAACAAACTGTTGACGGCAGTCAACTGTCACATTGAGGCGTCGAACAGTGAATTTACGAATGCAAAGGATTCGACAATCACGCTTGTCGGCGGGAAATATCAATTCACGCATTGCACGATAGCAACCCTCGGCATATTGGGCGGAAGAGGCGCAAATGCTCCGAGCCTGATTCTTTCCGGCCGGCAGGGGACGGATGAAAGCCGTACGCCATGCCCCTTGCAGCAGGCTTATTTTGACAACTGCATTGTCGACGGCGGTCATTCGGCGGATTCGACGCATCTGTTTGGCGGCGAGATTCTGTTTGATGCGGATGAACAGTACATGCAGGGGGATGACCGGATGTTCAATTACCGTTTCAATTCCTGTTTCATCAAGACCGCCCGCCAAAGCAACGAACGGTTTGTCCGCAGTCTGTTTATCACAAGTCCGTCATACCTGAAAACGGGAGCGAAAGAAGATGGATATGTGTTCGATTTCCGTTTGAAGAACAAGTCGGTCGGCATCGGCAAGGCCGACCGTGCCGTTTCGGAACAGTATCCGGTCGACCGTTACGGCGTGAACCGCCTGACGGCTGAGGAAGGCGCTTCAATCGGCGCATACGAATATGTTTATCAGAAAGAGGAAAACGATTAATGCGTAACCTGTCCGTTTTTTTGTGCGTATGCCTGCTTTTCCCGGATTGTCCGGCAGCGCAGGAAACGCGGCGGCAGGTGTTTCAGGTCATGTTTTACAATGTCGAAAACCTGTTTGATACGTACGATGACCCGCACGCCAACGACAACGAATTTCTTCCCGAAGGCGTGCGGCGCTGGACGCCGTATCGCTATTACGCCCATCTGCGCCGGACGGCAAAAGCTATCCATGCGGCAGGCGGATGGGATACGCCCGCGCTGGTCGGGATGTGCGAGGTTGAGAATGATTCCGTGCTGATTCACCTGACCCGGCGGACTTCGCTGCGGACGCAGAATTACAGCTACTGCATCACTGCCGGCAGAGATCCGCGCGGCATCAATGTGGCGCTGCTTTATCAGGAGGACAAGTTCAGGCTCTTGGAATGTCATTCAAAACGCATCCCTTTCAAAAGCAAAACGCGCCGTTCGCGCGACATACTCCATGTGGCGGGAAAGGTGATTACGGGCGACACGCTGGACGTGTTCGTCTGTCATTTCCCTTCGCGCCGGGGAGGAGAAAAGATGTCCGAACCTTTTCGGCTGGATGCGGCGAGATACCTCCGGCATTTGTGCGATTCTATTCATACCGTCCGCAAAACGCCAAACGTACTTGTAATGGGTGATTTCAACGACATGCCGGAGGATAAAAGCATACAGCTCATCGTCCGCTCAGCCGATGCGGAGCGCACGCTCGCCAACTTGTTTGCCGACTGGAAACGACCGAATCACAAAGGGAGCTACAAGTATCGGGGAAAGTGGAACCAGCTTGACCAGATCATGATAAACCGCTCGTGGGGCAGATATTACAGGCCGGGCAGCGCACAGGTGTTTATGCCCGACTTTTTGCTGACGGGCGACAAACTGCGAAACAGGGAGCGTCCGTTCCGCATCTACAACGGGAGCAAATACGAAGGCGGATTCAGCGACCATTTGCCCGTGACTGCGGAGTTTCTATTACCCGTACCGAGATGAGATGAAGCGGGGCGTCGTGATTCGAAATATACTCTGCCTTGCAGCCCTTGTCTGGACGTGGCATTGCGGCGTGGCGCAGCAAATGCGCAATCCTTTTGATTTTCCTATTATGCTTAGCGGCAATTTCGGCGAATTTCGTGCGAATCATCTCCATTCGGGCATCGACTTTAAGACGCAGCAGCGCGAAGGCCGGCCTGTGCACGCCGTGTGCGACGGATATGTCAGCCGCATTGCCGTCAGTCCATGGGGATACGGCAATGTGATATACATGACCCACGGCGACAGCCTCGTCACCGTGTATGCCCATTTGCAGCGATTCGCCGACAGCCTTGCCGCCTGTGTCGAGGCAAAGCAGTATGAGGCGGAAAGTTTCCGGATAGACCTGAACCTTCCTCCCGGACTGTTTGTATTTAGCCGGGGCGATGTAATCGGATACAGCGGCAATTCGGGCAGTTCGGGCGGCCCGCATCTGCATTTTGAGGTGCGCGATGCCCGAACCGGCGAGGCGCTCGACCCGCTCCCCTTTTACGGCGGGCAAGTAAAAGACTTGCGTCCGCCCATGCTACATTCGCTTATGGTTTGTCCCTCCGAAGGGCTGGGAGTGGCGAACGGCTCGCCGGAAAAGCTGACGCTGCACCCGGAGGCGTCGCAAGACGACAGCCTTTCGTTCGGACACAAAGTGGAGGCGTGGGGCAGGATTGGGTTTGCCCTCAATGCAAATGATTATATGGACGGGACGGCAAACGTATACGGCGTGAAGGAAATCGTGGCGTCGGTCGACGGACGCGAATTTTTCCGCAGCTGCATCGACCGCTTCCTTTTGACCGAATCGCGCGGCATCAACGCATGGACGGACTATGAAACGTGGGTCGGACAGAAGCGTTTTTATGCAAAAACGTTTGTAGAGCCGGGGAATCATTTCCGCTTTATTACGGGGAGGAACCGCGGTTTCGTGACAATCGACGAGCCGCGCGCGTACCGGATTGATTTCCGCCTGACGGATGCTGCCGGCAATACTTCCCTGTATACCCTGCACATAACAGGCCGGGAACAGCCCGTTCCGGCGCCCGCTACGGAAGGGGCGACCCCGTTTTATCACCGGAGCGACAATCATTTCGGCGCAAAGGGCATACGCCTGCATATTCCGCGCAAAAGCCTGTACGGCCATCTGTATTTCCGCTACCGCGTAATGCCGGATTCGGGCGGGACGGCCGATATACATATGCTTCATGACAAGCCCGTGCCCCTGCATCGCCCGGCGCGGTTGTCGTTGCGTTTGCATCGCGACGATGCGGCCAGCGGGCGGCAATACGGCATCGTGGCCCTGCAAAACGGACGGAAAAGTTGGAAGGGAGGCGTCTACCGCGACGGATGGGTTGATGCGGAAATCAGCGAACTGGGCGTTTACACGGCGGGGGTCGACTCCGTAGCGCCGAAGATCACGCCCGTCGATACGGCGCAGTGGGCGGCGTTGCAGACTGTTTCCTTCCGCCTGACGGATAATCTGAGCGGCGTGGATGCGTGGCGGGTTACAATCGACGGCAAGTATGCCCTTTTCCGCATGGACGGCAAGAAAGCGTTGATTACGTACACCTTCGATCCTAAACGCCTGAGCCGCGGGAAGCACGTCCTCCGGCTGACTGCGGCCGATGCCTGCGGCAACGAGGCGGCGTATGACACCGAGTTTGAGTGGTGAACCGTCCGGAAGGAAGCGCTGTTTTTATTTCAAGGCGATTCCTTTCCGGGCAAATACGGCTACAAGGGCGACGACGAGCGCGGCGGCATAGAGATAAACGGATATTCCGCCGACGTTTTCGTTTTCGCCGTAAGAATGAAGGCCGCTCAGGAAGTAATTGACGCCGAAGTAAGTCATCAGCACGGACGCAAAAGCCACGACGGAGCAAAGATTGAAGAGCCAAAGGCTGTATTGCTTTTTAAGCAGGTGCAGATGCGTCACAATTGCGTAGACCACGACGGTAATCAGCGCCCACGTTTCCTTCGGGTCCCATCCCCAGTATCTTCCCCATGATTCGTTTGCCCATACGGCGCCCATGAAGGTGCCGAGAGTCATCAGAATAAGCCCGAACCAGAGCGAAAGCTCGTTTATGATGGAAAGCTCCCCAAGCGCGGCGGAATGGCGCGGCAGTTTTTTCCCCGGAATTATCGCCATCATGCCCAGATTGATCAGCCCGATGAAGCATGAGATGCCGAAAAAGCCATACGCAGCCATCAGCACGGCCACATGGAACATAAGCCAGGGCGATTTGAGTACGGGAGGCAGCGGATTAATTTGCGGATCCATCCAACTCAATTCCGAAACGAACAGTATAATCCCGGCAAAGAGCGTAGCCAGCGAAAAAGTGATCACGTTACGACGGACAATGGGCATCCCCACAAGCACGGTAGCCCATGCGGCGTAAACCATCGTTTCATAAGCGTTGCTCCAGGGCGCATACCCCCCGATATTCCACCGCATAACCATTCCGAGGGTATGCAGCACGAACACCGGCGCCACAGCGAACACAAGTACCCTTATCGCCACGGCCACGCCGCGCCGTCTCTTGAAAAGAAGGACAAACGAAAGGACAAGCATTAGTCCCCCCAGGGCGAGATAGCCCGTTTTGCTCCACCGGAAGGGCGCAAGCTTGTTATACCTCAGTTCTTGCGCTATTTTGCCGTAATTCAGCTCGTCTTTGGGGCCTCGCTTGCGCTGGTAGGTGGAGATTATCTTCAAATGTTCGTCGGCAGTCGTCCAGTCGCCCGTTATGACAGCGTCTTCCACTTCGGATATATAGGAAGTAAAGATGCTGCCGACCAAATCAAAGTCCTTTCCGGTAAAAACAGAGAGGTCGTCGCCCGGCGCATACCATCGCCCGGTAGAATCGTCGGCACATGGAAAGATACGGATGAGCTGCTCGCCGAGCAGGTGGTGAAGAATATTTATTTTTTCGTCCATACGAATCACTTCCTTGTCGAAAGCATTACGTTCGGAAGGCATTTTGCGATAAGCGGCGTCAAGTTTTTCCTGCAATTTATACGAATCATCTAAGTTGAAAGCATCAATATAGGCGCAGTATTTACCCTTCACCCCGAGAAAAGCCTGCATTTCGACATTCGGGCAGTCCACAAACGGTACGTGCATCCACTCTCCGGGCATAACGAACAGGCTAAGCAGAAAACGGTCGGGATCCAACCCGCCAATCTGCGTTTTCTTATGCAGCTTGCGCAGTACCTCGGAAGCAAACGTGTTAATCGGAATGATTCGCCCACCGGCAGAGCGCATCGGGAGTGCGCCGAAGCGACGGGCATGATCCACGTCTATATCTAATTCATGCACCACAAAATCCAAACTCAACGTATAACGCTCCATATATTCCTGCGCCGCAAGAGGGAGCGCAAGCACAAGCGCAAGCGCAGCAGCCGTCAGCCGGCGCAATATCCGCACAAGCGTAACTATACGCCCGTGCCTGTCGAAAAGGCACATGATTGCGCCGATGAATAGCAGTATATAACCGGCATAAGTCACATTGCGTCCCGCCACATCATAATTGACGGAAAGCGACGTCCCCTTCTCATCCGGGTCAAACGAAGCCTGAAAAAACCGGTACCCCTCCACGTTGAGGGTATTATTCATATATACAAGCGCCCTTTCCGTTTTCCCGCCGGCATGTACGAGCAGTTCGCTCTCGTAAGACGACGGACTGTCCGATCCCGGATAGCGTTTGAGCGTAAAACCCACAAGTTCGATCTGAAAAGGCAACACATGCACCCGTTCCCCCTTGTTCGTGTGTATCATGATACGGTCGCTCACTTCACCCTCGCGCAGATGAAAGACCCCTTCGAGGCCGAAAAAGTGCGTCACCGTCGCGCCGCACAATATCACGATAAACGCAAAGTGAAAAACGATGAAGCCCCACCGCTTCCGCTTCCAAGCCCTGTGCACCGCCGCCACAACGAGCCAGTTTGCAACCAGCAGAAGCTGTACAAAAAAGAAAAGCGGCGAATAATAAATCGCAACCTTGGCAAGCGCCGTCCCGAAAGCGCTTTCTATAAACGTAGCCGCAGCCAGCCCGGCAGCAAAAACCGACAGAAGCACAACAGCAGTCAAAGGAGACATTAAAAATTTTTTAAGCTGATTCATTATATTCAATTTTTTCATGAAGAGCCGCAATTCGCAGTTCCGCCGCAAAGATAGTAAAAATAATCCGCATATATCACCATTTCATTCAATCCCCGTCCCGGAGATATTCCATCTCGCCGCATCTATCCCGAAAGATTCCATCTTCCCAACAAATCCATTTTCAAAAGAATCATACCATCCTCCGCGAGATAGAATCTCCGGAATAGACACGTCGAGATAGAATCTCGCCGAAACACACACCCCTTTATCTGCCGGAAAAAATTTTATTTTCATAAAATATTTGGAAATTAATCACACATTCATTACTTTTGATACGTTTTTCCGACCCCCGCAAATATCGGCAGGCACAACCGCCGGTACGCAGCTCGGAACACACGCTCTTTGACATACTGGGAAAAAACAGAAGGAGGCAAACCTCAAACCGATGCAAGCCGGCTTTCCGCACAGCAGTCCGCCATCTCCGTAAACGTTCACCCAAATGAATATAAGGGATTTAACGCACAAAATGCGGAGTTCACCGCAGTAAATGGAAATTTACCTGAAAAAAATGCGGAATCCCACGAAGAAAATGCGGAGTTCCACGAAGAAAATGCGGAATCCCCCGAAGAAAATGCGGAGTCCCCCGAAAGAAATGCGGAATCCCCCGAAGAAAATGCGGAGTCCCCCGAAAGAAATGCGGAATCCCCCGAAGAAAATGCGGAGTCCCCCGAAGAAAATGCGGAGTCCCCCGAAAGAAATGCGGAATCCCACGAAAGAAATGCGGAACTCCCCGAAAGAAGCGGGGAGCGGCACAGCACATATGTGCGGAAGCCCGGCTATAATGTTTAAATTATTTATATTTTAATTGTACCGATTATGACAAAAACAAGTAATTCAGATTATGTCCCTCGAAAGGACACCGAATTCAAAGAGTGGTCAGACCCGCTCATGGTCTATTTGAAATCGAAGCTGACGGATTTCGGTATTCCGGAAGACAGGTACGGAGAATTGTCGGTTGCCCATGGCAATTTCACTACGGCTTATGCCGTAGCAATTACTCCCGAAACCCGCACCCCGGCAGCCATCCGCAAAAAGACCGAGATGCGCGAAGCGTTCGAAAGCATGCTTCGCAAGTTCATCGCAGAGTTTATAACAAATAACAGCAAAGTTACCGACTGGGATCGTGAGAACATGCACGTCCCGATCCACAA
>JAISNP010000025.1 GCA_031276175.1 Tannerella sp.
TTTCGCAAACGAATCGGCGAAACGGGTTTTCAAAAGATTTTTGCATACAGCGTGCATCTTCACGGCAAAGACGCAGTTAAACAATCTAAATTTGTGCTGTCGGACACAACCGTTCAGGGCAATTTTACGACCTTTCCGACCGATGCGAAGATGTGCGGGAAAGTGATCAACAAATGTAATAAGATAGCTGAAAAAGAAGGAATCAGTCAACGTTGCAAATACAAAAAAGAGAGCAAAGAACTGCTTCGTCAAACGTACAACAGCAAGCATCCGAAGCGGGCGAAAGCGGCAAAGAAAGCGAAAAAGCGGCTGAAAACGATTGCCAATACGCAGTTGAGGGAATTGGAACGCAGGATGTCGGAAGGGCAAAAAGCAAAATACAAAGAGCGGCTGGAACTCTGCAAACGGGCAGTCAATCAGCAGAAAAAGGACAAAAATAAGGTTTACAGCCTGCACAAACCGTTCACGGAGTGCATTGCGAAAGGAAAAGCGCATAAACCATATGAATTCGGAAACAAAGTCGGGTTGATCACCGGCGGCAGGCAAGGTAAAAAGATCATTTTGGCCATCAGGGGTTTTATCGGCAATCCGTTTGACGGACACACGATAGAGCCTCTTCTTAATCAAATGGAGGACAATAAAATACCCTTACCGAAGGAGCTTGCATACGACCGTGGCGGCAAGGGGAAATCGGAAATCAAAGGGGTAAAAATAATCATACCCTCACCGCCGAAAAAGAGCGATACGGAATATCGGAAACGGAAAAAACGCAGACAGTGTCGGGCAAGGGCAGCGATTGAGCCGATAATCAGTCACGAAAAGTACGATTTTCGTATGCTTGAGAATTACTTTTGGGGCGAAGTCGGTATTCAAATCAACGCATTGATGTCAGGAACGGCATGGAATCTGAAGAAAATGATGCAAAAACTCAAGGAAGAGTTTTTGTTGATTATTTTTCGGCTGTTTTTTCCGCAAGATTTTTGCTGTGTTGCGGCTTGAAAAAGGCTTTATAAGGACTGACTATTTAAAGGTTTTTTCCCCGCCGTCCCTCAGGATATTTACCGGAAGGCATTAATCGGAAAATGATTACCTTTGCGGGATTAAAAAAAATAATTAATGCAATTCTATGAAATCAAATGTTTTATTATTCGCAATCATCTGCCTCGGTTTAACTCATGCGAGCCTGTTGCCTGCTCAGGAAACGCTTGCCGAATACACGCAGGCGCGCAGATTCGCGCCGTCCAATGCCGAGCAACTTCTGTTTTCCTACACGTTGAGGCCAAACTATTTCAATAGCGGAAGCAAGTTTTGGTACGAATACAAGACCGGCAACGGCAGAGCATGGTATGTGGTCGATCCCGAACAGGGGAAAAAGCAGCCGCTGTTCGACCTCGACGAGATCGCTGCGCAAATCACCGGGACGGTAAAAGACCCTTTCACGGCGCAGCAGCTACCCGTCCGTAATCTGAAGCTCGGCGACGACGACCGCACGTTTACGTTCGAAATACAGTCGTCGGTCAACAAGACGTTTTATTTTGCCTACGACTACCTTACGCGCAAGCTGACGGAACGCGCCAAAGACGATTCGCCCCGCGAACGCTGGGGAAACGTGTCGCCGGACAAACGACACGTCGTGTTTGCCAAAGACCTTAACCTCATGTACGTGACATATGCCGACTACGAGAAATTGCTGAAAAATCCCAAGGACGACAGCGTGGAAGAAACGGCGCTCACGACCGACGGAGTGGAAGATTTTGCTTTCGGAATGCCGCGCAACCGCATGAATACGGATTCGACTTTGCTCGACCACAAGCGCAAACCGGTGCAGGGGAACTGGTCGCCCGACGGACGTTACTTCGTGGCCACGCTGACCGACCAGCGCGCCGTGAAAGATTTGTGGGTGATTCACTCGCTCGCCAAACCGCGCCCCACGCTTGAGACATATAAATATCAGCTTCCCGGCGAAGCCGACGCTCCCGTCAGCCATCTGTACCTTTTCGACATCGAGGCCAAAAGCCGGAAAGAAATCATCACGTCGGCATATAAAGACCAGACGATTTCCGTCGCTTCCAAGCCACGCGAAAATTTTACCGCTCCGCAGCAATGGCTCGGCGATGCAAACAAATTCTTTCTCACACGCATCAGCCGCGACATGAAGCAAGTCGATATTTGCGCGTATACGCCGGGCGACGACTCCGTGAAAACCCTTATCCGAGAACGCCTGAATACCTACATCGAAACCCGCCCGCTCGCCATGCCCGACAATGCGCGGGAGCTGATTCACTGGAGCGAACGCGACGGATGGGCACATCTTTACCTCTACGACACGGACGGCAATCTCAAAAACAGAATTACGAAAGGCCCCTGGCACGTCGACCGGATCGTGCACGTCGACAGTAAAAACCGCGTGGTCTATTTTCTTGCCAACGGAAAGGAAACGGACGATACCACGCCTTACTACGAACATCTTTATCGCGTAAACTTCGACGGAACGGGTTTGAAACTCGTCACCCCCGGCAACTATCATCATCTGGTATATATGGACAAAGACGGCCGCTACGTGGTCGACAACTATTCCAGAATCAACACCATCCCCGCTACGGCGCTGTACGATAATACGGGCAGGAAATTGATGACGCTGGAAGAGAGCGACTTTTCGCAACTGCTGCAGGCAGGCTATACATTTCCCGAACCGTTCAAGGTGAAGGCGGCGGATGGCGTTACCGATTTGTACGGCATCATTTACAAGCCTTTCAATTTCGATTCGACGAAGACATATCCCGTGATTGATTACGTATACCCCGGCCCTCAACAGGAAGGCACATATATCCGTTACATTCCGATGAATCCGCGTACCGACCGCCTTGCGCAGGCCGGCTTTATCGTAATTTCCGTCGGGCATCGCGGCGGGCATCCGAGCCGCTCCAAATGGTATCACAACTACGGATACGGAAACTTGCGCGATTATCCGCTGGCCGACCACAAAGCCGCCATCGAACAGCTTTGCGATCGCTACAAATATATGGACATAAACCGGATAGGCATCCACGGACATTCGGGCGGAGGTTTCATGTCTACCGCAGCCATGTTCGTCTATCCCGACTTTTTCAAGGTTGCAGTCTCGTGCGCAGGCAATCACGACAATAACATCTATAATCGCGGATGGAGCGAAAAACATCACGGCGTGAAGGAAATCACGGACGACGAGGGGAATACGCGCTTCGATATTCACGTCCCCGCCAATCAGGAACTTGCCGCCAACTTAAAAGGACATCTTCTGCTTATACATGGCGAGATAGACAACAATGTCCATTCCGCCAACACCCTCGTTGTGGCAAACGAACTCATCAAAGCCGGAAAGCGTTTCGACATGCTTGTCATACCCAATCAACGACATCATTTCGAAAACTATAACGAATACTTCTATTGGCGAATGGTAGATTATTTTTCCGAACATCTGCTCGGCCGGCGCGAAACAGGCATCGACATCAAGGATATTAAACTCGGTAACTGGTTTCAAGGCTATCAGGACAATTGAAAACACGGGATTTACGTCGGACATGTAAGAAAAACAGCCTCCTGATCCATATGAATGTTAAAATGCGGCGTATAAACGAACTAAAAGGTTAAACAATCTTTCATTAGTATTTTTTTACTTCCAAATGATATGTTGTATAACATAATCGTCGTACATTTGCACTGTGTTTTTCATGGTATTAGATTTAAGGTTAACAATGAAGGTTGTAGGTTGTCGTGAGACAACCTCTTCTTTTTTATAGCCATCCCTCTCTTAAAAAGCAGGAACACACAGTAATCTATAATCCATTCATCAATAAAATCTGGCGTTCGGACGGACGGCAATCCCAATAAAAAAAACAGCACGGTTTCATAGCGCATATCCACTTTCGGGTCGGAAAGCAAACGGCTATGCACGGTATAAAAGGGAAAAATTTTCCGGGAAGATACGACGGTTTAAACCATCGAGCAAAAGAACGACACGAAAAAGGGCACGGAAAAGTCTACCAGCACGGCATGAAAGATAGAAATGAATACCATATCATTGCCCGAATAGCGCATAATCACGGGCAGTGTCGTATCCAGCGTACTGGCTCCTCCGGCGCATATCGGCGACAGACGTCCGAAATACCGCACCATCAGCGGCGCAGTCAGCAATACGGACAGTTCGCGTATCAGATTAGACATCAGCGCAACCGTCCCCAACTCGGTAGCCGCCTGCACTCCCAGCGAAGACGTAGTCAGTTCGGTAATTAATATCGACGAAAGAGAGTAATAGCAGAATCCGCTGCCCACCGCCATACATTCGGGCAATCCCCAGCGCGAAATGAACAGACTTGCCGCGGCCGTAGCGGTCAGCGTCCCTGCAATCGTCGCCAGCGGCACGAACAGCAGCCGCAAACGGATGGAGCGCAGGATTTCGCGCAACTTTTCGTTGCTCCCCAAACCGATGCCCACCGCAATCATCAAAACGTAGAGCACATACGTAGAATAGACATTCGCTTCGGCTATTGCCGAATCGGGCAACAGGCCGCTCCATCCCATGATGCACCCGACCGTAAAACACCCGACTATCAGCAAACTGCTTTTCATACGCCCGAACAATTCATTTCCTGTTCCGGAAAAAGAATTTGTCTACGTACAAGGCAGCCAGCAGGCTTCCCACCGTGCCGGCGACGGCAAGTATCAACGCCTGAGTCCCTAATGTCGGCAGGTTTTTAACAATCTGTTCGTTGGAACCTACGGAAACGCCCATCACGAACAGCAATGCGCAAACGGTGGGCAATATCAGTAAGTTTATCCGCCGCAATAACCGTATATGCCGAAACAGATAACCCACGCCCGTGCAGGCAAACATGATTCCGATTAGCAGGTACATCATGGCGCAAACAGGCTATGAGAGTTCCAGCATCCGCAGGACAGGCCGAACGGCTTTCTCGCGAACGGCTTCGTCCACGACGATTTCGGGCTGTTCGTCGCGCAGGCAGAGGTACAGTTTCTCCATTGTATTTAGACGCATGAAGTTACATTCGTTGCAGGCACATGTGCTGTCGTTCGGCGGCGCAGGGATAAATTCTTTTGCCGGACTTTGCTTCTTCATCTCGTGGATTACGCCGCTCTCGGTTGCCACAATGAACTGCGTTCCGGACGACTGCACCGTGTGCCGCAACAACGCCGCCGTAGAACCGATGAAATCCGCCAGCATCAATACGGGTTGCCTGCACTCGGGATGGGCGATGACCTCCGCTCCGGGATACTGTCGTTTCAGCGCGACGATTTTTTCGAGCGAAAACTGTTCATGCACATGGCATGAGCCTTCCCAGAGCAACATGCTCCTGCCCGTCACGCTATTGATATAGTTTCCGAGGTTTCGATCGGGGGCAAATATCAACTTCTCTTCTGGAGGGAAACTTTCGATGATTTTGCGGGCGTTCGTCGACGTGACGACCACGTCGGTCAGGGCTTTCACCGCCGCCGTCGTATTTACATACGAAACCACCACATGCCCCGGATGCGCATCGATAAATGCGGCAAAAGCCTCCGCCGGACAACTGTCCGCCAGCGAGCAGCCCGCATTCATGTCGGGCACCAGCACCTTCTTTCCGGGCGACAGGATTTTGACCGTCTCGCCCATAAAATGCACCCCGCACATGACGATGATTTTGGCATCCGCCCTTGCTCCCCACTGTGCCAGCGCCAGACTGTCGCCTACAAAATCGGCTATATCCTGAATATCGCCCGTCTGGTAGTAATGCGCCATGATGATGGCGTTTTTCGCTTTGCGTAATTTATTTATTTCGTGTAGATAGTCCATTGACGGATGCCTTTACTTTACATTTTATTGGGAAACCTGACTGTGGGGAGAAAGTCACGGCGGATGTGCCGAAAAGTGTCCGCATCATTCCGTGCGGATTTATCCCAGATAGGATTTCAGCAGTTTGCTGCGCGAGCCTTGCCTGAGCCGGCGAATGGCTTTTTCTTTTATCTGGCGTACACGCTCGCGCGTCAGCCCGAACTTGTCGCCGATTTCTTCGAGTGTGACTTCCGGGCCGCCGATACCGAAAAACATCCTGATGATCTCGCTTTCGCGTTCGGTCAATGTAGAAAGCGCCCTGTCGATTTCTTTCGACAGCGACTCGTTCATCAGCGTACCGTCGGCCACCGGCGCATCGTCGTTCACCAGCACGTCCAGCAGGCTGTTGTCTTCACCTTCTACAAACGGAGCGTCTACCGAGATATGCCTTCCCGATACTTTCAGCGTATCGGATATTTTATCCACAGGAATGTCAAGCTCTTCCGCAAGCTCTTCGGGCGACGGTTTGCGCTCGTTTTCCTGCTCGAAACGCGAAAATGTCTTGCTGATTTTATTTAGCGAACCCACCTGATTCAGCGGCAGGCGCACGATGCGCGACTGCTCCGCCAGCGCCTGCAAGATAGACTGGCGAATCCACCACACGGCATAGGAAATGAACTTGAACCCTCTCGTCTCGTCGAATTTCTCCGCAGCCTTGATCAGTCCCAGATTACCTTCGTTGATAAGGTCGGGAAGACTGAGCCCCTGATTCTGATATTGTTTTGCGACAGAAACGACAAAACGGAGATTTGCCCGCGTAAGTTTCTCCAATGCCTTACGGTCGCCTTTCTTTATGGCCTGCGCCAACTCCACCTCTTCCTCGACTGTAATAAGGTCTTCACGTCCAATCTCCTGAAGATACTTATCCAGCGAGGCGCTCTCACGGTTGGTGATTGATTTTGTAATTTTCAACTGTCTCATTTTATCTGAAATTTTGTATGAGAATATACTTTTCTACGAGGCTGCAAAAGTAGTTGTTTTTTTTCTAATATGAAAATAAAAGAACGGCTCCGGCAAGGCAAACGCCTCTTAATTATACCTATCGGGAACTCCCGAAGGCTTTTCAGGAACTCCCGGTGACCTATCGGGAACTCCCGGAAGCTTTTCAGGAACTCCGAAGGCTTTCCGGGAACTCCCGAAGGCTTTTCAGGAACTCCCGGAAACCTTTCGGGAACTCCCGGAAAGTGTGGGGGAAGGCAAAAAATGCTTCTTTTTTCAGCTTGAAAGCAAAAATGAGGTTGCCTCAAAAGCGAGACAGCTTCTGTTGTTATTCATTGCTTACTATCACGGCTAAATCCGAATCATTACCTTAATATGTCTTTCCTTCCGCTACCACGATATGGAAGTCTTGCGGCAGTGTTGTTCGAAAGGGACTTTCATTGTATTCATCGTCGTACCTGTTCAACGGCACGTTGTTGTTCCGATTGCAATAGCGCTTCAAAAAAGATTAGGCTGCATTTTTTTCGTCTGCGCATCATTTTCGATGTTGCGGGGTATAGAATTGGAATTTTATCTTCATCTTTGCAGGCATAAAATTTTACGGTAATGGATATATATTTGATACGGCACACGTCGGTCAATGTCTCCGAGGGCATTTGCTACGGACAGACGGATGTGCCTTTGAAAGATACTTTCGAAAAAGAAGCAATGCTTGTGAAGCAGAACCTGCGGGATATTTCCTTTGATGCGATATATACCAGTCCTTTAAGCCGGTGTACGAAGCTTGCGGACTATTGCGGTTATCCCGAAGCAGTGCGCGACGAGCGGCTGAAGGAAATCAGTTTCGGCGCATGGGAGATGATGTCGTATTCCCGAATCATGGGCTACGACCCGCGTCTGCGTGAATGGCTGGACGATTTCCTGAACGTGCCGGCTACGGACGGAGAGTCGGTTGCAGACTTAAACGTCCGCGTAGCTTCGTTCCTCGACGAACTCAGGAGAAAAGATTACCGCCGAGTGTGCATCTTTGCGCATGGAGGCGTACTGGCCGGCGCAAAAGTGTATGCCGGACTTATTCGGCCCGAAGAAGCCTTCAAGTCGCCCGAACCTTTCGGCGGAATTGTCCGCATATCGCTTTAGACAGGCTTTTATGTCTTTTCGGTCAGCAGCTTCTCGATTACTTTGGGATAGTGCGCGTATTCCAGCCGATGTACTTTGGCGGCCACGTCCTCCGGCGTATCTTCCGGCAGGACGGTGCATTTCGCCTGAAAGATAATCCGGCCTTCGTCGTAGTTTTCATTTATATAATGTATGGTGATGCCCGATTCTTTTTCATGATTGGCCACGACGGCTTCGTGTACGTGCATACCATACATTCCCTTTCCTCCGTATTTCGGAAGCAGCGCCGGATGGATATTGATAATCCTGTCGGGATATGCGCGGATGAGCACGGGAGAAATCCTGTTCATGAAACCGGCCAGAATAATCCGGTCGACGGCATATTCCGACAGTTTTTTCAGGACGATGTCTCCCGTTACAAACTCGTCCTTCGAGAAAGTGAAGGACGGAATGTTGAGCCGTTTCATCCGTTCGAGCGCTCCCGCACGCGGATTGTTGGAGAGAAGAACGGCTACTTCGATGTGTTTGCTGTTGGAAAAGTACTTTGCGATATTCTCGGCGTTAGTTCCTGATCCAGAGGCAAAAATAGATAACTTTTTCATATTGTACCGTCGCGTTCGATTGCACATGCAAAGAATTAATGTGCAATTTTCCGCATTTTTCACGCTTTATATTTGTGCTATAAGACAAAAAATTCGTTCCTTTGCACCGCAAAATTAAAACATATGCGTAATTATTTATTAATCTAAAATTGAAAATTATGTCTGAAGTTGCATCCAGAGTGAAAGCGATCATTGTTGATAAGTTGAGTGTAGAAGAATCCGAAGTTAAAAACGACGCAAGTTTTACCAATGATTTGGGAGCCGATTCGCTCGACACGGTAGAGTTGATTATGGAATTTGAGAAAGAATTCGGTATTTCGATTGCCGATGATCAGGCCGAAAAGATTTCTACGGTAGGAGACGCAATTGCCTATATCGAGGCAAATGCCGTAAAGTAACCATTTTTGAGATTATGGAATTGAAGCGAGTTGTAGTGACGGGCCTCGGCGCGATTACACCATTGGGAAACACGATGCCTGAAACATGGTCGGGAATCTGTAATGGAGTAAGTGGCGCCGGGCCTATTACTCAGTTTGATACTGCAAAGTTCAAAACCCGTTTTGCCTGCGAGGTAAAGGGTTTTGACGTCCTGCAGTACATGGACAGGAAAGAAGCCCGCAAGTGTGACCGTTATACCCATTTAGCTCTGGTAGCGGCGGATGAAGCCGTAGCTGATTCGGGGATAGATGTGGAAAAAGCGGATAAAGACCGTATAGGCGTGATATTTGCGGCCGGCATCGGCGGGATTTATTCCTTTCAGGAAGAGGTGCGTGGTTATAACCCCGAACTGGGGCCGCGCTTCAATCCGTTTTTTATCACCAAAATCATCGGCGACATTGCCGCAGGCCACATATCCATGAAGTATGGATTCAGGGGGCCGAATTTTGCGACGGTATCTGCCTGCGCCTCTTCGACCAATGCCATCATCGACGCCTTCAATTATATCCGTTTGGGTAAAGCGGATGTCATTCTGGCAGGCGGGGCGGAAGCTCCCGTGACGATTATCGGCGTAGGCGGATTCAATGCGATGAATGCGCTTTCGACGCGCAACGATTCGCCCGAGACCGCCTCGCGGCCGTTCAGTGCAAGTCGCGACGGCTTTGTGATGGGAGAGGGTAGCGCTTGTCTGGTTTTGGAAGAAATGAAATATGCCCTGGCGCGCGGCGCGAAGATTTACGCCGAAGTAGCAGGTTGCGGAATGTCTGCCGATGCATACCATCTGACGGCAAGCCATCCCGAAGGACTGGGAGCCAAACTTGTAATGCGCAATGCGCTGGAAGATGCGGAGATGCAACCCGACGAGATTGATTATATCAACGTACACGGCACATCGACGCCCGTAGGCGACATCTCGGAAGAAAAGGCAATCAAGCACGTCTTCGGCGAACATGCCTATAAGTTGAACATCAGCTCGACAAAGTCGATGACAGGACATTTGCTTGGTGCGGCAGGAGCTGTCGAAGCCGCCGTTTCGGTTATGTCGGTAAAAGACGACATCGTCCCGCCGACCATCAACCACGCCGAAGGCGACGACGACCCCGAGATTGATTACAACTTGAATTTTACGTTCAACAAGGCGCAGAAGCGAACGATCAGGGCTGCTTTTTCCAATACGTTTGGATTTGGCGGTCATAATGCAAGTGTGATAGTGAAGAAATTTGAAAAGTAACGTGTGTATTCCGTTTTTCAGATACATTAAAAGGCTCTTTATCCGCAACAAGGAGCCTTATTTGTCTCTTTACCGTCTTTTGGGATTTTATCCAGACGATCCGCAGATTTACATGCAAGCCTTCGTTCATCGGTCTTCTTCCATGGGAAATAAAAACAACAAGATGGAAGACAACGAGCGGCTGGAGTTTCTGGGCGATGCCGTGCTCGACGCCATTGTTGCCGACTTGGTTTACAAGAAATTCCCCAACCGAAAAGAAGGCTTCATGACCAATACGCGGTCGAAAATCGTACAGCGCGAAAGCCTTAACCGCATTGCCCTCAAGATGGGATTGGACAGGATGATTGTTTCGTCGGGCAAGGTTTGTTCGCACAACAACTACATGTACGGCAATGCATTTGAGGCGCTAATCGGGGCTATTTATTTGGATCGGGGCTATGAAAAGTGTTGTGAGTATGTACAGGAACAAATTATTGAAAAATATGTTCCGCTCGAAAAGATAATACACAGGGAAATGAACTTTAAGTCGAACCTGATTGAATGGAGCCAGAAAAACAAACTTGAAGTCATTTTCGACCTGATAGAAACGTTTACCGACAAAGAAGGAAGTCCTGTTTTCCAGACCAGCGTATCGCTGATGGGCACGTCGCTGGGTATCGGCATCGGATACACGAAAAAAGAGTCGCAACAAGCCGCCTCGAAAGCGGCAATTCAGAGAATCCGAAAGGACAAAGATATCCGAAATCTGATAAGCGACCTGAAAACCCGGTTGTACGGCAAAAATGATTCCTCCCTGCACGATTTGCCCGAAACGGACGAAGAAACTTCTTTCTGACTTGTAAAGTAACAATCCCTTTTTTTATAATTACAGAATTTGCAGAATGAACACGTTTGTGTAAATCTCTTTTGAGCGGTCACAATATACACCTCTGCGTGACGCCTTGGAAAATGAAATCATAATACCACAGGAGATAAAAGTAAAGGCGGAAACAATATGAAAACAAAAACAATAATTAGTCAGTCCTTATTAACTCCCTTTTCAAGCCGCGGCACAGCAAAAACCTTGTGGAAAAAACAGCCGAAAAATAATCAACAAAAACTCTTCCTTGAGTTTTTGCATCATTTT
>JAISNP010000079.1 GCA_031276175.1 Tannerella sp.
GAGGCCGATATGTTCAGTCCGAAAGTGATGCGTTCCGAGGCATCGAAGCGGTTGTTGGCGCGCGCGCTGAAACGTTCGGAGTAAGTATTGAGCACTACGCCCTCGCTCTTGTTGTAGCCCACGTTGACGGCCGATTTGATTTTATCGGTTCCGGAGGTGAGCGACAGGTTGTAGTTCTGCGTTTGTGCAGTCCTCAACAGCACGTCGTACCAGTCCGTGCCTTCGCCTGCGCTTTCGGGATTGCGGTATACTTCGGGCACGCCGCCGGTGTAGCCTTCGTATATGGCGGCATCTTCGTAGTATTCTTTTTTGAACTGTGCAAATTCGCGTGCGTTCATCACGTCGGGACGGCCTCTTTTGCCTACGTTCTGCCATCCGACGTTGGCGCTGAATTCGATGTTTGTTCTTCCGGCTTTGGCGGCTTTGGTGGTGATGAGGATTACGCCGTTTGCGGCGCGCGATCCGTAGAGCGAAGCCGACGCCGCGTCTTTCAGGATGGAGATATTTTCAATCTCGTCCGGGCTGAGCGTTTCCATTCCGGTGGTGGAAGGGAATCCGTCGATCACCACGAGCGGCGAGTTGCCGCCGTTGGGCGAAGCCTGCCCGCGGATACGGAACGTCAGGCCGGCATTAGGCTCTCCGTTGGCCTGATAGATCTGTACGCCGGAGAACTTGCCCTGCAACTTCTGTCCGATATTGGATACCGGCATGTCCGAGAGTTCGTCCGTGTTCAGTTTGCTCATGGCGCCGGTGACGGAGCGGGCTTTCTGCGTACCGTAAGCCACGACTACGACTTCGTCCAGCGCTTTCGTGTCTTCTACAAGCCTTATTATTAGCGATTTGCCCCCCCCCCCCGTGGCGGATGCGGCGCTTATTTCCTGCGTAATATAGCCTACGAAAGATATTTGAAGCACGGCATTCTCTTCTACGGTCAGGGTAAAGTTTCCGTCCACGTCCGTGACCACTCCGTTGGTTGTGCCTTTTTCGATGACGTTCGCGCCGATGATTGCTTCGCCCTTCGTGTCGACAACCGTACCGTAGATACGCTTGCCCGATTGCAGCAATCCGTTTCCGGCGGCATAAGACGCGGCAGACTGTGGCTTGGAAAGCACAATATACTTGTTCTGAATTTCATATACTACGTCCGTGTCCCGGAAAGTTTCGTCGAGGAATGTAAGCAGATTCCCGGACTTGTTTTTCAGGCGGACGACCCGCTCCGTATCGACGTCGTTGTTCCGGAACAGTACCAGAAAGTCCGTCTGGTTCTCTATGACCGAAATAAGTTGTCGTACGCTGATCTCGTTTGTGGCCAGACTGATGTTGACGGTCTGCGCATCCGGATTCCCGGCTATTACATGCAGCGTACATGCGAATAACAGGAAAACCGATGTTCTCATGATTTTGGCCGATCCTTTATGATAATGATTTGTGATAAAGAACCGAAATAATTTTTTTAAGTTCATGCTTTTGTTTGATTATTAAAATAAATACTAAGTGACAAATTAATGAGACGGATGGATTTGCCTGCGGCGAGGCGTTTCTTCCGCCCGTCGCGACATTCCGGTTTCGATGCTTTTTCAATGGTTTATTTCATAGGCATAAGGTATTAATGTGCAACATGGTTATTTGGAAATCGTGACCGTATTGTTTTCTTCGTCTACGGTCATTTTGAATTTATGGATTTGCCGCATCAGGCGGAGTATTTCGCGGATGCCGTCGCGTTGCCGGAATTTCACGGTATAGCGCCATTGCAACATGGCGGCGTCTTTCACGTCGATTTGCAGGTCGTAGTAAAGCTCCAGTTTCTTAAGTATGTTTTCGAACGTTTCGTTTTCAAAACTGTATATCCCCTTTGTCCAGAGGAAATATTGCCGGTTGGGAATCTTTGCTACCGATATGTCACGTCCCGCGACGGTGGCTTCGTCGTTCGGCCGGAGGACGACGCCCGCCTGCTCGTTTTCGTCCGTCGACACCCTCAGGCTGCCTTCTACGAGGCTGACGCGGGCAAACGCTTCGTCGGGATAGTTATACATGTTGAACGATGTGCCCAGCACCCGGACTTTCAGGTTGCCGGAGGATACGGTGAACGGCTTCTCCGCGTCTTTTGCCACATCGAACCACGCTTCGCCTTCGAGGGCGACATGCCTTTCGTCGCCGCGGAACACGGCGGGATAAGTAAGCCGCGTGCAGGCATTCAACCAGACGACGGTGCCGTCGGCCAGCGTCATACTTACCCGCTGCCCCGCAGGCACGTAGAGGGACTGCATGAGTTCGTCCGCATTTTCGTCCGCCGAGAAATAGAAATATGCGGCGCTCCACGTCCCGACCGTAAGGCCAAGGACGGCGGCGGCGTAGCGGAGCGTACGCATCAGCCGCCGCCTTGCCGACTTGCGGCGGCGTTCGGCCATAAACGCCCCGTATCCGGCGCGCGCCTTTTCCGCGTCTCCTCCGGCCGGCACAAATGCCGTCAAAGCCAGCATCTGCTGGTGACGGATACACGCCGCTTTCAACGCCGCGTCTCCTTCCATGCTCCGCAACAGTTCCAGACGCTCGTTTCGCGACAATTCGCCCTGAAAATATTTTGTAATCAGTTCCTCCATTTTTCCGGTATGTGCCATATATACGGGCGAGTCGGGAAAATCCGCCAAAAGAAATCAAATAAAATTTGCACTGCCGAAAATCGAACCGGCAAAAACGTATGTACGTAAAGGATTTAAGCCCCGCGTAAGACGAAGTAAAAACCGCAAGAAGAAATTGCCGGCAATGACGCGGTTATTGCCGACATTCCCGGCGACAACGTCGACATTCTTCGCGACAACGTCGACATTCTCGGCGACAACGTCGACATTCTTCGCGACAACGTCGACATTCTTCGTGACAACGTCGACATTCTCGGCGACAACGTCGACATTCTTCGCGACAACGTCGACATTCTTGGCGACAACGTCGACATTCTTCGCGACAACGTCGACATTCTTCGCGACAACGTCGACATTCTTCGCGACAACGTCGACATTCTTCGCGACAACGTCGACATTCTTTGCGACAACGTCGACATTCTTCACGACAACGTCGACATTCTTGGCGACAACGTCGACATTCTTTGCGACAACGTCGACATTCTTCGCGACAACGTCGACATTCTTCATGACAACGTCGACATTCTCGGCGACAACGTCGACATTCTTCGCGACAACGTCGACATCAGAATACACGTTTTTGTTTATTCAAGCCGGTTTTTAAAGATAAAGCATGAAAAGCAGCAACGGCAGGCGGTCTTTCAGTTCCTGTTTCAGTTTTTTGTAGGCGATGCTCATCTGTGTTTCGACGGTATTGACGGAGATGTGCATTTCAAGGGCGATGTCTTTCTGTTTTTTTCCTTCGATTTTGTTTTTCACGAAGATTTCCCTGCATTTTTCGGGAAGCGCGTTGACGGCGTTCATAATCAGGTCTTCGATGCTTGTTCCGGAAGCGAGGAGGTCGATGTCGAAGGCTTCCAGCGAATCGAATTTCATTTGCATTTCGCGGCGGAAAGTTTCCTGCATCACGTCTTCTGCCTCGCGAACCACAATTTGATGCCGGAGGAAGTCGATACATCTGTTTTTGATGCTTGTGAACAGAAAGGCCGTCAGGTGTTTTCGTTCGTAAAACAGTGTGTGCCGCATTTCCCATATATCGGTAAAGGCGTCCTGCACGATATTTTCGGCATCTTCCCGGCACATGATGTATTCGCGGGCAAAACGAACCATTCCGGGGTAATACGACAGATAAATGCGCTCGAAATTGTCCCGAAAAAGTTGTTCCTTATTTTTCGTTTCATCCGGCATGGGCAGGTAAATCAAATGTTTTTCATCGCTTCTATCAGCATTTTCGC
Organism: Tannerella sp.; assembly: GCA_031276175.1. Classification (GTDB taxonomy): domain Bacteria; phylum Bacteroidota; class Bacteroidia; order Bacteroidales; family Tannerellaceae; genus Tannerella. Next base: position 3,875 of record JAISNP010000079.1, read on the forward strand.
AATGACGGCATTTCCTTTGTCCGAAGGGTGCAGTCCGTCGTAAGTCATGTCCGTTGCTTCGACGGGGTAGGGGTATTCGTCTTCGGCGGCGAAGGGCAGGGTCAGGAAATCGGGGTATTTATATTCCCGGTAGATGCCTTCGCTGTCTTTGAGTCGTTTGAATTTGATGATGTTTTCCTGCGTAATGCCGCTTCGGTTGTAGAGGTCGACTACGGTGATGCCTTCGCGCGTTCCGATGCGGAGGACGGCATCTGCAAAGGTGGCAAGGCTCTCGCCGTTGCGGTTGTTGCGGTACGAGCCGTACGCATTGTTGTGGTGATCGGCGAAATATACAAAATCGCTTCGTTGCAGGGGCGTCATGAGGATGATGCGGGCGTCGGGACGTAAGCGTCGCAGCTTGTCGATGATGATGCGGAACGAGCCGTAGAGCGTGGCGTGACCCGTATTCCGGATGTAGTCGTCCATAGTACCGACCGGGACGCCGCTCCACCAGTCGTTTGTGCCGAGCAGCACCGTATATATGTCGGCGGGCGGCAGTTCGAGTTGATCGATTCGCGCTGCGATGTCCGCCGCTTTCCATCCGTTATACCCTTTGTTGACGTATTGCATGTCGGGAAGTTGCTCTGCGACACGTGTCATGTATCCCTTTTCCACACGACGTCCTGTTTCGTCCGGATGATCGTTCAGATAAGTAATGGAGTCGCCGATGGCAACCCACGACAGTTTATCCTGCACGCGGCAGGCCATGGCCAGGCATGTAAACAAACATAAAAGCACAATCTTTTTCATAATATCTTTTGATTTGATTTTCGCAAAGGTAACTGTTTTTTTGTTTTATGACACAATCGGGATGCAATTACAGGGCAGATGCGTTGGAAACATGAGTGCGGCATAATCGTTCCGGAAGAAAAAGAGGGTATTCGGAATGTCCGGATACCCTCTTTCTTTCATCGCCTGTTAAAGCTTGCGGCAAGCGGCAGCGCTGTATTGAAGCCCGTGTGCGAGGGGAAGGGATTGTACGGGGAGCAAGTTTTCACCATGCCGGAGCCTCTTTCGGAGTCGTTTGTGCGTTTGTCAATATCTGTAATGTTCGGCTTTGTAAGGTCCTTCTGCGGGGACGCCGATATAATCGGCCTGCGCCTGCGTCAGTCGAGTCAGTTTGACGCCGATACGTGCGAGATGCAAACGAGCCACTTCTTCATCAAGATATTTGGGCAAACGATAAACGCCCGTTTTGTAATCTTTCTGCCACAAGTCTATCTGCGCCAGCGTCTGATTGGTAAACGAGTTGCTCATTACGAACGAGGGATGTCCCGTAGCGCAACCCAGATTTACCAGACGGCCTTCCGCCAGGAGGAAAACCGCATGTCCGTCGGGAAACGTATATTTGTCGACCTGCGGTTTGATGTTCGTATGCCTGATGTTCGGGAACTCAACCAGTCTGTCTACCTGTATTTCGTTGTCGAAGTGACCGATGTTGCAGATAATGGCCTGATCTTTCATGGCCTGTATATGTTCGATGGTGATAATGTCGCGATTGCCCGTTGCCGTCACAAAGATATTGCCTTCTTTTACGGCTTCTTCCATCGTGGTGACTTCAAAGCCTTCCATCGACGCCTGCAAGGCGCATATAGGATCTATTTCGGTCACAATCACTCTGGCGCCATACGCGCGCATCGAGTGCGCGCAACCTTTGCCCACGTCTCCGTAGCCGGCTACGACTACCACCTTTCCGGCAATCATCACGTCCGTTGCACGTTTGATGCCGTCTGCAAGCGATTCGCGGCAACCGTACAGATTGTCGAATTTCGATTTCGTCACGGAATCGTTTACATTGATAGCCGGCACGAGCAGTTCGCCGCGCTCCATCATCTGATACAGACGATGCACCCCCGTAGTCGTTTCTTCGGACACCCCGCGCATTTCGTCCTGCATCCTGTGCCAGCGTTGCGGGTCTTCGGAGAGGATTCGCTTCAGCGTGTCGAGGATGATCTGTTCTTCGCGGCTACTGCCCTTTCGGTCTATTGTTTTCGGGTCATTTTCGGCCTTGTATCCCCAATGAAACAGCAATGAAGCGTCGCCCCCGTCGTCTACAATCAGATTGGGGCCTTTCCCGTCGGGAAAACGCAATGCCTGATCCGTGCACCACCAGTATTCTTCGAGGCTCTCGCCTTTCCATGCAAAGACGGGGATTCCCGTTACAGCGATGGCTGCCGCCGCATGGTCTTGCGTTGAGAAGATATTACAACTTGCCCAGCGCACGTTTGCGCCGAGGCTTGTCAGTGTTTCGATAAGTACGGCCGTCTGAATAGTCATGTGCAGCGAACCGGTAATTCGTGCCCCTTTCAGCGGTTGCTGTCCGGCGTATTTCTCGCGCAGAGACATCAGTCCCGGCATTTCGTGTTCGGCTATTTCGATTTCCTTGCGTCCGAAATCAGCCGATTGAATATTTGCCACTTTATACGGCAAATTGTTCGGAATTAATTGTGACATAAATTTAATCAATGTTTGAATCGCGCAAAGGTACAAACTTTCCCCCGGAAACAAAAACACCCGTGTTATGATGTAACACGGGCGTTCATACTTTTTTGTCGGAAAACGCACCCCGTCCGGCAAGGCGGACGTTTTGAGGAGACGATTTACAGCACTACTCCGTCTTCGCGGGCTTGTTCTTCACCCGAAAGCGTAATCAGTTTGTAGCCTTTTCCGTGGATATTGATGATTTCAATATCGGGATCGTCTTTCAACAGTTTACGCAGTTTGGTGATATACACATCCATGCTTCGCGCATTGAAATAGTTGTCGTCTACCCAGATTGTTTTCAGGGCATAGTTACGTTCCAGAATTTCGTTGGCATGTGAACAGAGCAAACTCAGCAACTCACATTCTTTCGTTGTCAGTTTGGTCACTTTATCGTTGATCATCAGCGTTTGCTTTTGTGTATCGAACATAAAGTTGCCCAACTTGTAGAAAGGCACGTCTTTCAGTTTCTTTCCTTTTACACGCCGCAGAATAGCCTCGATACGAAGCAACAATTCTTCCATACTGAACGGTTTGGTCAGGTAGTCGTCCGCTCCGATTTTGAATCCTTCCAGAATATCTTCCTTCATCGTCTTTGCCGTGAGGAAAATAATGGGTATATCGGGATTCATCGAACGGATTTCTTGAGCCAGAGTAAAACCATCTTTCTTAGGCATCATCACGTCTAACACGCACAAGTCATACGAACCTGCCGTAAAACCTTTGAAACCTGCTTCTCCGTCGGAGAACAAGTCTGTCACATAACCTTTTGCTTGTAAGTATTCTCTTAAAAGCATTCCTAAATTTTCATCGTCTTCACAAAAGAAGATCTTCAACTTTTCTTCCATAATCTGCTATTTTTTAATGAGTGGTAAAGTAATAATAAATTTTGTTCCAATAAATCCTTCTTCCTGTTCGGCCCGAATATGGCCGCCATGGTCTTCTACAATTTTTCGGACGTAGGCAAGCCCCAGTCCGAAACCTTTCACATCATGCACATTTCCGGTAGGCACGCGATAGAATCGATCGAAAATTTTCTTCAGATATTCTTTCTTGACGCCTATTCCGTTATCTTCTATATAAATATATAATTTCCCGTTGTCGCATTTCGTACGTATCATCAAGCGTAGCGGAACTTTTTCGCGACGATATTTCACGGCATTGTCCAGCAAATTGTATAACACGTTTTCAAGATGCATCTTGTCGGCCTTTATGACGGATTCTTCTGCCTTCAAGTCGATGTCAATCGACCCGCCGCAATTTTCCACTTTCAGAGAGAATGTGCCTGCCACGCTTGCAATCAGATCGTTTGCATCCAGTTCTTTCAGTTTGAGTATCGCTTTCTGTCTTTCGAACAGGGAAATCTGGAGTACCTTTTCGACGAGGAAACCCAGTCGCTTGCTCTCGTCTCTGATGACGCCTGATATGTGGCGGAATGTTTCGGGGTTCTTCGTGAGATCCGTATCCCTTAGCATCTGCGACGCAAGCAAAATGGTCGATACGGGAGTTTTCAACTCGTGTGTCATATTATTTACGAAGTCATTTTTCATTTCCGAAAGTTTTTTCTGGCGGAAAATAATATAAATCGTAAACGAAAACGTCACCAGCAAGATGAGCGTAAATATTACCGAAGGTGCGAGAAACGACACAGAACGCTGAATGTAATCGTCTTTCGTCGGGAAATAAATCTTCAGATAGTTTCGCTTCGAAGGCGGGTCGCCGGGGAAAAGTACTTCCGTTATCAGATCCGACGCTTTCACTGCCTTTTCGAATTTTTCATTCTGATATATAATCTGCCCATCCCTGTTCACAACCATGAAAACATAAGACAAGTCCAGTCCGTTATCCAAAAGTTCGGATTTCAAGTAATTGTTTAATTTTGCGAAATCAATGCGTTCTTCTATCGGTTTCATGTATGCAGTATAAAGCATATTGTAGGCCACTTCTTCCAGCAGTCTCGCCTGATGCTGGTATCGCAGCCACAGATTCCTTTGGTTTTCCTCCGATTTTTTTACGATAGCGTCCTTAGACGGAACGGTCTGCATGTTACTGCTACTATGCGTCCTGCTTAAATCGAACTGACGGAAGATGTTTCCGTTTGTCGCTCCCTGAACCTGAAATTGATATTCGCTCTTCATCTGTATCGATTGATTTATTCGTTCCCGATTCGGCAGATTTTTATAATAGAAGTGTGTCATGTCTTCTTCTACATATTTTCGCGCCTCATCGCGTTCGAGCATACCGGAAACTTGTTCCAAACTACGTCTTACCGTTGCATCAAACTGCTCGTTACTCGTCTTTGAAATGACACTAATGTAGTAAACCTGCAAATAGATTAAACCTGCAAAAGCAAACCCCATTACTACAGTCAGTAACCAAATCGTAGACTTTTTCATATTAGCTTACTCTATCTTCTTATTCCGATGCAAATGTCGCATGTTTTAATTTAATATTCACATAAGAAACGTAAAAAATAGCCCCCGAACTGTTAAATTTATTTACCCAGATGCGAAAAATAACAGACTCTTCTGCTTAAATAAAAATATATTCTATTGTTTAACAGTAAACTAACCTCAAAATCCTCTGTTTTGTCAAAAAATGACCTTATCGGCCTACATGGTAGTTTTGGGCTAAAGAAACAGGATAAATATGAATCAGAATCTCCGGCTGATACTCATTTGCAGGAAATTGTTTTTTGCATTTGTATCCGTATGAGTCGGCATATTCTCGGAGCGATACAATTTTCAGACGACATTATATTGATGCCATGCCGTGTAGACTTGCCGGATAACGTACTAATATCCGATATGTTATAACTAATATCGTGCGTTTTTTTCGACCCATTTCCGGGCATTCACGAAGGCTTCTATCCAGGGGGTGACTTCGTCCGCTTTCCGGCCGGCCGGATAATATCCGCATTGCCATGGGAAAAGGGCGCGTTCGGTGTGAGGCATTATTGCCAGATGGCGGCCGTTTGCAGAACAAATACCTGCCACAGCCCGAGGCGATCCGTTCGGGTTTGCGGGATAACCGTCGTAGTTGTACCGTGCCACGATGTGATAAGCCTTTTCATCATAGGGAAACGAGAATTTCCCTTCGCCGTGAGCTACCCATGCTCCTAATTTCGAACCACTCAGCGAGCCGAACAACACGGAATGGTTTTCAGGAATTTCAAGTGCAATAAATGCGGATTCAAACTTGTGCGAATCGTTGTGGAGCATTTTGTGCTTCTTTTCGTGTTCGGGATAGAGCAATTCCAACTCCGCCATCAGCTGGCAGCCGTTGCAGATGCCCATACTCAATGTATCTTCTCTTGCATAATACGCATCAATGGCTTTTTTTGCGTTTTTGTTGTACAGGAATGCTCCCGCCCAACCTTTTGCCGAACCTAATACGTCGGAATTGGAAAAGCCACCGCAGAATACAATAAAATTTACATCTTCGAGTGTTTCACGTCCGGATGCAAGATCGGTCATGTGCACGTCCTTCACATCGAATCCTGCCAGATACAGGGCGTAAGCCGTTTCGCGTTCGCACTGCGACCCTTTTTCGCGTATTACAGCCGCACGGATACCCGACGGATCGGTGCGATCGGCAGACAGTCCGTAGTCGGAGAGTTTTCCACCGAAATGTCCCGGATATTTGAATTCAAGGGGTTGCAGTTTGTAGTTTTCGAAACGATTGCCGGCGCAAATGCTTCCGCTTTGTTTTATATCCAATTTATAAGAAGAGGAATACCATACATCGCGCATGTAATCAATACCAAAGTGATATTGCACGCCTGCTTTCGAAATCAAAATATGACGTTCATTTACCGGCTTGGCTATAACGACAAAACCCACTCCGGCCTCCTTCAACAGCTTCTCGAATACCTTGCGCTCCCTGACCTGTACAAGCACGCCGGGATTTTCGGCAAACAATATTTTCACAATGTCCGGTTCTGCGATCGGATCAAGATTTACCTCCATGCCACCTTCGACATTGGCAAAACACATCTCAAGCATTGCCGTAATCATTCCTCCGGCAGAAATATCGTGTCCGGCCAGTAGCAGTTCTTGTTTCACGGCTTCCTGCAGCGCGTTGAATGTATTACGGAAATATTCCGTGTCCGCAACGGTTGGCGCTTCATCACCCAAACAACTCAATATTTGCGCAAAAGCGGAGCCGCCGAGTTTCAGTGTATCGAAAGAGAAATCAATATAGTAAATGTATGCGAAAGGATCTTGAATGAGTACGGGTGATACGATTTTTTTTACGTCGCTGACTTCCGCGCCGGCTGAAATTATTACCGTTCCGGGCGAGAGCACTTTTTCGTTGCCGTACTTCTGTGTCATAGAGAGGCTGTCTTTCCCCGTAGGAATATTAATCCCCAATGCACAAGCAAAATCCGACGCCGCTTCGACCGCCTTGTATAGACGGGCGTCCTCGCCTTCGTTGCGACATGGCCACATCCAATTGGCGCTCAGCGAAACGCTTGATAAACGGTCGGTCAACGGGGCAAACACAATGTTTGTCAGGGCTTCGGCGATAGCAAGCCTCGAACCGTATGCAGGGTCAATCAAGGCGGCTTGCGGCGCATGACCGATAGATGTAGCTATCCCTGCCTTTCCGCAATAATCCAATGCCACTGCACCCAAGTCGCTCAACGGCAGTTGCAATTCTCCTTGACACTGCTGGCGGGCGACCTTTCCCGACACCGAGCGGTCTACCTTGTTCGTCAACCAGTCTTTACACGCGACAGCCTCGAGTTGCAGCACATTCTCCAGATATTGATGAAGTTCGGCTGCCTTATACGTTACCGCACGATAGCTTTCGGATACCGTATGGTCGGTCATCACCGTGCGAGGTGGCTTGCCGAACATGTATTCGAGCTTTATATCTATGGGTTTGACGCCATCTGCCTGTTCAAAGACAAATTGCATGTCACCCGTCGTCTCGCCGACAACATACAGCGGAGCACGTTCGCGTTCGGCTATGCGTTGCACGCGCGCAACATCTTTTTCGGCTATTAAAAAACCCATTCGCTCCTGACTTTCGTTGCCGATGATTTCCTTTGCCGAGAGTGTCGGATCACCGATGGGCAATTTGCTCATGTCGATATGTCCACCCGTAGATTCCACCAGTTCCGAGAGGCAGTTCAGATGTCCGCCTGCGCCATGGTCGTGAATAGATACAATCGGATTATCGTCCGACTCGGCGACGGCGCGAATCACGTTGGCCACACGCTTTTGCATATCGGGATTGGCACGCTGTACTGCGTTCAATTCTATTCCGCTGGCATACTGGCCTGTGTTCACAGACGAAACAGCGCCTCCACCCATTCCGATACGATAATTATCGCCGCCGACCACAATAATCTTGTCGCCCGCAGCAGGCGTACCTTTCAAAGCGTCGCGCTTATTGGCATAGCCGACTCCGCCGGCAAGCATAATCACCTTATCATAAGCGTATTTTTTGTTGTTTTCTTCATGTTCGAATGTCAGCACGGAACCACAAATCAGCGGTTGTCCGAACTGATTCCCGAAATGGGATGCTCCGTTCGAGGCCTTAATCAGTATCTGTTCAGGCGTTTGGTATAGCCACGGACGCGGGTCGAGTATTTTCTCCCATTCGCGCGCGCCTTCCGTACGGGGATATGAGGTCATGTAGACGGCTGTCCCAGCCACGGGTAGAGAGGCTTTTCCGCCGCCCAGACGGTCGCGTATCTCACCTCCGGTACCAGTTGCCGCACCGTTGAAAGGCTCGACAGTGGTCGGGAAATTATGCGTTTCAGCCTTCAGCGACAAAACAGTGGAGATTGTGCGGACTACATAATAGTCGGGTTTCTCTCCCGACAATGGCGCAAACTGTTTGATGACGGGACCATCAATAAACGCCACATTATCTTTATATGCCGACACAAGTTTGTTGGGATTTTCGGCAGAGGTTTTCTTTATCAGCGCGAACAAAGAGCTTTCTTTTTCCTCGCCGTCTATCACGAACACACCTCCGAAAATTTTGTGGCGGCAATGTTCCGAATTGACCTGTGAAAAACCGAATACTTCGCTATCCGTCAGTTTCCGTCCGATTTTTTCGCTCACGCTGTTCAGGTAACGGACTTCTTCATCGCTCAGGGCCAACCCTTCCCGCACATTACAAGCCGCAATATCGTCGATGTAAAGAATTGGTTCAGGCTGCTTGTGAACGGTAAAAATATCCTGATTCAGGCCGTTGTAGATACGCTGTAACATGGGGTCGTATCCGGCGTCTCCCGAAACGACGGGAAAATATTCTTCGATACGAGAGATTCCCATAATGCCCATGTTTTGCGTGATTTCAACGGCATTCGTACTCCACGGCGTAATCATCTCTCGCCGCGGACCAACATACCAACCAGCCACATGCCCGTCACCCACCGGCACGGCTCCACTGAACAACCAAATTAATTTTGAAATATCTTCAGGAAGGAAATTTGATGCCGCTTCGACGGTTAGTATCGACTTTTCAGGCGATTGAAAAAATATAATCATATTGATATGCGTTTAAATTCCGTCATTTCTTTTGTCGGCAAAAGTACACGTTTTTTTTCAATCGGACGTAAAGACGGAAAAAAATTTGGCAGTAAAAGAAATATGACCTACCTTTGCATCCCAATTTGATTTAATGACAATATAATAAATTAAATAGAACGGAAAAATGAAAAGAACATTTCAACCCTCTAATCGCAAGAGAAAGAACAAACACGGGTTTCGCTTGAGAATGGCGACTGCTAACGGACGAAGAGTGCTGGCTTCGCGTCGGGCAAAAGGCAGAGCCAAGTTGACGATTTCCGACGAATATCCCAAGAAATAAGAGTAGCTGTTTCCGTAGCACTTTTTTCTTTGAATACAGTCGCGTGACAACAGCAGGAAGAAGGTGGAAATTTTACAGAAAATTTCTACTTTTTTGTTTGTATGACGCAGAGGTGATTATAAGGTTCATTTTCGACAATTTTAAGCAATTGTCGAAATGGGTGCGACAATGACTCAAAACGTTTGATACAAGAAATATAGCAAAGCAACATTTTTTCTGAATTTGTTATCCGAATGAGCACTAAAGGCCTATATCATAAGTTTATTCACATGCCGATTCTCTTTCATTTATCGGCAGTGACAGTGATTTTTTTTATTCTGACAGCAATCGTGTTGCAATTGTTAAGCGCATATACAAAGCACAATCAAGCCGTTATTGTTCCTGACGTAAAAGGTATGCAAATTGAGGAGGCTGCTGTTTTCTTTGCAAACAACGGTTTAAGATACCAGATAATAGATTCCATCTATTCCAAGGGAGTGACTCCCGGAGCCATTGTGGAAGTATTGCCTGCGGTAGGTGGAAAAGTGAAAAACGGACGTATTATTTCCGTCACACTCAATGCCAAAGGCGAGCAACATGCCGAGATTCCCGATGTGGTTGACTTATCGTACCGGCAGGCCTATGCGCTTATTCAGGCACAAGGGTTTACTTTCATTGAAACGAAATATGTGCCGGGACGCCATCGCGACCTTGCCATTAAGGTGGAATCGAACGGCAGAACATTGAAACCGGGCGAACTGATACCTGTTTCGGCCGTATTGGTACTGAACGTAAGTGACGGATTGCCCGGCGATGAAGAGGAAAAATCGGAAACGGAACAAGACGAAGTCATCGAAGAACACTGAAGGCGAGAAGTTCGGTAATGGATGAATTGGCTACATTAGACCCCTTCCCGGCAGATGATTTTCTTGATATGGACGAAGATATTCCCGAAGACCTGCCGCTTCACGAACACTTCCGTTTTACAGCCGACAAAAAACAGTCGCTCCTTCGAATAGATAAATTTCTTGCGGACAGAATATCCCATATAAGCCGCAGTCGTATCCGGATGGCTGCCGATGCCCGTTGCATCCTCGTCAATGGAAAAGCGGTAAAAAGCAATTACCGAATTAAACCGCTCGACGTGGTTACGATTATGATGGAGCGTCCCCGTTACGAAACGGAAATCCTGCCCGAAGACATCCCCTTAAACATCGTGTACGAAGATAAATATCTGCTGGTAGTGAACAAGCCGGCAGGTTTGGTCGTGCATCCGGGGCATGGGAATTATACCGGGACGCTGATCCATGCGCTGGCCTTCCACCTGAAAGACGATTCGTGTTACGACCCTTCAAATCCGGCCGTAGGGCTGGTTCACCGCATCGACAAGGACACGTCGGGACTGCTGGTGGTGGCCAAAAGGCCTGAAATCAAAACACATCTCGGCGAACAGTTTTTCAACAGGGCGATACAGCGTAAATATTGGGCGATGGTGTGGGGCATCCCAAAGGAAAACGACGGACGAATCGAAGGCAATATCGGTCGTTCCCCGCGCGACAGATTGATGATGACGGTCTTTCCCGACGGAGTGCAAGGCAAATCGGCCATTACGCACTATCACGTGACGGAACGATTGGGATATACGAGTCTTGTCGAGTGCCGGCTGGAAACAGGCCGGACACACCAGATTCGTGTGCATTTGAAACATATCGGGCACCCTGTTTTCAACGACGCCCGCTATGGAGGCGACCACATTCTGAAGGGACAGACATTTTCCAAATATCAGCAATTTGTCAGGAATTGTTTTGAAGTCTGTCCCCGTCAGGCGTTACATGCGAAAACACTGGGATTCGTGCATCCTGCTACCGGCGAAAGCCTGTTTTTCGATTCCGAACTGCCCGATGACATGCGGAATCTGATTGCCAAATGGACTTATTACGCAAACAACAAAGAAATATGAAAAAAAACGTAGCCCTCGTCGCAGGAGGCTATTCTTCCGAATACGGCGTTTCGATCCGGAGCGCCCGAAATTTGTATGATTTTATCGACAAGGACAGATACAACGTCTACATCGTGCTGATTGAGCGGGAGGGATGGTATGTGCAACTTCCCGGCGGCGGGACAGCGCCGGTCGACAAAAACGATTTCAGCTTCATACGGGAAAACGTTCGCACACGATTCGATTTTGCCTATATCACAATTCACGGCACGCCGGGCGAGAACGGTTTGCTGCAAGGCTATTTCGAGATGCTTCGTATCCCCTGCTCGTCATGCAATACATTTGTAAGCGCACTTACGTTCAACAAGTATTCGTGTAACCGGTTTCTGGAGGCGATGGGCATCCGAGTGTCCGATTCCGTCCGTCTGAGACGCGGCGAACGGTTCGACGGCGACAAGATTGTTGCCGGACTGGGACTTCCCGTCTTTGTCAAGCCCAACGATAGCGGAAGCAGCTTCGGCGTCTCGCGCGTGGAAGAGGCGTCGCAGTTGCAGGCGGCCGTCGACAAGGCTTTCGGTGAGGGCGACGAAGTGATGATCGAACGATTCGTTTCGGGCGTAGAGGTGACCTGCGGCTGTTTCCGTGCAAAAGGTAAAATCCATGCACTTCCGGTGACGGAAGTTATTTCCGCAAACAAATTTTTCGACTACGACGCGAAGTACAACGGTGCGGTGCGGGAAATCACTCCGGCAAGACTTTCTCCCGCGACGACTGCAAAGGTGCAGCAAACCACGACCGAGATTTACGACATCGTCGGGGCAAAGGGCATCATCCGGGTCGACTACATCATCCCGGCGGACGGTGAGCCTGTAGCGCTGGAAATCAATACCACGCCGGGTATGACAAACACAAGTTTTATTCCGCAGCAAATGAAGGCTGCCGGACTGAATCTCGGCGACGTATTGACCGAAATTATAGAGAATGAATAAAAACAAGTAATAAAAAAGGCTAATCACGGAAACGGATACATTTTTTCAGGTAATTTTGTACTGCAAAAAAACAAGCAGTGATGGACAAAGAAACGAGAGTATATAATTTTGACGACATCCGCCCGCTGGACGACAGCGAGGTAAGCGCTGCCATTGAAACGTTGATTGAATCCGAGGGTTTCCGTCATGCACTGAGATACATCATGCCTGCCCTTGACTGGGAAGCATTCGCCGGGAAAATGCGTACGTGCAGAACCAAGGATGAATTCAAATCTACTTTGAGTTATGCCGCAGTTGAGATTGTCGCAAAGAAATCGACCTTCTCGCTGACTATTTCCGGGCGCAGCCGTTTCCCCGAAAAACCGTGTACGGTCATATCCAATCATCGTGACATCGTGATGGACGTAGCGTTTCTGAATCTCCTGCTTTACGACATAGGCAAGGGTGCGACGCAGGTAGCCATCGGAGACAATTTGCTGATTTATCCGTGGATTGACCTGATTGTGCGGCTGAACAACAGTTTCATCGTCAAGCGTTGCGTGCCCGTACGGCAGATGCTGAAAGAGAGCGAGAAACTTTCGGCATACATCCATCATACCGTCAGGGAAACGAAAGAATCCGTCTGGATTGCCCAGCGCGAGGGGCGTGCGAAGGATTCGAACGATACGACCCAAAACAGCGTCCTGAAAATGCTCAACATGGGGGGCGACGGCGATATACTGACGAATCTGATGTCGCTTAATATCGTACCCGTAGCCATCTCGTATGAAATCGACCCGTGCGACTACCTGAAAGCGCAGGAGTTCCAGATGAAGCGCGACCATCCCAACTTTGCGAAAAGCAAGCGCGACGACCTGCTCAGCATGGAGGTCGGCATCCTCGAAGACAAGGGGCGCGTCCACTTCACGATTGCTTCGCCCATCAATCCCGCGCTGAAAAAACTTGATCCGAAGATGGATAAAAACGAACTCTTTTCGGCCGTGGCCGCGGCCATCGACAGCGAAATTTATGCACACTACCGCTTCTATCCCCGCAATTACGTGGCATACGACATGCTGTACAAGACTTCGCGCTTCGGCGCAAACTACGGCGTGCACGACAAGGAACAGTTTTGCGAATACTTGCAGAAACAGATCGACAGGATTGATATCACGAACAAAGATGAAGATTTCCTGCGTACCAAGATGCTGGAAATGTATTCGAACCCGCTGAAAAACCATCTGGCAAACATGACTGCACGATGATGTGTGACGGACGGAAACAGGACGCAAGAGCGCCCGAACCGACCCTCAGGCGTCTGCCGTGGTATCTTGCCTACGTCAAACTGCTGAAGGGATGCGGGGAGACGCGCGTTTCATCCACACAGATTGCGAAAGAAATTGACGTTGACCCCAGTCTGGTGGCCAAAGATCTGTCTTTTGTCCACATTGCGGGCAAGACGCGCGTAGGTTATGATGTGGACGCGCTGATTGAAATTCTGGAAAATTTTCTCGGATTCACCTCACAGCACAGGGCATTCCTGTTCGGCGTCGGGCGGCTGGGCGCTGCGCTCATGCGCGATTCGGGGCTGAATCGCTACGGACTGAACATCGTGGCGGGGTTCGATGTGCGCGAAGACGTTGCAGGTACGACAATCGACGGAATCCCCGTGTTTCATATCGACGAGATAGAGGAGCGGCAACGGGAATACGCCGCTACCATAGGAATTATCACCGTCCCGGTGGAGGAGGCGCAGAAGGTGGCAGACCGCATCCTCGACAAGGGTATCCGCGCGCTGTGGAATTTTACGCCGTTCCGGATTCGCGTACCCGGCGATGTGGTCGTGCAGAACACGTCGATCTACGCCCATCTGGCGGTCATGTACAACCGGCTGAATCTGCTGAACGGATAAGGGTTTCGCCGGCGCGCTTAATGTCGAGCACGGGCGTGCCGTCGAGTGCGTCGAGGCCTTCGACGATCAGTTCGTTACCGTCCACTTCCAGCAGCCTGACGGTCGTTACGCCGATAAGATTCGGGCGGCGGGGCGTGCGCAAGGCAAATATTCCCCGTTCCGCGCCCGACGCGGTACGTACCGTAAGCGGTACGGCTTCTTTCCGCAGGCGGTCGAAGTAAAAAATCACATCTATATATGTACATTCCTCTATGCCGAGCAGGGCTTCCGCATAGGCGGGGAAGATTTGCAGGCGGCTGGTTTCGCTTTTCAGCAGGCGCAACGGCGTATCGTAGTCGTATGCCGGATTTGCCGACACTTTCCCTATCGGGGTGAAAGTTATTTTTTCCATTTCTTCGGTTACATGGATATACGGTTATATGCGGTTCGACCTGCCCGCAGAGCCGCGCAGGAGGAGGAAGAGGAACAGCGGCGCGCCGGCAAAGGAAGTCAGTATCCCGACGGGCAGCACAACGGGGGCGAGAAGCGTGCGCGCCAGGGTGTCGGAGAAAAGGAGGAAGAATCCGCCGAACAGCGCCGATGCGGGGAGGAGGAACTGCTCGTCATGCCCTATTATACGCCGGACGATGTGGGGAACGACCAGCCCGACAAAGGCTATCACGCCGTAGAGCGAGACGACGACCGACGTCAGCAAGGCAGCCGCAACCAGTCCGCCCAGCCTGACGGTGTGCACCTTTACGCCCAGACTCCGCGCATGTTCGTCGCCCGACTGCATGGCGGCATACGTCCACATGTGCCATCCGAAAAAAAGCATGGCGGGGACGAGCAGCGTAAGCAGTATCCACAGATTGTCCCACGAGGCGCGCCCCAGATCGCCGAAGCTCCAGAACACAATGGCCGCAAGTTGCACACTGCCGGCAAAGTACTGCATGGCCGAGATGCCGGCGCCGGAAAGCGACGTGACGATGATGCCCGACAGGATGACCGTTTCGGGAGTCGCTCCGCGGTAGCGCGACAGCAGGAATATCATCCCCACGCCCGTCAGGCTCCACGCAAAGGCGGAGAGGGCTACGGCATGGGGATTACCCGTTGCGGCGAAATCGCTCGACCCGCCGGCGGCGCTCGCCCCGAACATCACGATGGCAAACGCCGCCCCGAACGCCGCCGAACCGGATATGCCCAGCGTATACGGCGAAGCCAGCGGATTGCGGAGCAAGCTCTGGATCACGGCGCCCGAAACGGCCAGCGCCATCCCCGACAGCACGGCGGCAATGATGCGCGGCAGGCGGATGTGCCACACCACGCGATACGCAAAATCCGTCCCCTCGCCGCGAAACAGGCCGAAAACGTCCGCCACGCGAATGTCCGCCGAGCCGGATACCGTCGACCACAGCGCCGTCGCAACCAGCAACATCGCTAAAAGAAGCATAAACAGCATCCTCCTGCGCACATATTTCCTGTACTCTCCGATAATCCGTCCGTTCATATATTTTTTCGTTTACTGCCGCGCCCGAAATTGGGGATGAGCATGTTGAGGGCACAAATATAGCAATGTTTTCCCGTCCGGGAAGCGTTCGCGCCCGGTTATTCCGCCGGTCGGACAGCACGTCGCGCCGATATATCCGCACATAATCAGGCAAATTCATCGCAGGGAGGCGTATGACATCGAAAGATACAAACGAAAAGGTCGCAGGATGCCGGCCGCCGAGGGAATTTTTGTTCCCGGAGGTTCCGGGACGAAAAATTTCTTGAGCATTTTTGTTCCCGGAGACTTCGAGACATAAAATTTCCAGAGCATTTTTGTTCCCGGAGACTTTGGGACATAAAATTTCCAGAGCATTTTTGTTCCCGGAGACTTCGGGACATAAAATTTCTTGAGCATTTTTGTTCCCGGAGACTCCGGAACATAAAATTTCTTGAGCATTTTTGTTCCCGGAACCTCTGGGACGAAAAATTCCCCGAGCATTTTTGTTCCCGGAGGTTCCGGGACGAAAATTTCCCTGAGCATTTTTGTTCCCGGAGACTCCGGGACGAAAAATTCCCTGAGCATTTTTGTTCCCGGAGTGTCCGGGACGAAAAATTCGCCGAGCATTTTTGTTCCCGGAGCCTCTGGGACGAAAAATTCCCTGAGCATTTTGGTTCCCGGACACTCCGGGACGCACCCTTCCCCGAGCCTATTGGTTCCCGGAGTCTCCGGCACGAAAAATTCCCCGAGCATTTTTGTTCCCGGAGGTTCCGGGACGAAAATTTCCCCGAGCATTTTTGTTCCCGGAGACTCCGAGACGAAAAATTCCCCGAGCATTTTTGTCCCCGGAGACTCCAGGACGAAAAATTCCCCGAGCATTTTTGTTCCCGGAGGTTCCGGGACGAAAAATTCCCCGAGCATTTTTGTTCCCGGAGACTCCGGAACGAAAATTTCCCCGAGCATTTTTGTTCCCGGAGACTCCGGGACGAAAAATTCCCCGAGCATTTTTGTTCCCGGAGGTTCCGGGACGAAAATTTCCCCGAGCATTTTTGTTCCCGGAGACTCCGGGACGAAAATTTCCCTGAGCATTTTTGTTCCCGGAGACTCCGGGACGAAAAATTCCCCGAGCATTTTTGTTCCCGGAGGTTC
>JAISNP010000084.1 GCA_031276175.1 Tannerella sp.
AGAGCATCGGTTATATGACGCCCGCGCTTGTACATCAAACAGGGATGAAAACGGAGCGCAAGTGGAAGAACTATTATCGAAGCGCAGGGAAGCAGGAGGAAGAACCCTGCCCGATAGAAGAAAAAGAGAAAGTCTTGCAGCATGGCAATTCCGCTTCGGCTACGCCTGCGCTCCATTGCCATGCTGCAAGCCGGGAGAGAAATAGAAAAAATGCAAACAAACAGGATAATTTGAGAGTATGATTAACTTTGTATCGAATTGTAAAGGTATAGCAGGACGAAAACAAAATTGTCAAGGCTATGCCGGACGAAGAACAAAAAACTGTAAAGTTTTTTTAGGACGAGACATCTCCTGTTTCAGAATTCATAATAATATTGTTGCATTAAAGGTGATGAAATATCCGTTTGCCGCCCTTCACACGAAATCGTCCGTGGAGCAATATGCGCAGGAGTATTTGTGCTGGAAACGAAAAGATACCGAACGAAGACTATCATCGCTTCTTCGACCGTGAAGATAACAAATATACCTTCACCTGATAATAAAAAGAAAACAGCCTTTTCGCAAAGGCTGTTTTTATAAGGTTTTAATTAGGTATTAGCCTTTAAGGCAAAAAGATTGTTTAGGTTATCGCTGCAAAGATAGTGCAACGTTAATTTATTTTACTATAAAAATATTATGTTATACAACATCATTTTTAGAACAAGTGATTTGTTTTTCGGCTTTATTGCCTGATTATTCGTCATGAAATATTCTTTCAACAAAATGTAAGTGCCATTCCGTAAACATTATCGCACACTTCTCCATCCCTGAAAGCCAAATTTCCATTAACAATTGTGAGATGGACGCGATGATGAAAAAGTTGTCCTTCAAAAGGCGACCAGCCGCACCGGTACAGGATGTTTTCCTTTTCCACGACCCATTTACAATGCGGGTCAACCAGCGTCAAATCGGCGTAATATCCCGGACGGATGTATCCGCGACGGTCGATGCGAAAGAGTTCTGCTGGATGGTGCGCCATTTTTTCCACAACTTTTTCTTTGGTGAAAATGCCCTGCAAGGCCAGTTCAAGCATGAGCGCCAGCGCATGTTGAACCAGCGGCCCGCCCGAAGCGGCGCGCAGGCAATTGCCTTCCTTTTCGGACAACAGATGCGGGGCATGGTCGGTCGCGACGATATCTATCCGGTTGTCGTTAACGGCCTCGCGTATGGCGGCGCGGTCGGCGGATGTTTTGACGGCAGGGTTCCATTTGATCAGATTGCCGTATCGGGCATAGTCTGCGTCCGAAAACCGGAGGTAATGGACGCACGTTTCCGCCGTTATCCTTTTGGCGGAAAGCGGCTGATGGTTGTTCAGCAGGGTCAGTTCTCTTGCCGTGGAGATATGGAGCAGATGCAGGCGCGTACCCAGGGCGGAGGCAAGTTCCACAGCCTCGGAGGAGGAGGCATAACATGCTTCCGCATCGCGAATCAAGGGATGAAAGGCGGCGTCCAGCGCTTCTTCGCCGTATTTCTCAATATAAAACGCTTTGTTTCGCCGTATCACGTCTTCTTTTTCTGCATGGACGGCAATCAGCAAATCCGTTTCGCCGAAGAACCGCCGCAACGTGTCGGTGTTGTCCACAAGCATATTGCCTGTCGAAGCGCCCAGAAACAATTTTAATCCGGGCACATGTCTGCGATCCAGTTTACCGGCTTCGGCGTAATTGTCGTTTGTGCCGCCGAAGAAGAAAGAATAGTTTGTTACGGAGGTTTCCGCCGCGCGCCGGAATTTCCATTCCAGTTCGGGGATCGTTACGGTTGGCGGGTTCGTGTTCGGCATATCCAGAAACGACGTCACGCCACCTGCCGCAGCGGCGCGGCTTTCGCTGGCGATGCATCCCTTGTGCGTCAGTCCCGGTTCGCGGAAATGCACCTGATCGTCAATGACGCCCGGCATCAGCCATTTCCCTTCGGCGTCGATTATTTCCGTGTCCGAAAGATCCGGCAATGCGGCGCCTTCGTATACGCGGCTGATGTACGGCGCTTCTATCAGCACCGCTCCCGTGAACGATCGTCCTTCATTTATAATCAGTGCATTTTTTATCAGCGTCTTCATTTAGCGCTTGCTTTCTTCGGATATTTGCGGAAGAAACTCCACCATTTCAATTTCAGGACGCCGAAGAGGGCTTCGCCGAAGATGGAGGTATTCATTTTTGACGTGCCGAATACGCGGTTGACAAAAACGATCGGCACTTCCGTAATCTTGAATCCGCACTTGCCGGCCGTGAATTTCATTTCTATCTGAAATGCGTAGCCTTTGAAGTGAATTTTATCCAGTTCGATGGTTTCGAGCGTTTCGCGGCGATAGCATTTGAATCCGGCCGTCGTATCGTGCACCTTTATTCCCGTCACAAACCGCACGTATGCGGAAGCAAAATACGACATCAGGACGCGCCCCAATGGCCAGTTGACTACATTCACCCCGTTGCAGTAACGCGAACCGACAGCCACGTCCGCTCCTTCTTCCGCACATGCGGCATACAGGCGGGGCAAATCCTGGGGATTGTGGCTGAAATCGGCATCCATCTCGAAGATATAATCATATTTATGCGCAACAGCCCATTTGAATCCGCAAATGTAAGCTGTGCCCAATCCCAGTTTGCCGCTACGTTCGATGATGAAAAGACGGCCGGGAAATTCTTCCTGAAGTTTTTTTACAATAGCGGCTGTGCCGTCGGGTGAGCCGTCGTCTATGACAAGGATATCAAAAGCCTTGTTCAGTCCGAATACCGCACGGATAATGTTTTCGATATTTTCTTTCTCATTATACGTCGGTATAATCACTACGCTGTCTGTTATTTTCATAAGTAATACTATAACGCTGTTTCTCTTTAAAACGTGTAAATGTAGCGATTTTGTTTCAATCTCTGTTTCGGAGTTTGGAAATATTACTGTGTGAGGCCGCTTTTTTCACCTCCCGACAGACCTGCATACGCCGGAAGTATACATGATTTCCGCGCGTCTGCTTTCATTTATAAAATATTTGACTACTTTTGCAGGCGGTTTAAATACGAATAGAAACAGAAATCTTAAATACATTAATAATATATGAGTTTTAAAATTATTGTATTGGCAAAACAAGTCCCCGATACGCGCAACGTGGGGAAAGATGCCATGAAAGCAGACGGCACGGTCAATCGTGCCGCTCTTCCCGCCATTTTCAACCCGGAAGATCTGAACGCGCTCGAACAGGCATTGCGCCTCAAAGATGCGCATGAGGGAACAACCGTCACGCTGCTGACAATGGGGCCTGCACGGGCGGCAGAGATTATCCGCGAAGGGTTGTATCGCGGAGCAGACGGCGGTTATTTGCTGACAGACCGCGCTTTTGCAGGTTCCGATACGCTGGCTACATCGTATGCACTGTCTATGGCTATCCGTAAAATCGGGGATTTCGACCTGATTGTTTGCGGACGGCAGGCAATCGACGGCGATACGGCACAAGTCGGACCGCAGGTAGCCGAAAAACTCGGACAGGCTCAAATCACCTGCGTAGAGGAGATACTGTGCGTCGAAAACGGAAAGATCACCGTCAAGCGGCGTCTGGAACGCGGCGTTGAAACGGTAGAAGCGCCGCTGCCCGTATTGATCACCGTCAACGGCAGCGCGGCGGATTGCCGTCCGCGCAACGCCCGGTACGTGCAGAAATACAAACATGCAAAAACGGTAACGGAAAAGCAGGACGCCAACAGCGACTACACGCATCTTTACAGCAATCGCCCGTACCTGAACCTGACGGAGTGGAGCGTGGCCGACGTGGGCGCCGACACAGTGCAGTGCGGACTGTCCGGTTCGCCTACGAAGGTGAAGAAGATCGAAAACGTCGTCTTCCGCACCAAAGAAAGCAAAGCGCTGGAAGCGACCGACGACGCCGTCGACGCATTGATGAAGGAACTGATAACGAATCATACGATTGGATAATAACAACACCGAACAGAAATGAACAATTTATTTGTATACTGCGAAACAGAAGACGGCATCGTATCGGATGTAAGTCTTGAACTGCTGACCAAGGGGCGTTCGCTTGCCGATGCGCTGGGTTGCGGGCTGGAAGCCGTTGCCGCAGGCCATGCACTGAACGGCGTCGGCAAGCAGGTGTTCCCCTATGGGGTAGACGTGCTTCACGTGTTCGACGACGCGCGGCTGGCGCCATACACTTCGCTGCCGCACACATCCGTATTAGTCAAACTTTTCCGCGAAGAGAAGCCGCAGATTGCCCTTATGGGCGCCACAAGCGTCGGACGAGACCTGGGGCCGCGCGTATCGTCGGCGCTGGGCAGCGGATTGACGGCCGACTGCACCGCGCTCGAAATCGGCGACCACGAAGAAAAGAAAGACGGCAAGGTGTACAGGAACCTGCTTTACCAGATTCGTCCCGCTTTCGGAGGAAATATCGTGGCCACGATTGTCAACCCCGAATGTCGCCCACAAATGGCTACCGTCCGCGAAGGCGTCATGAAAAAAGAAATCTTCAGGCCGGACTACGCGGGCGAAACAAGGCGGCATGACGTAAACGAATACGTAAGCGACGCCGACTTCGTCGTAAGCGTAACGGACAGGAAGATGGAAAGCAGCCGGGTCAACATCAAGTCCGCACCCATCATCGTGGCAGGCGGATACGGCGTAGGCTCAAGAGACAACTTCCGCCTGCTCTACGAGCTGGCAGCCGTCATCGGCGGAGAAGTAGGCGGTTCGCGGGCAGCCGTCGACGCGGGATTCATCGAACACGAACGGCAAATCGGCCAGACGGGCGTCACCGTCCGCCCGAAACTCTACATCGCCTGCGGCATATCGGGACAGATTCAGCATATCGCAGGAATGCAGGAAAGCGCCATCATCATCTCCGTCAACAGCGACCCCGGCGCGCCCATCAATGCAATTGCCGACTACGTCATCACCGGCACGGTAGAAGACGTGCTCCCAAAAATGATCAGGTTTTACAGAAAGAACAGCAAATAAAAACAGGACTTTATTATGAATTATTTTTCGGATACCCCCGGATACAGGCTCCACCTGCATCACCCGATGATGAAACGCATCGTCGAACTGAAAGAACGCCACTTTGCGGACAAAGATACATATGACTACGCGCCGCACGACTACGAAGATGCAATGGACAGTTATGAAAAAGTGCTGGAAATCGTCGGGCAGATATGCGACGAAATCATTGCCCCAAACGCCGAAAGCGTCGACCGCGACGGGCCGTCATTGCACGACTCGCGCGTCACATACGCCCCGGGCACACAGCGCAACATGGACGCCGTGCGCAAAGCCGGGCTGACGGGCATCGCCATGCCGCGGAGATACGGCGGACTGAATTTCCCCATCGTACCTTACATCATGGCCGCCGACATGGTCTCGCGCGCCGACGCAGGTTTTGAAAACCTCTGGGGATTGCAGGACTGCGCCGAAACGCTCTATGAGTTCGGCAACGAAGACCAGCGACGACGATACATCCCCCGCGTATGCGCAGGCGAAACAATGTCGATGGACCTTACCGAACCCGACGCAGGCTCCGACCTGCAATCCGTCATGCTCAAAGCCTCCTTCGACGCAGACAGCGACTGCTGGCGCCTCAACGGCGTAAAGCGGTTCATCACCAACGGCGATGCCGACATACACCTCGTCCTCGCACGCTCGGAAGACGGTACGAAAGACGGGCGAGGACTCTCGATGTTCATCTACGACAAACGCAACGGAGGCGTAGATGTCCGGCGGATCGAAAACAAACTCGGCATCAAAGGCTCGCCCACCTGCGAACTGGTATTCCGAAACGCCCGCGCCGAACTGTGCGGCGAACGCAGGCTCGGACTCATCAAATATGTGATGGCGCTCATGAACGCCGCACGGCTCGGCATCATGGCGCAGGCCGTGGGCATTTGCGAAGCTGCCTTCCGCGAAGGACATGCCTACGCCCTTGCACGACGGCAGTTCGGCAAAGCCATCATCGAATTTCCCGCCGTATACGAAATGATCGCCCTCATGCGCGCCAAAACCGATGCCGCACGCGCACTGCTCTACGAAACGGCACGCTTTGTCGACATCTACAAAGCGCTCGGCGACATTGCCGGCGAGCGAAAGCTGGAACCCGACGAACGCAGCGAAATGAAAACCTTCGCACGGCTGGCAGACGCCTTCACTCCCATAGGCAAAGCGATGGCTACAGAATTTGCCAACCAGAACGCCTACGACTCCATACAGATTCACGGAGGCTCGGGCTTCATGAAAGACTATGCCAGCGAGCGACTCTATCGCGACGCACGAATCACCAACATCTACGAAGGCACAACCCAGTTGCAAGTCGTCGCCGCAATACGCCACGTCACCACCGGCACTTACCTCGCACGCATCCGCGAATACGAAGCGGCGGAATGTAAGTCCGAACTGGACGGATTGAAAAAGAAACTCGCCGGCATGGCCGACCTGTATGCCGAAATCGCCGCCGACGTGGCAGCCACAAAAGAACCCGAATACATCGACTTTCAGGCACGCCGACTGGTCGAAGCCGCCGCACACTGCATCATGGGGCACCTGCTGCTTCAGGATGCCGACCGCGACGACCGATTCCGACCCTCGGCCGAAGTATACGTCAACTACGCGCAGGCCGAAGTAGACAGGATATATTCCTTCGTCAAACGTTTTGACAGGGATAACCTCGCATTCTTCAAAGTGCATAATTAGTATTAAATTTGACATCCTGCGATTCGATTTAGTCGCAGGACCCAACGGGGACACGTCGGCGAGACGAGTCCCCGTTATTTTTGCGCGCTCCCGGATAACAAATAATAAATCAAACACGGAGGCGCAGTGCGCACAAAGCGTAAACTCCGCCGTCTTTTTTGCCTGATTGTCTCTTGTCCCGCAATTTTATATGTTTTTTTCCGCAGATTAAAAATATATTCCGTTACTTTGCAATCAATATTACCAAAACTGATTTTTAAATAACAGAAACAATGAAAACAACATTACAAAAAGCAGTCATGTCCATCCTGCTCGCCGCGGCAATCGCAATGACGGGATGCGACACGGAAGAGCCGACAAAACCTCTTCCCGAATATCCGGAGGCC
>JAISNP010000094.1 GCA_031276175.1 Tannerella sp.
GATGCGAAGGGTGTCCGCTGCGTGGCAGTTGCTTTAAAGCCCGTGGGAATCGTGTTATCGAAGTCAGTCACCGGTTGAATGAATACAAACGGTGGGCACGTGAAAGGCTAACCTCCGAAGAAGGAATCATGCACAGAGGCAGGCGGTGCATAGAACCCGAAGCAGTCTTCGGTCAAATGAAATACAACATGGCCTACCGACGCTTCCGACAGATTGGAAAAGACAGGGATACAATGGACTTTGCCTTCTTTGCCATAGCCTTTAACCTCAAAAAACTGTGTGCAAAACTTGTAAAAGCAGGAAATGGAGACTTTGCCAGCTTAATAAACGCCATTTTCAGGCTCTTTGTTGACCGATATGGCCGGATGCTGCCAACTACCGGACAAACAAAAAGAGCACCGCATAGAGAGAAAAGTACAGAGACGCTTAGGAAGGTGATAGAAAAAGAGAATGTAACTGTTTTGACACACCCTCATCATTTTCTTCGGATTCCAGGCTGTACCCGACATGAAAGCATTGATTTGAACGCCGACTTCGCCCCCAAAGTAATTCTTAAGCATGCAAAAATCATATTTCAAGTGACCGATTATCGGTTCAATGCCCGCATCGGTCGGAAAGATCGTGAAATTACCCTGAACGGTGGTGTCCGACAGGACAAATTCGGACTGTTTGACCACTTCCTTGCCATGAAGATGCACGCTGTAAGCAAAAATCTTTTGAAATCCCGATTCGCCGATCCGCCCCGCGAAAATCTGCAAAGTCGCTCGGATCGCAGGGAAATTTATGCTCAAAAAACACCCCGCCGCAAAAGTATTGAAAATACACATCGCGAACCCAATACTCCGGTATCCGTTCATCGCCAAGATTGTATAAATGCTTGAGCATCGGAATGTCAACCATAAACCGTATGGGCATTGAGGGACGACTCGGCTTGTCGGAATACAAATTCTTAAACTCATCTTCAAAGTAATTCCGGTCGATCTCGTTTTGTCGAAAGGGCAAGATCATGCTCCGGATTTATCAAATCCGCCAGGCGGGTGCGAAACAGTTCGCGATGGTCATCCACAGGTAATTTTCATAACATAATTTTCCGGTTTTTTTGCTGCAAGGCTACAATAACCGGTTGAAAATGCCAAACTTTTTTACAATCATTTTATTAACATTCAATGGGATGATGGATTAATAAGGAGCGACTAATTACAATTAATGTCTCACTTCACCGTCGGAACGGAGGATTTCCATAATGCGTTCCATCTCCAGACCGGTAATATCCCGTATCTGCTCCACAGACAGGCCGCTGCGCTTGCAGTTGCGGACTACGGCAATTAAACTTTTTGCTTCGCCTTCCGCTATACCTTCCGCTCTGCCCTCGGCTTTGCCTTCCGCTCTGCCTTTGAGCAGGCCTTTGGCCAGACCTTTAGCTTCTCCCTCTGCCCTGCTTTCGGCCAGGAGGGATTTTTCGGTGCGGATGATGTCCAGATATTTGTCGTAGGCTTCCAGTTCGGCGGCCGTGAAGGTGCCTTCTTCGCACATCGCCAGTGCACGACGGATGTCGTCATTCTCTTTCAGGTCGTCGGAGACGTCAAGGCAACTTCTCTCCGTTTCTTTCAGAAAGCGAAGCCACAGTACCGCCATCCTGCGATCCGCCCATTTCTCGGGAACAAACTTGGGCAGTTCTACCAGCACAAATTCCAAGCCCTTAATGATTTCTTCCGTGTTTTTATAGTTCACGATACGATAGTGATGATAAAACTCAGTCGTCTTGCGGTCGAAAATGTCGTTGAGGATGGCCAGACCGTAAACAGGTTGCAGCAGGGAGTAATGTTCGTTTTCGTCCAGTTGCCGCACGTAGGCTTTGGAGGCATTGAAGACCATCCGGCTGGAAAAGGCGCTGTTCCACAGCATCTGCATCTCTACGATGAATTGACGCCCGAAGTTGTCTTTGCAGCGGACGTCTACAATGGAGTTTTTCTTTGCCGGATTTTCGGGCACCTGTTCCGCCCGGAGATATTCCAGACTTTCTATCTGCTGATTTGCCTCCAGCGGCATCAGTGCGTTGAGGAAACTTTTCAGCAGATCGGGATGATCTCCGAATATTCTTTTGAAGGGCAGGTCGTTTTTAGGGTCGAGATAGCGTGCCATAAGTATATTGTCTGTTTAGTTCAATTATGATTAGTGTCTCACAAAAATAGGCCTTTCCCGCATTATTGCCAAAATTATTTCCTTCTTCGTAGTCGGAATCCGATAAAAAGAGAGAGACCAACCGCATTGGCCGGTCTCTCTCCCGATACTCTGATAGAATCCGCCGGAATATTTGGAGGAATTCGATCCCCGCGTTATTCGTCGCGCTTGATATACCGGTGGTACATCTTCCGGCAAAATTTCTTTCCCAGCAAGTTTATGAGAAACCATTTGTTCGAGTTTACCACGATTTTGAGCAGCGACATTCGCGACAGGTCTTCTTTTACCATTCGCAGATACTGTTTGTGGTCAACAATTGCCATCGGGGCGTAGTCGATGCAAAAATCGCCTTCGGGCGCCTGAATATCTTTCAGTCTGTTTTCTTTGACGAACAGCATGATGTTCTGGCGGTGAAACGACAGGACATCCCGATTGTCCCACAGTCTTTTCCGCAGACAGTCCACGGCAATGAATCCTTTGTTGTTAAACAGTCTGTTCCAGTACGCAGGCCATTGTTCGTTTACGTGATTCAACCCCTCGCCCGCCTGAAAAGGGATTGCCGCCGAAAACAGAATGATGTCGGACGCATCGGTAAGCGCCTTGATAAAACCTTCGGCCGACTTCTCCGGCAAGTGTTCGGCGACTTCTATCGAGACGGCAAGATCGTACTTCCCATCTACTTTGATTTCTTTGTCGAAATCCGTTTCAACAAAACATTCGCGCGGGATTACAAGCAGTTCCTTATCCACCCATGCGCCGTCCAGTCCTTTGACTTCAGTTACACCACGGCGTTGCAATCCCGCCAGCCATGTGCCCACGCCGCAGCCGAAGTCTACGGCCGAGCGGATTTCAGGTAAAAACGTCATTGCCTTTTCCAGCACAATTTCCACGCTACGAAGCTTTTTGTCCGCCCTGTTATCTCTGTAAAACCGAGTGTCGTATTTCGATTTGTTCGTTTCCATAAAGTTGTATTTCCTTTTTTAAATTATCGGCAAAGATAATCTCTATTTTTTGAAAGCGGAAAAAAAGTACGTTTCAAACAGTCGCTATCATGGTTAAATCCCTATCTGCCAGATGTATTATCTATTTAAAGGCAAACCAAAACGCCGCGGTTGATTGAACCGAAAGTGCGTTTGACAGCCCACAAGGCACTTTTGATAAATCCATTTGCGTAAATAAAAGATTCATTTAATTAAATGAAAAGCCCAATCACGTTACGCTGTGTCTTCTTTTTATTTTAACACGGAGACGCCCTTTTTCACCCATCTTCATGCAATTCAAAATATTTCGCGTACATTTGCATCATATTTCCTGTTTATACGTTCCTGCCGGAACCATACATAATGAATATAACAATCATCAACAACCAATTACTGGACGCAACAACCGAAAAGGCCAAACAGTCGCCGCGACTGCGAATGAACTGCAATTTCCACAAAACGCCGGATGCCCCGATCAACAGGCTGCTTAATGCAATGGAGCCGGAGACATATCTCCGTCCGCACCGCCATTGCAACCCCGACAAGGATGAAATATTCCTGCTGTTGCGCGGCAGGGTGGCGATTCTGATTTTCGACGATGCGGGCAACGTGACGGAACAGGTTGTTCTCGACCCGCGGCAAGGGTGTTACGGCGGCGAAATACCGGCCGGCGTATGGCACGGATTGCTGGTGCTGGAGTCGGGATCGGTCATCTACGAAGTCAAGCAGGGACCCTTTGCGCCGCTATCGCCGGACAACATGGCTCCATGGGCGCCTCCCGTTGAAGATGCCGAAGGCGCCCGACGCTATATGGACATGCTGCGCAGGCATATCGAATCGTAAACCTCTCGAATCCCAATTTCAAATATGAAGATAAAAGAAGCAATAGAAAACTATCTTTCCGAAAGCGGAAATGCACGTATCGAATTGAAATCCGTACTGTTCGACATGGACGGCGTACTCTACGACTCCATGCCCAACCATGCCCTGGCATGGCACGAAACCATGCGTGCGCACGGCCTTGATTTCAGTATCGAAGACGCCTATCTGCACGAAGGACGTACCGGGGCAGCCACCATTCGCATCATCTGCCGGCGCGAAGGCATCACGCTTACGGACGACGACATCGCGAATATTTACGGTGAAAAAACGGACGCTTTCCTTAAACTTCCTGCGCCGCAATGTATGACGGGCAGTTACGAGGCGCTGAAGAAAGTTGTGCGCGACGGACTTTTCCCGATGGTCGTAACCGGTTCGGGATATGCCGCACTGCTCGACAATCTGGACAAGTACTATCCGGGCATTTTCCGTCGCGAGCGGATGGTGACGGCTTACGACGTCAAAATCGGCAAACCCAATCCCGAACCGTATCTGATGGCGCTCCGGAAGGGAGATTTGCAGCCGTGGGAGGCTTTTGTCGTCGAGAATGCGCCGCTGGGCGTCGAGGCTGCCCGTGCGGCGGGACTGTTTGTGATTGCCGTCAATACCGGCCCTCTGCCCGATAAATACCTCATCGACGCGGGCGCCAACCTGCTCTTTCCCGGCATGACGGCCCTGGCCGATGCGTGGGACGAAATTGTGCACGCCGCCGGAAGATAACGTTCAGCAGACGGAGGCGCGAAACGTCTCCGCAAAACACGCGCGCAACCGGCGTTTTGCTTCCTCAAAATCCACCGCTTCGCCCACCTCGCGGCGTAGCGAAGTAACGCCCCTGTCGGTAAATCCGCACGGATTAATCAGTGAGAAATGTTGCAAATCGGTCAGCACGTTCAGTGCAAACCCGTGCATGGTCACGAAACGGCTGCTTTTCACCCCGACGGCGCAAATCTTGCGGGCGCGGGCGGTATGCGGCTCAATCCAGACGCCGGTAGCTCCGGCAAGACGTTCGCCCTTCACGCCGTACAGCGAAAGGAAACGAATCATGACCTCTTCCAGCATCTCGACATACTGCCGCAGTCCGATACGGAACGTTTCGAGGTCGAACACGGGATAGCCGGTGATTTGTCCCGGCCCGTGATACGTGATGTCGCCTCCCCGATCGGTACGGTAAAATTCAAATCCTTTCTCCGCCAGCAAGGCTTCGGACACGAGCAGGTTGCTCATCCGTCCGCTTTTCCCAAGGGTGAAAACAGGCTTGTGTTCGCAGAAAAAAAGCATGTTGACGCCTGTCGCGCCCTGCTCTTTCGACTTCAGCAACGCATCAAACGCCCTCTGCTGTATCGCAAGCGCATCGCGATACGAAATGCAGGCCAGATCCTGATACAGGTATGATTCCGTCATTTCGGCGCCAGCATGTCCGTCAATTCCTTTAGCGTCACTTGTGTCTGGACGCCGGTTTCCATGTTTTTCAGATTGATGACGTTTCGGATTATTTCCGTTTCGCCGACGAGTGCGACGAAAGGAATTTTGTGCGTGTCGGCGTAGTTCATTTGCTTTTTCATCCTGACGGCTTCGGGATAGATTTCCGTGCGGATGCCTGCCTGCCTGATTTGCGCTGCGACGGGTAAAAGATACGTCACTTCCTTTTCGCCGAAGTTGACGAACATCAGTTGCGCAGTCCGTTGCGAATCGGCGGGGAAGAGGTCGAGTTGATTCAGTACGTCGTAGATACGGTCTGCCCCGAACGAGATGCCTACGCCCGAAAGGCCTTCCATCCCGAAGACGCCTGTCAGGTTGTCATACCGTCCGCCTCCCGTAATGCTGCCGATCTCCGCATCGAGCGCTTTCACTTCAAAAATGGCGCCGGTATAATAGCTTAAACCGCGAGCCAGCGTCAGATCGAGTTCGAGCGTGGCCACGAGGGGTGTGGTTTTGATTTTATTGAGTATAAATTCCGTTTCTTCGATGCCTTTCAATCCTGCCGGCGATGCTTTCAGCCAATCTTTGAGCGTGGTTATTTTTTCGTCGTTATCGCCTTTCAGGCTGATCACCGGTTGCAGGCGTGCGATGGCTTCGTCGGACAAGCCCTTATCGCGAAGCTCCGCATTG
The DNA here is from genome assembly GCA_031276175.1 of Tannerella sp. Classification (GTDB taxonomy): domain Bacteria; phylum Bacteroidota; class Bacteroidia; order Bacteroidales; family Tannerellaceae; genus Tannerella. Next base: position 6,150 of record JAISNP010000094.1, read on the forward strand.
ACGTGGTCTGTGCCGATTTTATCCAGTTTGTCTATGGCGACGGTGATGTCTGTGATTCTTTCCGCTTCGCCGATGATTTCGGAAATGCCGGTAAGGATTTTCCGGTTGTTTAGCTTGATGCGTACACGGATACCGAAACGCCGGAACACTTCGTCCATGATTTGAATCAGTTCGACTTCGTTGAGCAGCGAGTTTGAGCCGACTACATCGGCATCGCACTGGTAAAACTCGCGGTAGCGTCCCTTTTGCGGACGGTCGGCGCGCCAGACGGGTTGTATCTGGTAGCGTTTGAAAGGAAACGACAAGTCGTTGAAATGCTGTACGACGTAGCGTGCAAAAGGCACGGTCAAATCGTAACGAAGTCCCTTTTCGCAAGCTTTCAGCGCAAAACGCACGGGATTCTTTTCCTGCAACTCTTCGTCGGTGATGCCCGAAAAACAGTCGCCCGAATTGAGAATCTTAAACAGCAACTTATCGCCCTCTTCGCCGTATTTGCCTGTCAGCGTGGACAGGTTTTCCATTGCAGGGGTTTCGATCTGCTGAAAACCATATAAGTGATATACGTGGCGAATCGTATCGAAAATATAATTTCGTTTCGCCGTTTCTTCGGGCGAGAAATCGCGCGTGCCTTTGGGAATGGAAGGTTTTTGCATGGATTGTCCGATTAGTTTCGCCTTCCGCCCAGAAATATCATCACGTAGTAAAGCAACGTGGCCAGCGAACCCAGCGCTGCTACGACATAGGTATAGGCGGCTGAGCGCAGCGCGTCTTCGGCCTTGTCGTGCGTGTATACGTTCGTGATTCCGGCGTTGCTCAGCCATGCAAGCGCGCGGCGGCTGGCGTTGATTTCGACCGGCAACGTGACGAAACTGAACAGCGTCGTAAAGGCAAACAGGATAATGCCTGCCAGCAGCAATTGCGGAAAAGTGCGCAGCATCAACATTCCGCCGAGCAGCACCCACTGCACGATGTGCGACGAAAAACTGACGACCGGCACCAGCGACGACCGCATTTTCAGCGGAGCGTATGCACGTGCATGTTGCACGGCATGTCCGCACTCGTGTGCCGCAACGGCTGCCGCAGCAACGCTTCTGCCGTGATATACACTCTCGCTGAGATTTACCGTACGATTGGCCGGGTTGTAGTGGTCGGTAAGCATACCCCGGACGGAAGTGACGGCTACGTGGGACAGTCCGTGATCAGCAAGCATTTTCCTTGCCACGTCGCATCCCGACATGCCGCTCGGCAACGCTACGCGCGAATATTTCTCAAATTTGGCCTTCAGCCTGTGCGAAACAATCCAGCTTAATAAGGCTATTCCGATAAAAATGACCCAGTAGAGGGTGTTCGTGGTTAGAATCATTTCTCCTTGTTTTTATATTTGCTGCAAATATAACCGCAAAAAGTTTGCCAAACTCGCTGCGTGGTGCAAAAAGTTTCGTGATTGCCCGGCATTAAAAAATTCGGCCTTATTCACGGCCATTTGTATGTTCCGAAATAAAACATTACATTTGTTCCGTTTTCAAACAAACGGAAATGGCGGGAAAACAAGAGCGAAACCCCGCTTTCCCTGCTTCTTGGTATTCAATTACCCAACAATATTCATTTTAAACTTAAAACGTATGACAATCTTAAAAACAATTGCTCACCTGAATGAGCTGACGGAAGAAACAACGGACGATTATTACCTGCTGCCCGACATCAAAGGCACGCTTCACGAAGAAGACATCATCCGCCGACTGGAAGCCAAAGAAATTGCGACCAAAAACGTGAACGGCCCGGCCTTCGTCCAACTTTTCCACCGCGAATGTGCGCTGGCCGTCAGCGAAGGCTACAACGTAGTCACCGGCATGTTCCACGCCACCATCGGACTCAAAGGCGTGGTCTATGCCAAAGACCTGGGTCACCACCTGCCCGCAGGACAAGTCAGCGTCCACACCGGACTGATACAGGGCGAATACGCACGTGAAGCCGTGAAAGACCTCACGATAAGCGTAGCCGAACAACCCGCGCCTACCGGCCCCGTCATTCAGTCGGTGACGAATCCCGTGGCAAATGTGCCGGACACAATCAACACCGGCGAAATGGTTCTTCTGCAAGGGATGCGTCTTGCCGTTCGGGGCGACAAACCGGACGAAATCGGCGTTTTCTTCACTTACGAAGACGAAGTGACGGTCGTCCGCATTCCGGCCACACACCTTTCGCCCAACACTCCAAAGAAACTTCAATTCGTGCTTCCGGCAGAGGTTTCGGCCGGCAACTGGAAAGTAAAAGTTGCCACGCAAGCAACCAGTAACTCGAAGATGTTTACCGAAAATGTACGTACATACGAGTATCCGAATACCATTACGGTCGTCTGATTTTGGTCTGCGACCACAGAGTTATAACTCTTGGGTGTCCAGAGTTACCACTCTTGGGTGTCCAGAGTTA
>JAISNP010000137.1 GCA_031276175.1 Tannerella sp.
GAGTTCAGTCGAGAACTGATGAATAACAAAGGCATGTGGGCAGGATTCAAAGTCGAACTTCTGGAAGGCGACAATAACTGGCCGTCAGTCATGAAAGCGGTTAGCGGGATAAATTACGGTGGAAACTGGCTAACCGCCGAAGTGGACGGAGGAGACCGAGCGCATCTGGAAAAACTTTCCCGGCAGATGGATACAATCATATCGTATTATAACTGAATTTTAACGACGGACATGTTGTGAACGATGTAAAAACCGGTCTTCATCGAGCAGAATCCGATGCCGTAGCAAAGTAAAAACAGAGGCTGTCTCAAAAACGGGAAACCGGCTTTTGGGGCAGCCTCAAAACAAAAAACTGCCACGTAATGAAATATTGTATATCGGATATGATGCCTCCGTATCGGTTGAAAGCCGCACCCCGGCAAATAATCAACCTGTATATATAATGTATATTTCTCCGACGGGAAAACATCTAATCCGGCCGGTAAAAACATCTCCGCAGCTGTTTTTACCGGCGTTTTTAAATCCTTCTTTCACATTATTCATATATTTGCATCCGATTAACTGACAAGCCATTTTGATATGTCGGACGAATACGATTTGATTGCGGCGTTGAAGGAAGGAAACGTACAGGCTTTTTCGCTGTTATTCAATACCTATTATAGGGATATGGTGTTGTTTGGGGGAAATTATCTTCCGCAGCAGGAGGCTTGTGAAGACATTGTTCAGTCCATTTTTTTGAAGTTATGGCACGAACGGGCGACGCTGGCCGTCGAAACGTCGCTGAAATCCTACCTGCTTCAGGCTGTACGCAACGCATGTCTGGACGAGATACGGCATCGACATATCGTACTCGAACATGAATCGTATGTCCTGTCAGGCCTCCGTCCCGACGATTTGGCGGATACGGGTAACTACATCCTCTATTCGGACTTGCAGCGCCACTTGCACCGCGCTTTGGAGCGGATGCCGGAAGTTTGCCGCGAAGCCTTTGAACTCAACCGTTTCGAAGGGCTGAAGTATCGCGAAATCGCCGGCAAACTGCACGTGTCCGAACGGACGGTAGAAGTCCGCATCGGTAAGGCGATCGATTTTCTGAGAAAATATCTGCGGGAGTTTCTCGCGGCAGCCGGCTGGATTATCTTCCGGGGAGGATTGTGGTAAACCGTTTCTCGAACGTCTTTTAATAAGTAAACGTATGAACAGGGAATCAAAAAATATGTGGAACGACGAACCGTTCGAACGCCTGATCACGGCGTACCTGAGCGGTAACGCAACTGCCGAAGAACGGCTTGAACTGGAAAAACGGGTGAACGAAAGCCGGGAGCGCCGGCGCCGTTATCTGGAGTTTGTCAACCTGTGGCAAATCACGCATCCTGCCTTCGACCCTGAAGGCATCGACCTTGCCGGAGCCGGGCAGCGCATCATGAAAAAGATTTCGAACCCGCCTCCGCTTCGCAGGCTATGGCGCTGGTGGCAACGCATTGCGGCGATAGCGCTCATCCCGCTCCTGCTGCTGTTCGCCTGCCTGATTGCCGTCGGCGACCGGACGGACATATACCGGGAGACGGAATACAGGGAATTGCAATCTTCCTGCGGCACGCTTTCGCAAATCGACTTGCCGGACGGCTCGAAAGTATGGCTCAACGGAGGTAGCAAGCTTAAATATCCCCTGAAATTCCGTCCGACAGAACGACGGGTTTTTCTGGAAGGTGAAGGATACTTTGAAGTCCGTTCGGACAGGGGAAACCCCTTTGTCGTACATACGGCGCTGATGACCCTGACCGCTACCGGCACCTCGTTCAACATCGAAGCCTTTGCAGCCGATTCGCTGACGGCCGTGACGATGGCCGGAGGCGTGGTGGACGTGGCTTTCGGAAACGCCGCTCCCGTAACGCTGAACGGCGGCGACCGGCTGGTATACAACAGCCGCACCTCAAAGGGTACGCTCGCCAAAACCGAACCTTACCGGTGGTATGCATGGAAAGACGGACAGATGATTTTCCGAAACGACCCGCTGCAGTACGTATTCAAGCGGCTGGAGCATACTTTTAATGTAGAGATTGTCGTCCGGGATCGCGAACTGGCCGGAGAACCGTACCGCGCTTCATTCGAAGACGAGTCGCTCAACGAAATACTGCGACTGCTCGAAATGTCCGCTCCCATCCGCTTCGTCCGGCTCCGGAGAACACGCACGGCCGACAACCGCTACGAAAAACAGCGGATTGAAGTCTACAGGCGGACGTCGGCGAAAAGAAACTGATCCCCCCCAAATAAAAGTGGTTGCGGAGCGACTTCCGTTTTATATCCGGAATGATGCATATGTGTCTCGTGAAACGAAATTTATTTCACGTGGGATAATTGTTTAAATACGAGGTTTTGATTCCGTTCGGCAGGAGACTTTTTTAAAATGAATACCGGATTCATTACGCCGGAGTCGCCTGACTTTGCGCCGAAGTCATGTTAAAAATAAGGCTGCTTAAGAAAAAAAGCAGTCATCCGGATGTGGAGAAACTCCGCTGAAACGTCTTTTGTTTGTTATCAACTTAAAACCGAAATGCCTATGGATATATAATGTAAATTACCGTTCCACAACCCTCCCCCGTACTTTGTTGCAGGCGGATAAAATCACAGCCGCTATACGGCAAAAAGAAAGGACAGGTCTTGCACACCCATCCTTTCCGCACGTCCGGCTAATTAATTTCAAGAGATTATCAATTATTAAACCAAACAATTCCAAAAGTATGAATCTTATTTCAATAAACAAAATCGAAAGGCAATACATTGCCGTTAAAACATTACATATTATGCGACTTTACGTGCTATTATTAATTCTGGGCATCACGCAGGTCTTTGGGTCCAACACCTATTCCCAATCCGTGACGCTCACTTTCCGGATGAATGACGCATCCATTGAAGACGTATTGAATACCATCGAAGAACAAAGCGAATTTCGTTTTCTCTACAACAAAAAGATGGTAGATGTGGAACACAGGGTCGATATTTCTGCCGACAAAAGAACTATCACCGAAGTATTGGACGATCTGTTTCGTAACGCCGAAATCGCTTACGCCATCAGCGGACGTCAGATTGTGCTGAACAGGAAGGGCGCTTTTATGATACCCCTCCGGCAAACAGAGAAACTCGTCACCGGCAAAGTCGTCGACGATAAGGGCGAAACCATTATCGGCGCAAACGTCGTCGAAAAAGGAACGACCAACGGCACGGTGACGGATGTGAACGGAGATTTTTCGCTACACGTTTCGGACAATGCCGTGCTGCAAGTGTCGTACATCGGATACGTCACACAGGAAATCAGCGCCGCATCCGTCGCGGGAGGAATCATTCGATTAACGGAAGACGCCATTGCGCTGAACGAAGTCGTTGCCATCGGTTACGGCACGCGAACAAAATCCACGCTCACCGGCTCCGTCTCGATGGTAGACAAAGAAGCGCTGGCAAACAGACCGGTTGCCAGAACCACCGACCTGTTGCAGGGCGTAGCTTCGGGAGTACGGATTACCCGCTCGAATGCCGGAAGAATCAAAGGCACCAACAGCTCTATTTCTATCCGCGGAACCACTTCGAGAAGCGATCCCGGCGTACTGATCGTCATTGACGGAATCGCCCAGAAAGACAACAATACGTATGCCATAGACAATATCAATCCCGACGACATCGAAAGCATCAGTATCCTGAAAGATGCCCAGGCGGCAATCTACGGAGCGCGTGCAGCCGGCGGGGTTATACTGGTAACGACCAAAAGAGGCCGGACGGAAAAACCGACCATCGAGTTTACCGGGACATACACTTTGCAGAAACCTTCTTTACTCCGGGAAGGCACCAACGTGCTCCAGATCGTGGAAATGATGAATCAGGGTTATACAAATGACGGACTGACGACAAACGGATATACCCCTATCGTCAAATATATTGCCGAAAACAATCTGACGATGGACATGATCCGCAGGAACGACGGGAAGTATTCATGCGTATGGCCGTTTGACAACAGCACGAACTTTGTGTTCGGCGATTACAACTGGTCGGATATGATGTTTGACACCGCGCCCATGCAAAACTATAATTTGTCGGTTTCGGGCAACAGCAAAAACCTGAATTACTACAACTCCATAGGCTATGTCGGTCAGGACGCCATGCTGAATTACGGGGACAATCACAATCAGCGTCTTTTTGTGAAACTGAAAAACGACTATCAGATCACGAATTATCTGAAGATTAAATCCATCTTCGATTTCGAGAGACAGAAAGTAACCGAACCGTCCGATTACGGAAGCGTTGAATTTTGGCAGGGATTGATCTGGCCGGTATTTATGCCTTACAATACGAGCGGGCATTTGTATAACTTCGGCTCGCATCAAAATCCGATCGGCTATGCACGCGATTCCGGCAGTTCCAAAGACATAAATTACCGGGTCAGAGCGTTGATGGGAGTAGTGCTTACCCCCGTAAAGAACCTGACGATTACGGGCGAAATCTCCTCCGCTTTTGATATAAACGAAAACGAGACCGCCTATCTGGGTTTTGACATGTATGACGAAAACGATAAATATTCATACAATTCAAGAAGCGACAGGAATGTAGCGTCGGCCTCTTACGGTCGATCCCGGTATACGGTAGCAAATGCGTATGCAAACTATAATTTCACACTGGCGAACAGGCACAAATTTGAAGCGATGGCCGGTTATTCGCACGAGGAAGAAGACTGGAGAACTTTCTCGGCCGAACGCAGGTTGGGATTAATCAGTAACGATTTGCCCACTTTGGGCTTGGGAAGCAGCGACGAACAGTATAACGGCGAAGCAAAATCGGACAGGTCGTTAAGCTCCGTGTTTGCCCGTGCCGGATATTTTTATGATAACCGGTATATGCTGGAAGGCACGTTCAGGTACGACGGCTCCTCTAAATTTGCAGACGGATTCAGATGGTCGCCTTTCCTCGGCGTTTCCGGCGCATGGACTGTTTCGAACGAAGCGTTTATGCGCGACATGGATCCTTATGTAAGTTTCCTGAAACTCCGGGCTTCATGGGGGCAAATGGGTAACGAATCCAGTATCGGGTTATACGATTATATCGCCCAGATTAACATCACGGGCAGTTATCCGATGGGAAATCCCATGTCTCCGATTTTAACGCAGTATGCTCAGGTAGCCGGACTGGCAAGCAACACGAGGACATGGGAAACGATTGATACGAAAAACATCGGGCTGGACTTCGCCCTGCTTCATTCGAAACTGAGCGGAACGGTCGATTTATATGTAAAAGACAATCCCAACATGTTTTTCGCACAGGAATATCCTACCGTACTCGGAATCGGAGCGCCCACTATCAACGGGGCGCATGTGCGTTCCAAAGGATGGGAGGTTTCTTTGGGATGGAACGACAAGCTAAACGACTGGAGCTATCACCTCAATATGCACCTGAGCAACAATGTCAGCAAAGTATTGAAACTGGCCGACGCAAGTATTCCCTCGCACGGGGTAAACAATTTTGTGGAAGGCTATCCGGTCGGCTCTTATTTCGGGCACAGGTTCGACGGATTCATTCAATCGCAGGAAGAACTGGACGCATACAACAGCAAGTACAGTTCCGGTATTCCCAATAACCTGACCATAGGAGATACCCGCTTTAAGGATCTGGATGGCGACGGCATGTTAAGGCAGCAAGTATACAAGACGGGAGAAGACGGAAAGCCGACAAGCGATTCCGGCGACATCGTACATATCGGCGATAACGGACAGCACTATCTGTTCGGTATCAATCTGGGCGCCGGCTGGAAAAACTTTGATCTCGGAATGTTTTTACAGGGCGTATTGAAATGGACGGTACAGGAAACCAATAAACCGATAGAAAATGACTCGTGGCCTCCGCAGGCATATTTCTACGGGAATTACTGGACGCCGGAAAACACATCGGCAATACATCCGCGCCTGTCTCAAAATTCAGGCATAAAGGCGTATGACTATCGTCTTTCCGACGCCCCTTACAGTCTGTATAATAACCGGTATATCCGGCTGAAAAGCCTGCAAATGGGTTATTCCGTCCCGAAAAACATACTTCGTCAAATCAATATAGAAAGGCTGCGCGTCTATTTCAGCGGTACCGATTTGTGGGAAGCGTATGCGATACCGGGAGTTTACGACCCGGAGAAACCTTTCAATCCGCGCATCAGTCCTTTCCCAAGAGGATATTCGTTCGGAGTAAATATTACACTATAACAATTATACATCATGAAAAAACTAACTGTTTATTTAATCTGCATATTCTGTTTTACTTCCTGCGAGAAGGGATTCGATTTATATCCCCGGGACAAATACTCGGAAGCTACTTTCTTCCAAAATGAAGAGCAATTTAAACTGTATGCAAACCAGTTCTATTACAGTTTGCCCGGTCCCGGCGCAAATTTAAACCGCGATACATATTCGGATCTTTTAGTCGCCTGGAGCGCCAATACCGTAAGTAACGGAAGTTATTACCCTACTCCCACAGGAGTCGGTAACGTGTGGGCGGATTCGTATAAATGGATTCGCAATACGACTTATCTGCTCGAAAAAGCGCAGCTGGTTCCCCAACTGGCCGACAGGATAAAGTCATATAAAGGAGAAGCGCATTTTTTCCGGGCTATGGCCTGTTATAATCTTCTGAAAGACTTCGGGGGCGTTCCCGTGATCGACAAAGTACTGGATTTGGAAGATAATGAACTGTTGTACGGAAAAAGGAATACCCGCGAAGAAACGGTGGATTACATATTCGAAGATTTGGATAATGCCGTTTCATCCCTGCCCGAAGAAGCCGCAATCGCCGAAAACGACAAAGGGCGGGTTTCCAAAGAAGCCGCCCTGGCATTAAAGGCAAGGATTGCTTTATTTGAAGGGACATGGCGGAAATACAGGAATCAGGATGGTACGGATTTCCTGAACATGGCCGCAGCCGCGTCGCAGGAAGTAATACACGGAAACCGGTATCAACTTTTCGACCGGAGAGATGTATTGGGAGACGACAGTTACCGGTATTTCTTTATTCTGGACAAGATGAAAACAAATATCGCAAACCTTACAAAAGCCGATCAGAACGAATATATCCTGACAAATAAGTTTGATGTCGACTTCAGAACAGCCGAATCTCCGAGTGCACACCAATCTCCGAGTGTTACGAAAAAATTTGCCGACCTGTTTCTTTGCAGGGACGGATTGCCGACAGACAAGTCGCCCCTGTTTCAAGGCAGGTTAACGGCCGAAAGCGAATACGAAAACAGAGATTTGCGCATGACAAACGTTTTGCAGAAACCCTTCACCAGATTCTGGGCTAATTATCCGCCCGAATATAACCGGAAGTGGGAAGATCCTTTTGCCGGCGGCAATATATACGACATCAATTTCGGGAACACGACGCGAACCGCTTATTATTCGGTCAAATTCCGCGTGGAAATAGCCGCTCCGTTCGGCGTGGATTACCCTGTGATCCGGCTGGCCGAGGTATTGCTCATCCATGCCGAAGCGCTGTATGAAAAGAACGGTTTCATTACCGACGAACAACTGGATCTGACGATTAACAAACTCAGGGCGCGAGCCGGCCTCCCCCGGTTAACGAATGATTTTGTTACGGCAAACGGCCTGAATATGCAAACGGAGATACGCAGGGAACGTACCATCGAATTATTTATCGAAGGTTTCAGGTTCGACGACTTGAGGAGGTGGAAAACGGCGGAATATGAGATGCCGCAGGCGCTCAAAGGCGTGCTCTGGACAGGGACGCAATACGACACCGACCCGCGCTGGAGCGATGTCAACTTCCCGACGGATGCGGACGGGCATATCATTATCGAATCGGCGGACAAACGAACGTTCGAAGAGAAACATTATCTCTTCCCGCTGCCGACAAGACAAATTTTATTGAACCCCGAGTTAGAACAAAATCCGGGCTGGAAATAAGTAATAAACAAAAGGCATAGCCGTTCTATAAATTGTGATTATGTATACGGCTATGCCTTCTTTTTCGGAAACTGTTTGGAATGCACACACACGTGTATGGTCGACAATAGCTCATTTGTTGTCGACGGAAACTCAATTGTTGTCGACGGAAACTCAATTGTTGTCGACGGAAACTCAATTGTTGTCGACAGAAACTCAATTGTTGTCGACGGAAACTCAATTGTTGTCGACGGAAACTCAATTGTTGTCGACGGAAACTCAATTGTTGTCGACGGAAACTCAATTGTTGTCGAC
>JAISNP010000060.1 GCA_031276175.1 Tannerella sp.
AGTTTCCTTACCCCGCACTGCGCTATGCTTGTACGGGGTTATCGAAAGGGTTACGCCTCCGGCGTTCACCACTAACCGTTCGCTACTCATCACTCATCACTCATCACTCATCGTTTATAATTTATCGTTTATCGTTCATCCGAGATGGAATCTCCGGTGATAGACCGAACGAGCCGGAATCTCGTCCGAACAGGGATCACATGTTCAGGAGGTCTCTTTGATAATCTTTTTGCGCCTGCGGTTTGAGCGAGGTGAGGTCGGCGATTTTCACCGGCAGTCCGGATGCGATGCTGTTGCGTGCGGCGATACCTATGAGGCAGGCAAAGGCGCCGTCTCTTGTGCCGGCGCACTGCTTGAGCGGGTCGGGCGTGCCGGGGATGAAAATCTGGTCGCGAAGCAGGTCGTCGCCTCCGCCGTGTCCCGACGTGCCGTACGGGATTTGGATATATCGCCTGCGGGAGAAGTTTTTGTACAGTACGATTTCGTCGTAATCCTTGTCCTGCGCGGGGTTTGATTCCTGAATCCATGCGTCGATACGTCCCTTTGTGCCGTTGAAGGCGATGCGGTATCCTTCGTAGGGCGAATAGGCCGTAAGCGAGTAGGAGACCTGTACGCCGTTGGCATAGCGGATGGTGGCGGCCATCTTGTCGAAGATGTTGATGTCGTTTTTGAATACGCATCCGTCGCGCAGGTAGCCGTCGTATTTTTCGCAGTCGATGTACAGCCGTTTGTACGGATTGACGTAAGCGGCCTGTTGACGGTTCACGCCTGCCGCGTCCTGCATGGCTGCCGACATGGCGGGGCGGTCTATTTGGAAATAGAAGGGGCATTGGGCGGTGTGCGGGCAGGTACGGCAGTTTTCGGCGCGGAAGGCGCCGTTTTTGCCGTAGAAGTCCAGCGATCCGAGCGCGTATACCGTTTCGGGGTCGCTGTCTATCCACCAGTTGAGCAGGTCGAAGTGGTGGCTTGCCTTGTGCACCCACAGCGAGCCGCTTTTTTCTACCAGCCGGTGCCAGCGGCGGAAATAATCGGCTCCGTGCCGCGTGTCCAGATACCAGTGGAAGTCTACCGAGGTCAGTTCGCCGATTTCGTCTTCGCGCAGCAGTTCCCACAGTTTTGCGCGATGGGGCGAGTAGCGGTAGTTGAACGTCACGCGGGTTTTCTTGCCCGTGCGTTTTTCGACGTCGAGGATTTGCTGTACTTTCTTTTCGTCGGTAGTCATCGGTTTTTCGGTAAGGACGTTGACGCCGAGTTCCATTCCGCGGGCGATGTATTCGTTGTGCGTAGCGTCCACGGTAGTTACGATGAGCATGTCGGGTTTTGTTTCCCGAATCATTTTCTCAAACGCGGCCATCGGGTTTTGGAGGTCGCTGTACGTGGGACAGTCGGCGCCGATGATTTCTTTTCCGACTTCCACGCGGCCGGGATTGATGTCGCACAGTCCTGCAAATTCGATTCTGTCCGCATAGCGTTGCGTCAGTCCGCGTCCCCACATGCTCGTGCCGCGCGAGCCTGTGCCGACCATTGCAAGTTTCAGTTTACCGCCTGCCCGTCCGGGCGAAGAAACGGCCGGCGCAGCTCCGAGTTCGGTCGCCGGATTGAGGAGGGCGCTTCCTGCCAGAACTGCCCCCGAGGTTGCGAGGAAATTACGCCTCGACATGGTTTGTTTAGTTTTCATTTTGTTGCTTTTTGAAGATGTTGAGTAATATAAAAGTTATAGTGTATATGCACACATTAGTTATCATGCGACAGTGTCTTAAAATTCCGCGACCGGTTGCTTCGGGCCGTCGTAGTCGTATGTGAACCGGTCGAACAGCGCGACGCCGCCGTCGGTCAGTTCGTTGTAGCTGAAGAGGCCGATCCTTGTTCCTTTCCAGAACGAAAACATTGCGCCGAAATCTTTTCCGAAGGGGATGAAGCGTTTGTTGTCCGTGCTGTAATAGAAGTGGTTTTTGCCGGAGGGGAAATCCAGTTTCAGTTTGAGGTAGATGATTTTTGCTGCGACGGGCTGTTTTTCGAAATGGTTTTTGCCGGTATCGAAGGTGTTGATTCTTACGCCGGGTTGGCGGGGTTGCCGGAACAGTTCGTCGTTGGTTTCAAAAAAGAGGTAGTTTTTGCCGTCCGTCCGGTACACGCCGATGAGTCCGTAGAGCGAGCCGAAGCTGCACAGGCCTGCTTTTTGTCCTTCGGTCATTTTGCCGGCGTCGAGTTTTACTGTGATTTCTCCCGAGGCGCCCATTGTTTTTTGCGTCAGCGTATTTTTTGCTCTCAGGAAGCTTTCGCTCCGGAGGGCTTTCAGGGCAAGGCTGCCGGGTTTTTCGGATAGCGACCATGCCGCATTGTCGGGGTTGTGGTTGAATTGCCATTGCAGTCCGAGCGTCGGGGCGCTGAAGTCGTCGTCGGTCTGGGGTGCATGTATGGCGGAGGTTTTCCCGGCAGCCGGTTTTTTCCAGACGTATACCGGTTCGCCGATGCCGTTGCGGTCGATGTCGATGCCGATCACAGGCCATCCGTCATGCCAGTGCACGGGTTGGAGGTGTACTACGCGCCCCAGCGCGCCGGCGGACTGGAAGTGATAGAACCACCATTCGCCTTCGGGCGTGTCGACCAGCGCGCCCTGGTGCGGGCCGTTGACGGGGGTGCTGCCCTGTTCGAGCACGATTTTCTTCTCGTAAGGGCCGTAGATGTTTTTCGACCGCAGGATGGTTTGCCAGCCGACCGGCACGCCGCCTTCGGGGATGCTGATGTAGTAGTATCCGTCTTTTTTGCACATTTTGGTGCCTTCGGCTACGGGGCCGGTGTACACCGTCAGGCCGTCGTCGAGCAGCGTTGTGCCGTCGTCGCTCATCTTGTGGATGATGATGGGGCCTGCCCCGTGCAGGCTGTGGCCGAGGTATGCCTTGCCGTCGTCATCCCACAGGGGGCACGGGTCTTCCCATTTTTCGACGTGTTTCACTTCGACGAGCGGCGCCCAGGGGCCTTCGGCCTTTTCGGCCGTGCTCATGAACAGTCCTTCGGTGGGCGTACAGAAATAGACCCAAAACTTGCCGTCGCGGTAACGTATGGAAGGCGCCCATGAACCGTTGGAATAGCTGTCTACTTTGTCGTAGCCGGGGAAATCCAGCCGTGAATAGATTTGCGAGACGATTTTCCAGTTCACCATGTCTTCCGATTCCAGCACGGGCATCCCCATGTAGTGAAATTCGGAGCATACCATGTAGTATTTGTCGCCTGCGCGACATACGTCGGGATCGGAATAGTCCGCATTGAGGACGGGATTGATATACGTCCCGTTGCCCTGGTCGCCCCACGAGCCGGTTTGGGATTGCGAATGCAGTCCGGCGAAACCGGCTGCGGACAGCGTTGCCGTCAGAATAAGAGTTCGTAACAGTTTCATGTTTTATTTAGTTTATGCTTCGGGTAATTATACGGACAATTTCTCCGTGAAAGAAAATTCCGCTGAATTTTTCGCCCCGGACACTCCGTGAAAGAAAATTCCATTGAATTTTTCGTCCCGGACACTCCACGGAAGAAAATTCCGCTGAATTTTTCGTCCCGGACACTCCACGGAAGAAAATTCCGCTGAATTCCACGTCATGGACACTCCACGGAAGAAAATTCCACGGATGGAAGGCCGTAACCTGCCGGCGCATTTCGTTTGCAGAAATGGGTCGTTCGGGTTTGGGTTTGAATTTAACGTTGTTTCCATACAAATTTCGTCGAAGCCATTCGGTGTATTGATTTGATTTACGGCATGGGTGCGAGGTTTTCCCAGCGCACGTTCCATGCGCCGTTTTTCGGGAATCCCGGCGTCGGGAGGGTATTGCCGTCCCATCCGGCACACATCATGGCCACGGCGGCGAGCAGTCCGCCGTTGCCCGGAAGGTAGATGCGCAGCCTGTCGTTCTGGTAATTGTGTCCGTTCGGCAGGTAGGTGTTCGTTTGCCTGTCCATCAGGAGGGCGTTTACCGCTTTTTCCGGTTCGCCGAGTCGTGCGGCGCACATGGCGGTTGTCGGGTAATCCCATCCCCACGTATGATCCCAGTTCCAGTAGTCCCAGACCCAGTCGAACGTCCGGCGCATGATGTCCGGTTTCAGCATCGGCGACTGCGGGAGGATGCCCATAGCGCCCAGCACAATCATGTGGTCGGACGTAAAACGCCGTTCCTGATAGGTTTGCGGCGCCGATTCGGCAGCGAGGTAGAGTCCGTCTTTTTCTGCCGGCGGCGACAGCCGGTTGATGATGTCGTCCCATTCCGTTTTTTTCTCCAGCCCCGCCCTTTCGCGCCACTGTTGGGCGACGGAGAGGGCAAAACGCCAATAGGTGAGTTCGAACGGCGGATTGACGGTTTCGTCCGGGCGCAGGGTCTCCTGTGCCGGGATGCAGCCCTTCAGCACGTAGCGGTTGTTTGCCTCGTCGAGGGTGGCAAAGGAGGCCATGAAGACGGCGCTTTCCATCACGAGCGGGAGGTAGCGTTCCAGCGTTTCGCGCGTGGGTTCCTGCCGGTAGATCAGTTCGGCCATGTAGATGTAATGCGGTTGCTGCCAGATGAGGAACGATCCTACCGACGAGGGGGCTTCCAGTCCCGACGGGTCGGTCATTTTCATCCAGCGGATGCCTTCGAAGTGTTGTCGTGCCGCAATTTCGCGGGCGACGGGTTCGACTTTTTTGTACCATTCCAGGCTTGGTTTCAACAATTCCGTTCTGTTCCACAGGGCAAAATGCACCTGATGCCACCAGTGCATCTCAAGGTGGAACTTGCCGAACCAGCTGTTGCAGGTCAGTCCCGTTTCCTGCGGCGGTTCGGGTGCGGCGCATTGTATGGCCGTCAGGTATTGCGACAGTACGACGCGGCGTTCCAGTTCTGTGGCGCGTTCGTCCGTGCAAAGCGAGAAATCGACGGCGCCTCCCTTTTCCCAGAACCGTTGCCAGTGTGTTTGCGACAGCCGTGCGGTTTCGCCGAACGATTCCGTTTCGGGAAAAGCGTTTTCGGGCGCATAATCGACCGTGAACGACAGGTTGTCCGCCGACGTTTCCAGCACGAAATAGTGCGGCGCCTTCTCCCTGAGTACGGCTTGTCCTTCCCAGGCTACTTTTACGAAATAAGTAGTCGTGTCGATGTTTCGTTCGAGCAGGGCGAAGCGGTCGCCCTGTCCGACGATTTTTGTTTGGTGGTCGTCCGGACGGTTCCAGTCACAAGCGTCGTCCGAATGTTGCCCGGTAGGGTAGGGGAAGCGGAGTTTCACGGCCGCGCGTTTTTCCGCCAGCAGCGGAGATGCGACGGAGGCGGCGAGCCTGTCGACCGCAGGGTGGCATACGGCGTTTACTGTGACGTTGTAGCCGTCCATCGTAAACGAAGAGCGGATCAGCCCGCTCCACATGTCTAATTGCTGGCTGATGGCGGATATGTTTTCGGGCGTGGCGTGCGCGCCGTCGGCCCTCAGCAGTTCCAGTCCCGTGATGCCCAGATGCAGCCGGTGCGGATTGGCGCGGAAATAGTTTACGGCTTCCATGCGGCGCATGATTTTTGCCGTTTCGGCGGGATCTCTCGACGGCCTTGGCTGCACGGCGTACAGTCCGGGTTGCCCGTGTCCGAAGTCGTAGCTTTCGAGCGTTTCTTCGAACCTGTATTCATGTGAATTGGGGAAACTGTGCCATCCCCAGTGCGACTGCGTGCCCAGCGGCACCCCTGCGGCGTAGAGTTCGGGGAACGTTTGCAGTCCGGTGGCATCTACGGTGACGGCGAAACGGCCGTTGCCTGCCGACAGGGAGGCCAGCGTGTCGAGCTGCGTTACTGTGGGATTGTTGCGTTTCACGAGCGCTTCACGGTCGATTATGTCCGTATGCGTTTGGCATGAAGCAAATGCAAGGATAGCGAGCGCTGTATTTAGTACGTTTGTTTTCATCGGATGTATAATGACGGTTGCAATATTGTTTGTAAAGCTTGTACAAAAGTAGGGTATTTGTTTTGGAAAATGATGGGGATGGGGGA
>JAISNP010000139.1 GCA_031276175.1 Tannerella sp.
CCGTCAGGGCATTCCTGTCAATAGAAAAGCGCATCTGCCCACGCGCCTCATTGCCCGTCAGGGCATTCACTTGCTGTTTATGAATCCCCTGAACGGGGAACAGGGAAAGCGGGGCGACCTATATTTCTATTGATATTCTTCCCCTGACAGGGAAGAACAGGTCTGCTTTCATTGCACAAAACCATGCCGCGTAAAGTATAATAAGATGTAACGGAAAGTCCCGCAGGGACGACACTTTATTAACCGTATGCCTCAGCTTACGGCAAGCGAAGACGACAGACAGAAAGTCCCCGCAGAACTTTTTGTTCATCGCATACTCTAACCGTTAATAAAGTGTCCTCCCTGCAGGAGATGTTGTTACAAGTTATTACCTTCGCGTCGTCATATTTTACACACCGAACGATGAAAGACTGTTATAATGTATTGGGACTGATGTCGGGCACTTCGCTCGACGGGCTGGACATGGCGCTGTGCCGTTTTGAAAAAACGACCGGACGCTGGAACTGCGAAGTGATTGCCGCCGAAACGTATCCGTATTCCGACGAACTGCAGGCGCGGCTTGCCGAAGCGACCGACCTGCCGGCTTTCGACTTTGTGAAACTGGATGCCGATCTGGCCGCAACGATGGCCGCCGCCATAAGGGCGTTCCTCGCGAAAGAGACGGTCAAGCCCGATTTTATCGCATCGCACGGCCACACCACCTTCCACCGCCCGGCGCTGGGCTTCACTTCGCAAATCGGAAACGGAGCCATAATCGCGTCGCTCACCGGATTTGCGACGGTTTGCGACTTCCGGTCACGCGACGTGGCGCTCGGCGGGCAGGGGGCGCCGCTCGTGCCTGTCGGCGACGAACTGCTTTTCGGCCGCTACGATGCCTGCCTGAATCTCGGAGGATTTTCAAACATCTCCTTCCGACGCGACGGGCGGAGGATTGCTTTCGACGTGTCGCCCTGCAACATGGCGCTGAACTACCTTGCCGGACTGCTGGGGATGCCCTTCGACCGGGACGGCGAAACGGCGCGCAGCGGCAGGACGGACGCCGGGTTGCTGGACACGCTGAATGTGCTGGATTACTACCGCCTGCGCGGCGCCAAGTCGTTGGGAAAGGAATGGTTCGAAGCCGTTTTCCGTCCGTGTCTGGATGCGGCGGCGATCTCCGTTCCCGACAAACTGCGCACGCTGACGGAACATATCGCCGCGCAGATTGCCGACGCTTCGCGCGGATGCACAGGCGAAACCATGCTTGTGACCGGCGGAGGGGCGCGAAACGTTTTCCTGACGGAGCGATTGCGCGCGCTTGCCGGACGCACGGTCGTCGTCCCCGACGCGCAGACGGTGGATTTCAAGGAAGCCATCATCTTCGCCTTCCTTGGGGTGTTGCGCATGAGGGAAGAAACCAACTGCCTGCGCGACGTGACCGGCGCAAGCGCGGACAGCTGCGGCGGCGCGGTCTATCTGCCGCACTGACGGACGACGCCACGACGCCGTTCGGACGAGATTCTATCTCGTTTGTGCTATCCGTGAGATTCCATCTCACATCCAAAACCTGCGGATGGAATCCGCCGGGGATAGACGGGACGAGATGGAATCTCGTCCGAACGGCAGACAGGAAAAAAGGGTTAATCCGTTCGTGTAAAAAGATTAACCCTTTTGAGCGAAAGGATTAACCCTCCCGGACAAAAGGGTTAACCCTTTTCTTACGCCGTACTCACGCTATTTTACGGCGACTTTCTGCGTCCAGCCCGATTCGCCGGAGACGATCAGGATGCTGCCGACGTCGGGACGAAGGCCGATGTCGACGACTGCCGGGCCTGCCGCTTTTTGCACCTGAAGCAGCAATGCGCCGCCGACGGTATACACCGAGATGCGCTCGGATACGGGCGTATTCACCGTCAGTTTACCCGGCGCAACGGCAGTGACGTATGCAGAGGTCGCGTCTACCGGCTCGACGGCTACCGGTGGTGGTGTCTTGCGGACGTCTATTGTACATTCAGCGGACACTTTGTAGTCCGACTTTAGGAAGGCAATGAGCGTCGCTTTCCCTTCTTTTCCGTTTCCCTGAACCACACAGCCGGAATTGCTATAGGTCGTCAGCGGTTTCACCAGGTGAGGGTTTTTATCCACCATCCATATCACCTCCTGATTTTCTACGGAGGTGGAAGGATGAAATTTTATCTTCACAAGTCCGGACCCTCCTTCCGGCGTCACCCAGTGCACTTTCGGATTCTGCGTATTCGTTTCGAACGTAATGGAATCGGGGGGCAGCACTATGCGGGACTGTGTGATGTCAATGTTCCGATTCAGTTCGATGCTTGCGGGAGAGGAAATTCTTACCCTGCCGCTGCGCGGATAGTCGGACATGTTCGCCTTTGCCCAAATAATGAATCGACCGTTGCCGGAACCGGTCGAAGGCTCAACCGACAACCACGTCCTGTCTGACGGCGCGGGAACTTCCGCTACCCAGACCACGTTGGACGTGATGTTTATGGCCAGCGAGTCGCCTGCCCAGGCAAATTCCTTAATTATTAATGGCCTGTAGTCCAGCTTTGCTGCCGGATTCGTTTGTCTTACGGTTACTTGTACCGAATCGTCGCCCGGTTTGAGGTCTTGAGGTTTGAATGTGATTGTTGCCGTGCGCGCCGTGCCGTTCACCGTGACCAGATCGTTTTTCACGGCCGTGACTTTAACAGAATACCCTTCTCCCCATGAACCCTTATCCGGCGTTACCGTAAGCCACGATGCTGAGGTTGTTGCTACCCAGCTTTTGGTTTCAAAATAAACATTCAGATTTGCCTCTCCGCCCGCTTCAGTGAAATTCAACGACAGCGGAGATACCGACTTATTTGCGACCGACTGACTTATTGAAATCGAATACTCTTTGCTTTCGACGGTAATCTTTATCGTTGCGGTACGTGAAGTGGTTCCGGTGTTTTGCGATACATGCAGTGTAATACTTTCGCTGCCCAAACCTGTAGAATTCAGGCTGACGGTGCGGGAGGTGGATGGGGTAGTTAGATTGTTTATCCATCCGTCGCCGCTGGTGTTACCGTATGTGAGGGTACCATTCGTCCATGCTCCGGTTACGGGGATTGTAAAATATTGGGCCGCTGATGAAAGAGAAATAGGTGTGTCATCTACCGGTTGCTTTCTTTGCGTGACCGTGACGGTGCGTTCAGGGGCATCTCCTCCGCTGATTTTCAGTGTGGCTGTTCGAGGGGTTGTCGTTGTATTTGCGCTGCTGAATGTGAATGTTATTGTGGTGTCTTTGGTGCCTGATGTTCGGTTCAGGGTAACAGTGTTTGCCGGGGACTGGGTAATGGTGTAGTCTTCGTTGGTAACAAGTTTAAATGAATCTTTTGTTACCCATGATGGAATCGAAAAAGTCGACATCTCGGTGCCGCTATTATTGGTAGTTTTTCGAAACGGGATATGGAAGTTTCTCCAGACAGAAGAAGTTCCCTTATAATAGGTTGTATAATCTGATAAGGTAGTTGTTTCCGGGATAATCAGTATTCTTTTTGTTGTGATGAAATCAATGCTGTTAAACACATCACTTTCTACGGTAAGTCCGGCAAAATTTGTCCAATGCACATATATTGTATCAATTACCGTACAACCATCAAATGCTTTCGTCGCGATTTTTTTTACACTACTCGGTATTGTAACGGATTTCAACTGGGTACAGTTATAAAAAGTATATTCACTAATTTTTGTCACGTTACCTGGTATTGTAATAGTTTTTAATTTCGTATTTCCAAAAGCCCTGTCATTTAGTATTCTTAATCCTTGATTCAATTGAATTGTTTCTATAGAACATCTTCTAAAAGCATTACTTCCAATACTGTCTACCGTAGTTGGAAGCGTAATATCCGTAAATATGCAATCAACAAAAGCTTTTTCTCCTATAGAAACCAAAGTGCTGGGAAGATTAATAGTTGCCAATGCAGTACAACCGTTAAAAGCTTCGGTACTTATGCTGTCTATCGGTGCCGCGCTAAGGTCAATTTCCGTCAACCCCGTACAATCGTAAAAAGCTTGCGCACCTATACCTGTTACTTTATATTCCACATCCGAATGTACTACTTTCTGGGGAATAGTAATTTCTCCGGTGTATTTGCTTTTGTAAGTATTGCTATTGGCAGCGTTGGCATTGTCAACAGCGACAGTATTTCCTGAAGTAGTATTTATTCGAGTGATTTTATAAAAAATATTTCCTACTTCGATAGTATCTCCCACCGATTTACTGACGGCCGCATAACCCGTGCCACTCCAAATCATGGTCATCACCCATGCAATAAAAAAAGTCTTTACAAGTTTCATATCCGTTATAATTTTAAAGTTATTAATGTCGTACCTGTTTTGCAAATGATTTCGTTTCCGTTACGAAATGTATTGCTTTGTGCCTGCCGTATATCGGAGTGTATATCAGGTTGGTTGTGATTGTCCCGACAATGCGTTCCGGTCTCGTGCGAATAAGCGCGTAAAAGTAATACTTTTCATGTGGAATACGCAAATAAACCGGAAATTTTTTTTATTTCTTCGTTTTTCTCTCTGTCCGATGCGATTTTATCCTGTCGAAGCGGCTGTTTCGCCGAATCCGTATACGTCGCCTGTCCGCATGAGCAGTTTGTATTTTGCAGGTCTTTTGGGACGCGAAATTAATAACTTGTAACAACACCTCCCGCAGGGAGGGAACTTTATTGACCGTATGCTTCAGCTTACGGTTAATCAAGTGTCGCCCCTGCGGGGCTTTCTGTCTGTCGTCTTCGCTTGCCGTATGCTGAAGCATACGGTTAATAAAATGTTGTCCCTGCGGGACAAGCAGTTACTGCAATGAAAGCCCCGCAGGGGCGACACTTGATTAACCGCGCGTTTTTAACGTGCGGTTTCTTATCGCAACCGTCCTCTTTTTGTGACGGAGATGCCGATTCCGGCGTGGTTGCCGAGCAAATCGCCCCTGTCGGCCGCAACGGTAACGGAAAACGACCACGCATTGCGACAATGATAAGTTACGGCGGCGGCGGCGGACAACATGCGTAATTTCTTGAGAAGAGGCCCGTAAGGCGTGCCCAAACTTTCTGCTTCCGCACACAGGAGGCGATACGAAAAATCGTCCGTCAAACGGCCTTCTGCGCCCAGATGCCACGCGGTAATCCGGTTATGACGGAAGCCCAATCGTCCGTCGGCGTTGTATTCGGGGGAGATAAGCAGCGGTGAACCGACGCTGCGGTTGAAATAAGACGCCCCCGTCACGTATTCGCCGTTATTATAGTAGTTATCGCCGCCTCCGCCGTAGCCGGGGTATTTGTTGTGGTCGAAAGAGATGAAATGGAACGGGCCGCTCTGATTCAGCGTATTGAGTCGTTCGATCAGAATCTTGTCCGGCCAAAGGTGCGTATCGCCGTTGTGGAGGTCTAACCGTATGCCCATCAATCCGTCGAGCGCATTAAAAAATTCCATTCCGGACGCATCATCGAAAAAATGCTGATAATAGGCATATATCGAAGCCTTCGGATGTGCGTATCCTACCTGAAAGTCGTAGCTCCCGAAATGATTGCCCAACACGTTGATCCGGTCGGAGAGAGAGGCGTCGCTCCCGCCCGATTTTCCGGCAATCACCCGTAGAAAATCTTTCAGCGAATGAGGTTGCGTCCCTGCGGCGGGGTTGGTCGAGACGCCTCCCCACTGTGCCGTGTGGCGAATACCGATCGTCATCGAAAAGGGGAAGCCGTTGTTCGTATCCTTTATTCTCAGATAAAGCGATTTGTGATGCCAAAGCACATTCCGGACGTAGTGTTGCTTTGTGCGGACAAACGATTTCAGGTAATCCGAATCGAAAGCGCGCCCTGCGGCAAAATTTCCCCTGACCTGCAGCCATGCGTTCGTCCACGGCACGAGTATAAAGTCCGGCATATAAATATTTATTTCCGGTATCGGGCGGGCATTGGACGAGAGCGTCATGTCGCCGCTGCTCAACGAAGCGTCCAGCAGGGACGTGTTGTATCCGTCCGCATCTCTCGCCCGGCTTCCGACGCTAAGATGCAGCCGGTCGTATGCCACATCCACGAACAATTGTTGGAGAATGACGTTTTTGTTTCGCGGCGCGACGGCGATCAGGTCAAGCCCTGCACGGAGAGAAACCTTGCTGCCGAACGGCTGATAATGGAATACCTGCGCCTGCAAATAACCGTTGTTCGCTTTCAACGGCACGATGCCGTGCCGGTTGCTCGTCATCCAGAACGGCGTCAGTCCGCCGGTCGACGAGGAGGCGAACGCAGATATATTATATAATGTATGTCCCGAAGGCGCGACAACCTCGTCGTTCGACTGTGCATATCCTCCCGCGAAAGGCGAGAGCAGCAAACACTGTCCGATCAAAAACCATCCGGCGCGTATCCGGCTGAATCTATTCTTCATATATAACTTATAATAATAAGACAACAACAAATGTCGTTCGTTTTCATGCAACCTTTATCTGTCGTGGAAATAACGAAAAAAGAAAATAACTATTGCAGGTAAAAAGAAAATAACTACCTTTGCCCCGCAAATTTTAAAACGATATTACAATTTATGAACAATTATGAAACCGTTTTCATTTTAACTCCCGTTTTATCTGATGTACAGGTAAAGGAAGCGGTAGACAAATTTAAGAAAGTGCTCACGGCAGAAAATGCCGAGATTGTGAACGAAGAAAACTGGGGCCTGCGCAAGCTGGCCTATACTATTGAGAAAAAGACGACCGGTTCATACCAGTTGCTCGAATTTAAGGCTAATCCCGAAACGATAGCCGTATTGGAAACTCAATTCCGCCGAGACGAACGTGTCATACGCTTCCTGACCTTCAGGCAGGACAAATATGCGCTGGAATATGCGGAAAAACGGAGAAAATTAAAAGCACATAAAGAAACAGGAAAGGAGGACTAAACAATGGCATTTAACACAAGAAGTCAGTCGGAAGTCAGATACTTGACCCCAATGTCGATGGATATAAAGAAAAAGAAGTATTGCCGTTTTAAGAAAAACGGTATCAAGTATATCGACTATAAGGATCCGGAGTTTCTGAAAAAGTTTCTGAACGAACAGGGAAAGATTCTCCCGCGTCGTATCACGGGTACATCGTTGAAGTTTCAACGCCGTATTGCCCAGGCAGTCAAAAGGGCGCGCCATCTGGCTTTGCTTCCCTACGTAACCGATTTGATGAAATAATTAAAAAGAGGAGAGCAAACACTATGCAAGTTATTTTGAAAGAAGATATAGCAAATTTGGGCTATGCGGACGATATTGTAACGGTCAAGAACGGCTATGGGCGCAACTATTTGATTCCGCAGAAGAAAGCCGTCATCGCATCCGAATCGGCCGTCAGCGTGCTGAACGAAAACAGGAAGCAGCGCATACACAAACTGGAGAAAATCAAAAATGATGCAATAGCCCTGGCAGCCAGGATTGAAGGCCTGACGCTGACAATCGGCGCAAAGACAAGTTCTACCGGCTCTATTTTCGGTTCCGTAACCAACATTCAGGTTGCGGAAGAATTGGCCAGGAAAGGTTTTGAGATCGACCGTAAAACAATCTTTATCAAAGAACCGGTAAAAGAGGTAGGCAGCTATAAAGCCACCGTCAAGTTCCACAAAGAAGTTTCGGTTGAAATTTCGTTCGAAGTGGTTTCCGAATCCTGAGAAGATCTACGGACGGAGCAGTATTAAGTCGAAAGTCATAAGCCGCAAATCACGACGCAAAGTCGTGTGTCTTTCCGAACAAAGGCGCACAACTCTGCGTAACGGATACCGGACTTATGGCTTTCGATTTGTTTTTTTATTGTGTGCAGCCCGTATTGAGCGTTGCGTGGCTTGCTGTGGAGCAGGATATTGTTGCCGCTTACCGAGAAGGGAGAAAATCCTGTTTCCAGCGCCAAACTGTCTTTTTTGTTTTTCAAATACAAAAGTACATCCAATAACCCATTTTTTATTCTATCGTTGCAACAAAGTCTCTTTAAATTGTTATACCTGATAGTTGTTTACTCTATACTTTACGCGGCATGGTTTTGTGCAATGAAAGCAGACCTGTTCTTCCCTGTCAGGGGAAGAATATCAATAGAAATATCGGTCTCCCCGCTTTCCCTGTTCCCCGTTCAGGGGATTCATA
>JAISNP010000140.1 GCA_031276175.1 Tannerella sp.
CCGTCAGGGCATTCCTGTCAATAGAAAAGCGCATCTGCCCACGCGCCTCATTGCCCGTCAGGGCATTCACTTGCTGTTTATGAATCCCCTGAACGGGGAACAGGGAAAGCGGGGCGACCGATATTCCTATTGATATTCTTCCCCTGACAGAGAAGAACAGGTCTGCTTTCATTGCACAAAACCATGCCGCGTAAAGTATAAGTCTCCGGCTTATCATTTTCCGATTTTTTCAGAGGCGTTATGAAGTGTGGCGCGGCAACCGGCAAAAAAATATTGTTATCCCTTGAATTGCATCCCTAAGAATAATGTATTATTTTTGGCCGCAAAAACAGGGGAACGAAAAAATGGCTGCAAAATATTTTATCTCCGCTTTCATGTGCGGACTGCTTTTACAGGCGTGCAAGCCTGTACTTCCGGTGACTTCGTCTATTGTGATAGATATGGAAAAACCGCAGATTGACGTCAACCGCGAGCTGTACGGCCTGACGCTGGAGGAAATAAATCATGCCGTGGAGGGCGGCCTTTGTGCCGAACTGATACGGAACGGGAGTTTCGAGGCGGGGATAGCGCCCGACGGATGCAGCTACGAGCCGTCGGTCAACATCCTGAATACGCCTTCGGGATGGCGTGTGCCGTTCGTACCGCCGAACGCTACTCCGGGGTGGCGCGCGCTGAATGAGCGGACGACGCTGTATCTCGACACGTGGAGCAGTAAGCCGAACGAGATAAACCGACGTTCGCTGTGGGTATATATCCCGTATCAGGCGTGGGGCGGCGGAGTGGCGGCGGAAGGTTTCGGCGGCATCTCCGTGCGCGAGGGCGAGAAGTACGACCTGTCGCTGCTGATCAAAGGGCGGGAAGGCGCGCGCGTAAAAGTCGAGTTGCGCGACGCCATGGCGGGACGTCCGCTGAGCGATCCTTTCTACATACGCTTTACGCACGAGTGGACGCGGGTGCGCCATACGTTCACGGCACACGACGGCGATCCCCGCGGCCTGCTGGTGTTCGGTTCGGACAGCAGCGTGATGTTCAATATCGACATGGTGTCTCTGCTTCCTTCGGAAACGGGGTCGGCGCGGCGCCATGGGCTGCGCGCCGACCTGATGGAAGCGCTGGAGGCGTTGAATCCGCAATTTGTCCGTTTTCCGGGAGGCGCGTCGGTCGAAGGCTACGCGCCGGCAAGCGTTCCCGCATGGGAAGAAGCCCTTGCACCGCCCGAACAGCGGCGCGTGCGCTGGAGCATGTACGGCTACGAAACGCATCAGGCGATGGGGCTGCACGAATATCTGCAACTGTGCGAAGACTTGCAGGCAAGCCCTGTGTATGTGGCCAACGCCGGCCTGCTGAATCAGCGTTACCGCACGCGCTATCAGGAGCAGTCCGTCGACTACTGGGCGGAGCAGCTTCGCACGGCGCTGGCCTATGCCCGCGAGCCGGCCGATTCGGCGTTCGGCCGGTTGCGCAGCGCCGGCGGGCATGACGCGCCGTTCGGACTGAACCGTATCGAAATCGGCAGCGAACACCGGGGCAGGGAATACCTGCGCCATTACCGCCGGCTGCGCGACGAAGCGATGCGCGGCGACCCCGACCTTACCCTGATATGCAACAGCCTCGAAGGGATCACGAATTTCAGCCGCGAATGGGTCGATTCGCACTGCAACGCGAGCGTGGAATACCTGATTGCCGCCCACGACTGTTTCGATCTGGACCGCCTGACGATTCGGACGCCCATGCGGTTTGTCGGCGAGTTCGGCGCTTCGTATTCGCCCGATGCAGGCACGCTCAGGGCTGCGGTCGGCGAGGCCGCATTCCTGACCGGAATGGAACGCAATCCGCGAAACGTAAAAGGCATTGCCTACTCGCCGCTGTTAGGCCACGCCGGTTTCCCGCTGCGCGGCACGCCCGCCATCCTGTTCGACGCCTCGCGCACGGCAAAAAGCCCGTCGTATCACGTCCTGAAAATGTTTGCCGACAATCGCGGCGACAAATTGCTGGCCACAACCGTCGATACCTATAACAAATCGCTGGTAAAGGTCGGTTTCGCCTCCATCATCCTCTACGACTACCAGTATGGCGTGAAAGACGTGGCATGGAACGGGCAGCACGTGCGTACGGCCTTCGTCAGAGACAGGCGCACGAATCTCGACCCCGACGGCTTACAGCCGGAAGAAGACGCGCCGCCGGTGTTGCCCTTCCCCGAAGCACAGGATCCCGAAGCACAGCGGAAAGACGCCGAAACGCCGCAGGACGGCAATACGGCAGGCCAGGGCCGACAGACCGACGTCTTGCGGCGATACATGACCTTCGGCGATCCGGCAATGTACAACTATACCGTATCCGTAAGCCTTCGGGAAGTACAGGCCGGAGGGATGATCGAAATACGTGTGCGCGACAACGGGCTGGCGGAAGAATCGGCCGACCACATCTCGCTCACTTTCAAAGACGGAAACGCGACGCTGTATTACTGCAGCGGGCGCGTGTCGCGACCACTTGCCGAACCGGCGCCGGTCGCTTTCGACCCGGAGGAATGGCGGAAGATAGAAATCGTTTGTAACGACAGGGCGATACAATGCTACATGGACGGTCGGCTGCTGATAGACGCCGTCGTGCCGTTGTGCCCCACGCTGCTGACCGTCGCCACGCACGAGACGGAGACCCACTCGGTCATCCTGAAAGTAGTCAACACCTCCTTCCACGAAGAATGGTGTTCGCTCGACATGCGGGGCGAAAGCTTCAGGAACGAAATAGAAACGATACAGCTGACCGGCTTACCCGAAGGCCGCAATACCCTCGAAGATCCCGACGCGATTGTGCCGAAGACAGAAAAACAGACATTCTCGTTCCGGCGACCGCTGACTTACGCCTTCCCTCCGAACTCCGTTACCATACTGAAGATGAAATTAAAGTAGCCGCAAATCCCCGCCGCCCGAATTGCGGCTTATCAACACGGCGGCATACGCGGCGATACCTTCGCAGCGGCCGGTGAAACCCAGTTTTTCCGTCGTGGTGGCTTTGATGGATATATCTTCCGGGGCGATTTGCATGATCCCGGCCAGCGTCTGCTGCATGTGCGGGATATAAGGATTGAGTTTGGGCTGTTCGGCCGCTACCGTGGCGTCGACATTACCCGGTTCGTATCCGGCGTTGCGCAGGAGCGCCGTTGTTCGGGCAAGCAGTATTTTGCTGTCGATGCCTCTGTATTCGTCCGAAGTATCGGGGAAATGGTAGCCGATGTCGCGCAGGCAGGCCGCGCCGAGCAATGCATCGCAGACGGCATGAATCAGCACATCCGCATCGCTGTGTCCTGCCAGACCGAGCGGCCAGTCGATGCGTACGCCTCCCAGCCACAGTTCCCTCCCTTCGGCGAAGGCGTGCACGTCGTACCCGAAGCCGGTGCGGATGTTCATTCAAACAGGCTTTTGAGGCCGTCCATGTCGAACGAGATGGAGAAGCGCAGCGTCTGGTCGAGCGGATTGCTTTGCACCGTACTGATGAGGTAAGCCGCATCGAGGCGGAAGACGTTCATGCTGAAGCCTGCGCCTACGGAGAAATACTGGCGGTTTCCTTTCATCCTGTTTTCGTAATAATAGCCTCCGCGCATGAAGAACTGCTCGTTGTAGTTGTATTCCGCGCCTAAGGAGATGTTGACTTCATTCAATTCCTCCTTCAATCCTCCCGGCGCATCGGAAAACGACCCGAATGCGCCCGAAATGGCATTCATGGTGTTATATCTGTCGTTTCGCTTCGCAAAGTCTTCGGCGCTCTCCTGCTCGCCCTGTACCGGCACGGTGGGCACCAGAAACTTGTTCAAGTCCAGATATACGCCGAACCGGTTGTATTCGTCGACCGGATAAAGCAGGCCGGTGCCCACCTTCAGGTTGGCGGGCAGGAACTGCTGCGTCGCCCCGCCGTTGAAAGAGATTTTCGTGCCGAGGTTGGAGATGTGGATACCGCTGCTCCAGAGACATTCGGCGTCGCCGAGATAGACGTATTTCTCCGTATACGCCGAAATGTCGGCTGCAAAACCATTGTCGGGCTGTAACTCCGAGTCGGCGTTGGTGCCCATGTCCGAACGGATGTAGCGCAGCGTCACGGCGGCGGAGGACGATTCGGACAGCTTCATGCTGTAACTCGCGTCCAGCGCCATTTCGTACGGATTCAGGTCCATATACTTCTGGCCGCTCAGTTCGAACAAAGGCACCTGCCCCAGCGAGAAATAACGCAACGAAGCGCTTATCGCCGAGCGGTCGCTGTTGCCGAGCTTGTAGTAACCGGCCACGTAAGCCAGCGCCATGTCGCTGACTAACTTTCGCAACCACGGCGTATACGATACCGACGCGCCGGCCTTGCTGTACATAAACGCATACTTGGCCGGATTCCAGTACTGCGAATTAATATCGGGCAGCGTGGCCACGCCGTTGTCGCCCATTGCGCCTCCACGCGCGTCCGGCGCAATGGAAAGCGACGGGATAGCCGTATGCAGCGGACTCAGCCTGTTTATTTTATCATCCTGCGAATATGCCGTCAAACAATATACGAACCCCGACATCAGCAACAAAAAGCCTCTATGCATCATTTTTTTCATAATCATTTTTTTCATAATTGCTTATATAAACTTTTGCGCTACCGCTTTATTGTATCGGGAGAGTTAATTTTTCGGAGAAAGCCGTTTCCCTTTGCCGGCAGGATCATTGATTTGTACGGCGCCTGATCAGCCTGAAGGGCTGAACGACTCCCGTCCGGGCTGCATCAAAAGTTCTTTTTAAGCAAATTACCCCTGCTGTAATGTGCTGCGGGAGGGATAAAATTGTGAATTTTAGACTTATGGTACGCCCTCCTTCTATCACCGGAGACTCCATCCCATGCTTAAAACCGCGCGGTTGCAACTTGAAAACGCGAATTTATAACTTGTAGACTCGAATTTATAACTTGTAGACTTGAGTCTATAACTTGTAGACTCAAGTCTATAACTTGTAGACTTGAATTTATAACTTGTAGACTCGAGTCTATAACTTGTAGACTCGAATTTATAACTTGTAGACTCGAGTCTATAACTTGTAGACTTGAGTCTATAATTTGTAGACTTGAATTTATAACTTCAAAACTTGAGCATAAAACCTGAAAATCCGCGATTCCAACTCAAAAACGTCCGCTATTCACTCATCGTCCGTGATTCATTGTTCGCTGTTTTTAAAAAAACCGCTCCCCCGGCCTCCGGTGCGTGGAGGAGGGGGAGCGGAAGGGAAGGAAGGGTATGGGAGGCGACGCGGCTATCGCGCGATCAGCAACTTACCGCGGCCTGTTTGCTTCGACGTCACTATATTATATATGTATATGCCCGACGGGAGGTTGCCGGTCGATACCGTGGCGTAATTTTCTACCTGACGGCGCAAGGCCAACCGGCCTTGAAGGTCGTAGAGCAGCAGGTCGGCGTTCGATTCGTTTTCGGGAAGGATCACCGTGATGTCTCCCGTTTCGGGGTTGGAAGATACTTTTATCGACGATTCGCCCTCTACTTCTTCGATGCCGGTCGTGAACGTGAACAGGGGGATCAGGACGACATCTTCTTTGACGAGTATCTTGCGCGGGTTCTGCGTATTCCCGTCGCTCCACTTTACGAACTGGTAGCCGATGTGCGGCACTATCCCTACCGTGGCCGTGGTATTGTATTCGTAAGCGCCTGCGCCTATCACTATTCCCACGTCCGGATCGCTGAGGTATACGCTTATGCGATGCTGCGCGCCCGTGCCCGACGTGGAGCCGGTGGAGGCTTCGAAGATGGCTGTGAGCGAGATGTTGCCGGTCACCGTAATCGTGCGCGGATTTTGGGTGTTGCCGTCGCTCCACCGCACAAAGCGGTAGCCTGTGTTGGGGATCACGCCGATGATGGCCGTCTGCCCGGTCGAGAAGTCGCCTGCGCCCACTACCGTGCCCATCGTCCGGTCGTTGGCCGTCAGCGTCACACGATGCTCGGGTATGAGTTCGAAGATGGCTGTGAGGTCGACGGGCTGCATGACCGTGATTTCGCGCGTGGCATGGATGTTGCCGTCGTTCCACTGCACAAAGCGGTAGCCCGGATCGGGGATTGCGCGGATGGTGATGACCGTATTGTCGGCCACACGGTTGCCGCCGCTGTTCGCTACATCGCCCATATAGCCGTTGTTCACGCGGATAACTACGCTGTGGTACGGAATTGCTTCGAACTCGGCTCTGAACAAACTGTCCGTCAACACGTCTATTGTTCGCGGATTGGTCGCATTACGGTCGTTCCAGTATCTGAAGCGGTATCCCGGTTGCGGGAAGGCCACTATGATGGCATCCTCAAGATGCGCCGTATACGTACCGCCGCCCGTGACCGAACCCATCACAGGGTCGTTGGTCGTGACGGTGATGTTGCACGCGCGTTGCGTAAATCTTGCCGTGAAGGTTGTATCGCGGGCAAGGGAAATGGCGCGCGGGTTGGCAGTAACGCCGTCCGTCCATTCCACAAAACGGTAGCCCGTGTTGGGCGTGGCCGAAAAGTTTACCATCGAATATTCCGGGAAATCTCCGCTGCCTGTTACCGTGCCCATGGTTGGGTTTTCGACCGTCAGGGTCAGACGGCGCTTAATCAGATCGAACTCCGCCGTCAGCGCCATATCGGACGTGATGCTGAATGTGCGCGGATTGTCCGTATTTCCGTCGTTCCACCGCACAAAGCAGAAATTCGGAGCAGCCGTTGCCGTAACTGTCACCGATGTCCCGTCCGCAACGGAAGCAGGCGCCGAGGGAGTGGAAGCAACAGTTCCTTTGGTCGCATCGCCGGAAACTGCGGTTAAGCTGTGCATGATCTGCTCGAATGTCGCCGTATATGTAAAAGTAGTCGGCGTCGCATCGGTTAAGGTAATACTAAGCGGATTGTTCGTATACGTATTAGTCCCGTCGTTCCATTCCTTAAAACGATAATGCGCCGCCGGCGTGGCCGTGACGGTATACGTACTGTCTTTCTTATAACTGCCTCCGCCTGTTACCGTGCCGTTGCCCCCGCTATTTACGGTTACGGTGTGCAGGACGTCGAAGATAGCTTTGTAAGTCGCATCCGCCGTTATGGTGAAAGTACGCGATACATCCGTGCTTCCGTCTTCCCACTTTAAGAATTGATGGTCGGGATTGGCGTTTGCGGTTATCGTAACCGAAGCGCCGTCCGAATAAATAGTAGTATCCACTCCATTGGTATAAATGCTTCCTGTGGCGCTCATGGTAACCGATCCCCTTGTGCCGTCGTTTGTTTTCACGGCTAAGGTGCGTACACGTTCGAATACGGCTGTGAGGGTCATATCTGCCGTGAGGGTGACGGTTCGCGGATTGGTCGGATCGTTATCGTCCCATTCTACAAACCGGCTGCCGGCTGCCGGGATTGCTTCGATAGAGGCTGTATTGCCCGTACAGTCGGAGTTTTGCGTTTTCGATACACTGCCTGAAGCATAGTCGTTGCTTTTTACGGTAAGCGTAAAGGGAACTCCCGTAATATCGGAAAACATTGTCGCCCAATTGCTACTTGCATAGGCGGAAGTAGCGGTACACGGGATTTTCACGCTGATAGCCGGCGCAGTAATGACAGGAAAAAAAGTGTTATATGTTTCGTCGGCGGGATAAACCGCATAGACGATAGAAGGAGGAGTGGTTGCCTTTACGGTGATATTCGAAAGCGCATTATTATGTGAAAAAGCAAGACTTTCAATATTGGTTACACTGCTGCCGATAGTCAGATTCTGTAATGCGGTGCAGCTAATGAAAGCGCCGTATCCAATATCGATTGTACCGTTACCGATTATTACGGTAGTTATTGCTTGACAGTTCGAAAAAGCAGTCTGCTCAATCGTCGTTATCGCATCGGGAATTGTTAATGTTCCGGCTAATTCTTTACAGCCGGAAAAAGCGCCCGCTCCGATAGCGACAAGGGTATTGGGAAATTCCAAAGCGGCAGGCGCATTGCGATATTTTGCGGACGCTAACTTTTCGCAGAAAGCAAAAGCGGAGTTTCCAATAGCGGTAAGCGCATCGGAAAATGTGACGGACATTAATGTGGAGCATTGGCGAAAAGTTTCCTTCCTAATCTCCGTGACCCCGTCGGGAAGTGTAGCGGAGGTTAAGTGTTCGCATTTAAAAAAAGCCCTTTCCCCGACAGTCCTGACATTGTCGGGGACGGTTAATGCGCCGCTTAAACCCGTACATTCTTCAAAAGCGCTGTTTCCAATATCAATCACCGAAGCGGGAATGGCGACCGACGGCAAGGCCGTACACCCGCTAAAGGCATAATTCCCAATCCTTGTTACACCGCCGGCTATGGACAGGGATTTGATGCCGGTTCGGTAAGAGTGCCATGGCACATCCGCCGCACTGCTGTAATCCGTCATCGCCCCCGCACCGCTGACAGTAAGGGTGTAGTTCGGGGATGCTCCGGTGATTGTCCATGTGCAACTTCCGGTTGTGCCGTTGGCTACTGCTTGCGCCGTTACTTTTCCTGCTGCACAAAAGAGGAGTGCAGCGGCTAAAAATACACTTAGTTTTCTCATAGAATTTTTGTTTAACGTCCTCTCCTTCGGGACAAAAAAAGTTTTTGTTACGGTAATAATTTTGTTCATATAAATTTGTTTTGCGTCCGCGCTGTGCATACGGACAAAATAATGGATAAATAAAAAAGAAACTTGTTTGAAAGTATGTCGAAACGCTTAAAGGCTGCCGGTAGAAGTCGTCGCTCCCGTCGTCCGCAGCAAAGCGAGCAGGGCGCGCGCGAGAATTTGCATGAACGGCTCAGCCGGTCGAACAGCCTTTGCCGCAGCGCGGAATGCAGGATAATTATTTTCATACACGTTATCTGTAAATTAAGAAAAAGCGACACGGTTAAAACTCATACAGCGCGTCCTTCCCCGTCCGTCCGAAGAGTTTTGCGGCGGCGTGACGCAGCAGGTTTTTTGCCTGCGAAAACACTTTTCCCGTTCCTTTTCCGAAGCGTTCGGCCGGGGTGAAGGTCATGAAGATGCCGCACCGGCAGAGCTTCGCCCTCGAAAGGTTTACTTTCCGTATCCCTTTTTTAAAGCGCGCAGAAGGCTGTAAAGTCGCGAAAACGCCCTTGCCGTCGATATTTGCCCGTGAGACGCAGCGAATTGAGTCGCAATGCCCGTTGTCGTTGCTTCCGCCCTGCGAGTGTGTGAAATTGTGTGCAGGATAATGCCGCGAACCGCTGTAAATAGTGTCGAACCTGTTCATATTATTTTTAATAGTTGAAAAAAATATGTTCCAAAATTAGGCTGTATTCATACAAGGGGTGTCCCATTTTTTGAAATACGACATAAACTATAAACTATGAACTATGAATGTGGTGGTGTCTTGTCCTGAAATAGCTTTACAAAAGGAAACAGTAAAAAAAGCAGTAAAGTTATGGTAAGACGGGAAAGAAAGTTTTATTCGGAAGAGTTTAAGGAGCGCGTATTAGCGGCGTATTACAACAGTAATGAATCGGTGTTGGCGATAGCCAGGCGGTTTGAAGTAAA
>JAISNP010000014.1 GCA_031276175.1 Tannerella sp.
TTTTCGAGCAAATCCGCGACGACAATGTCTTCCGGCTTAAACGAGTGCGGCGCTTCTTCCATTTTGGTGATAAGGCTCATATCGCCGATAAGTTCCGAGAGCGCGAGCGTCTGGCGATATGCGCTTTCGATGAAATAGTCTCTTTTCTCCGGGCTTAGCGGATGTTCGAGAATCGTTTCCAGACATCCGCGTATTCCGGTCACGGGCGTACGCAGTTCGTGGGTAATATTTCCGGTCATCTCCTGTTTCAGACGCCGCGTTTTTTCCTGTTTCGTAATGTCGTTGATAATGATTTCAAAACTCTTGTCGTCGAAAACGTTTACTCCGGCGGAAAACGTTTTTCCGTGTTTGTCGATCTGCGTTTCGAAATAACTCTCGTTCGCACCGCGGCCGGACAGGAAGGAAGATATTTTTCCGAACGAGACGTCGGTCAATACGCTTGCCGGATTACTGTCGGTCTCGTCGATTATGGTGTTCAGATACTGTATGAACAGGCCGTTGTAGAACTCTACCTTGTTGTCGGGCGAAAAGAAACACAGCCCCTCTTCCGAACTGTGGACATGCTGGAGGAGTTTTTCGCGCTCGAGGGCAATCATATTTTCGCTCTCTTTCAGCCGGCGGTAATTTTCGGCAATTTTTGTACCTATTTCTCCCAGTTCGTCGTCGGGAAAGCGGGCGGTTCCCGTTTCAATCAAGTTGGCAAAGTCGCGCAGTTGCCTGATGGATTTCCCGAATTGTCCGGATACAAGATTGATAAGCGCCAGCATGACGGCAAAGAGGGCAATAATGTAATAGATGAAAATATTGTCCGGTTTCAGGAAATGACGCACCCGAATGTCGTAAGGCAGGGCTACGCGGACGTAGCAGTCGTTGAATTGCCGGGCATGGTAAAGGTATTCCGTTTCGTTGGACGTCGAAATGCGGATGTCACGCCCCTGCCCTTTTTCGCGCGCAATCCGTATTTCCGGGCGGGCGGCATGATTTTCCATATGTTCGGTTTCCGCGACCGCGTTGTCATACATCACATTTCCCTGCCGGTCGATCAGCGTCAGACGAATATCTTTCGGGAAGAACGACACGAGGCTGTCGAGCGCTTGCTGCCGTTCCGTCGTTTGAGACAGTACGCTGTGCACGATGCCGGCATAGGCGTCCAGCTTTTCTCCCAGCGCCTCTGTTTTGTGTTCCTTCTCGCGCGACTGTTCGAAGAAGATAATTCCTGCCGTAAACAGCGTAAAAACAAATACGAAGGAGAAAAACAGCTTTTGGGTATAACTTGTCTTCATTTTATTTCAGGAGATATGGAAGCGGTATCCGAAACCGGCGCGGTTGGATATGACGGATGCCCTGCTTCCCAGTTTCTTGCGCAGGCGGGTGATATGCACGTCAACCGTCCGCTCCGTGATATAGGGCGTTTCTTTCCAGACTTTTTCGAGTATTTCGCCACGCGAAAATATGCGGTCGGGATTGGCGGCCAGCAGCGCCATCAGTTCAAATTCGGTCTTTGTGAGGAGCACCTTTTCGTCGCCGACAGCGAGTTCTTTCAGTTCGAGGTCGACGATAATGTCGTTGAAGACGAGCTTGCGATCGTGTTTCACCTCCGACGCCGTTTCCGTTCTTTTCAGCACGGCTTTTACGCGGGCGAGCACTTCCTTTATCGAAAACGGTTTGGAGATATAATCGTCTCCCCCGACGGAAAAACCGGTCAGCATGTCGTTTTCGGTATCCTTGGCTGTGAGGAAAATAATGGGGATGCAGTTGTTTTTATGCCGCAGCGTTTCGGCGAGCCTGTATCCGGACATGCCCGTCATCATCACGTCGAGCAGGATGAGCGAATAGTCGGGCGAAAGCCTGTTCATCGCCTCTTCGGCCGAATGTACGCATGTGATTTCGTAGCCTTCGTCGGCAAGGTTAAACTCAAGTACTTCGCAGATGACGGGTTCGTCGTCGACCACGAGAATTTTCGGCATGACTGTTTTGTCTGTGTTCATTGTACAAATGTATTGTGCAAATGTAATGAAATTCGCTTTCGCCTGCTAAATGCCTCCGTGCTTAAGCACTTTGGCGTCTACGTAAAACACAATTTCTTCCACAATATTGCTGCAATGATCGCCGATCCGTTCAAGTTTGCGGATAAGCAGAAAGGTTTTCAGCCCGTAGCGTATCATGGACGGATTTTCCTGCAAATAGTGAGTAAGTATATCCAGCGAACGGCGGTAGAGGGAATCTATTTCATCGTCTTTCGACATGATTTTCCCCGATATTCGCGTGTTTTCGGATTCGAGCGCCACAAAGCTGTCGGACAGCATGGAGATGAGCGTGTCGAAGATTTTTTCCATCTGCAATTCTTCCATAATCCGGGCATCCGGCTTATTTCCGCCTTCTTCGATTACGTGGCGCGCTATGCCCTCGGCAAAGTCGGCGATACGTTCCAGCGTGAAACTGATTTTGATTAACGAGAGCACCAGCCGCAGGTCGACTGCCACGGGACTGAACAGGGCAATGTAGTTTTCGCAGTCGCTGTCGATTTTCAACTCGAAGGCATCCACCCTCTTTTCGCGGCTGGCCACTTCGCGCGCCGACTCGACGTCGCCGTTCATAAAAGACTGTTTGGCCTTTTCGAGTTGCGAGAGCACCAGTTTCCACATCCGGCTCACTTCGTCCTTGAGCGCCTGCATCTCTTTTTCCTGATGTTTCATATCTGTTGGTTTCCTTGGTGCAAAAGTAACACGAAATGATTACGAAGCGGAAACAATGCGGTTACAATACGGTTAAGTAAAATAAATATCGTATTCATTTCTTCTTCCGGGATAACTCTCTCGCGCCTTCTCCCGATAGCAGTTCAGCCTGCGGTTTATTTCTATCTGTCTCGTCCCGACCCCGCCGCGCCCCATCATTCGCTCCCGGTTCGCCGTTAATTTCCTCCTCCCACACCCATTATTTTATAAAAAAACTATCTTTGCCGTTGAAACGAAACAATTCATGCGTCATACTAAAGTAAACATCACCGGGACAAACGGAAATATACTGCCGTATATGGACAATTCCGTAAAAACAATTGGAAATATGGAATTGCCGTACGGCAATTTCGCAAAAACAGTTGGAAACATGGAATTGCCGTACGGCAATTCCGCAAAAACAGTTGGAAACATGGAATTGCCGTACGGCAATTCCACAAAAACAGTTGGAAACATGGAATTGCCGCACGGAAATTCCGCAAAAACAGTTGGAAACATGGAATTGCCGTACGGCAATTCCATAAAAACAGTTGGAAACATGGAATTGCCGTACGGCAATTCCAGAAAAACAGTTGGAAACATGGAATTGCCGTACGGCAATTCCATAAAAACAGTTGGAAACATGGAATTGCCGTACGGCAATTCCGCAAAAACAGTTGGAAATATGGAATTGCCGCACGGCAATTCCGCAAAAACAGTTGGAAACATGGAATTGCCGTACGGCAGCAACTTAAATACAACCATAAACCCGCTCCCGTCAATAAACGGAAGCATAAAATAAAAAGTCATGCACAAATTTATCGCTCTCAACGTATCGCATTTCCGATTAGACAACCTCGAAGGCCTCGTCGCCGAGACCATTACGGTATCCACCCCGCTCATTCCCGCCCTGGGCGCCGTGGGCGCGGCCAAACTGCAAACGCTGATCGCTGCAAACGACACCTTCGTCGTCCTGCTGAACAAAAACCACGGCAGCCTGCTCACGCCGCAAATCAGAGAGAAAGACCGTGAACGCGACAGCCTGTTCTACGAAATCAGGCGCACGTCCAAAACCGCCCGGAAGAGCAGCAACCCCACCGTCGCCGCCGCAGGAGCCAAAATGATGGAGTGCCTCACGCCGTTTTGGAACATATCCAAAGAACCGATGATGAGCCAAACCGCGCAAATCAGCATCCTCACCGGACGCATCGACGCCGATCCCGCCGCCACAGCCGCCGCCGCCACGCTGGGACTCTCCTCACTCCTGAAATCGCTCGACTCCGCCAACCTCGAACTGAAAAATCTCTACAACACGCGCGTAAGCGAAACAGCCGATGCCGTCGGACCTTCGGCCACAAGCATCAAGCGAGACGTCGTAACGGCATACGACGCGTTTTGCGACAGCGTGGAAATCACCCTCTCGGCGCTCCCCTCCGACGCGCTGCAACATCTCTTCGGCGAAATGAACAACATCCGTCGCAAATATATCTTCAAATTGCCCGTCACGCTCAGCGAATCGCACACCTCCGTAGCGCCCATCGCCCCGCAGGTACGCACCGGCAGACACATCACCCCCATCCCGCGCGTCTTCTACAATCGCGACGGCGAACCGGATGAACTGGTATTTGCGCAAGACTTCACCGTCACCTACCGCAACAACGTCGAAGCAGGCGAGGCCAAACTCCTCGTACACGGCAAAGGCAAGTATACGGGGACGTATTCGACCCATTTTCATATCGTGGAAAAGGAGTGAGTGATGCTGTGGGGGCGAGGTTTTTACCTTGTTCCTTCTGTATCGGATATTATTTTCATTCGCTTTTTACCACCTCTCCGGGGTTACTGCCGGCCACTTTCAGCACCTGCCCCAGCACGGTGAGCAAAACTACTGCGACTACGCCTGCAATCACCCCTGCCGGCAACCACCAGGGTATGTCCGTACGGTAAGCATATCCCTGCAGCCAGCGGCTCATGGCAAGGACGGCCGGCGGAAGCGCAACGGCGCCGGCAATGATCGCCAGCAAGGAGTATTCACGTAAAAACATGCGTACCACGTCGGCGGCTTCGGCGCCCATTACTTTGCGAATGGCTATCTCCTTGCGCCGCCGCCGCGTGGAGGCCGTAGCTACGGCATAAATACCGAACAGCGTAATCAGCAGGCAAACGGTCGCCAGTATGGAAAACATTTTCAGACCGGCTTGTTCCGAATAATTTAGACGGTCGTACAACTCGCTTACCGGCGTCAGGCGCACATCCGTCAAAGTAGCGTCAATATCGGGAAGTACAGCGGTGATTCGCCGTATCGCTTCCGGTTCCCGGCCGGGGGCGACGCGGATATAAAGGGTGTTGTACAACTCGGCAGAGGGCATGAAAATGGTCGGATGGATGCGGCTGCGAAGCGACAGGGTGTGGAAATCATTTACCACGCCTGCCACTTCGTATTCCTTCATGGAGTTATCATCGGAAGACGGTATGCGGATAATGGAACCTGTGGGTTCATTAAGTCCCATCACCCGGACGGCTTCTTCGTTGAGCACGATTTTATGTGTCTGACCTTCGTTCCACCATCCTCCCGCAAGCATTTTTAATCCGAATGTTTCGTCGAAACGGCTGTCGGTAAGGATGCAGTGGAAAGCCGTCTTTTCGTCCGGCGATTTCCCCTGCCACTCCACCCTGTTGATCATTGTAAAAGGGTTGGCATTGTGTTGAGGCTCGTACCAGGCATCGGTGATGTTTTCGACTTGCGGGATGGCTGCAAGTTCATGTATCAGGGCTGTCTGCACTTTCCCCGAATAATCCGTAAACCCGGACAAATGTATGATTCCGCTGCGGTCGAATCCCAAATCCTTGCGGTTGACAAAACGCATTTGCATCATCACTACCAGTGTAACGACAATGAACACGACACTGACGGCAAGTTGAAGAGTAACGGC
This sequence comes from Tannerella sp., assembly GCA_031276175.1. Taxonomy (GTDB): domain Bacteria; phylum Bacteroidota; class Bacteroidia; order Bacteroidales; family Tannerellaceae; genus Tannerella. The sequence goes on from JAISNP010000014.1 coordinate 5,645, forward strand.
CATACGTCGCAGCACGGGTTGGCCGGCTGTTTTGCCGCTCGACAGGTTTCGCACAGCCGTCCGGCTCAACCGCCAAAAAGTAACAAAACCGGCGAACAGCGCCAGCGCCATCACCCCTGCTCCGCAAACGGCGAAAAGTTGAATCAGTGGCCACAAACCCATCTCAATATCCAGCAGTCCGGAAAATGCGGGGCGGGCAAGGACGACAAGGCAACAGGCAGACAGCAATGCCGGGAGGATGGCGCAAGCCAACTCGAACAGCATCTGGCGGACGAGTTGCCCGCCCGTAGCCCCGTGTACCGCCCGCAGGTGCAGCTCGCGGCCGCGCCGGCGGAAAAGGTCGAGATGCAGGCTCAGGAAGTTGAATACCGCGCCGGACAGCAGCAGTATTCCGGCTGCAACGAACAGTCCTATGAAATTCAGCGTAAACGGTACATCCGTGTTTAACTTGTGGCGGACATCGCTTACCGGCAGCATCCGCAACTCAATATTGGGGTTTGCGCCCGGCCGCGCAGTGAAATCACGCAACTGTTCCGCAAGTTCGCCGGTGTCCGCACGGGGATTAAACTTTACATACAGATCCATGAAGAACATTGTCCATTGCGCTTCTTCAGGCAACTCGGATAAATATTTCAGCATATCGTGAAAAATGATGGCGTCAAACGGCAGATTCGTGTTGGGCGGCGGGTCTTTCACCACGGCTGTGACCGTGTAGGGCGGAAGGGAAGATTTCATTGCAGTCTGTACCTGCCGGCCGATGGCTTTTTCCACATCACCGAACAGGCGCACGGCCACAGATTCCGTAAGGACAATGTTGTTCGGTATTTGCAACGGGTGCCGGGCGTCGCCGCCGACAAACTTCTGCGGGAAAACACCGAAAAAAGCGCTGTCGGCATAAACCATGCGCAGCCGGATGTGTGGCATTGCTTCGGTACGGCAATTTTCCTGATCGGTTATAAAAACGGTAGAGGCTTCCACTGCCGGAAACTGCTCGCGCATTTTCTTTTCCATAATTCTCGAAACGCCTTTGTTCACCTTGCCCGACTGTTTTTCCACGGCATAGATGCGGTAAATATGCTCCGCACCGGGATAAAAACCGTCGTAAGACGTTTCGTAGCGCAGCCAGTAGAAGGCAGGAACGAAACAGGCCAGGCCGAATGCCAGCCCGAAGATGCCGGTAAGCGACTGCGTCCTGTATTTCCGCATGTTGCGGAATGCAATTTTTAAGTAATGTACTATCATATCAATTACAAAGTACTACAGTCTTATTTCCGTAACCACCTGTTTTCGTCCTGCGATAAACCTTACCGTTCGCCAATCGGCGTATACTCCTGCTGCTCCAGCGTATTGCGGTAGGCCGGCCGGATGATACGCTTGCTTTTGAAGTTCAGTTCTTCGATGCGGTGCGCCGTCCATCCGATGATGCGCGCCATGGCAAAGAGCGGCGTGTAGATTTCCTGCGGCAGCCCGATCATTTCGTACACGAACCCGGAATAGAAGTCGATGTTCGACGAAACGCTCTTCTTGCTGCCCTTGAAGCGGTAGAACGATTCGATGGCGCGCGATTCGAGCAGTTCGAGGAAGGCAAACTCCTCATGCCGGCCTTTCTCTTTGGCCAGATCGCGGGCAAGCTCCTTGAGGAGGATGGCGCGCGGGTCGGAAATCGTGTATACCGCATGTCCGATGCCGTATATCAGTCCCGTTTTGTTGTATGCCTCCCTGTTCAGTATCCGGAGGAAATATGCGTCGATTTCCTTTACGTCCTGCCAGTCACGGATGTTTTCCTTCAGGTGGTTAAACATGTCGACCACCTGAATGTTTGCGCCCCCGTGCAGCGGGCCTTTGAGTGAGCCTATGCCGGCGGCGATGGAGGAATAGGTGTCCGTGCCGCTCGAACTGGTCACGCGGACGGTGAAGGTGGAGTTGTTACCTCCGCCGTGTTCGGCCTGCAGTACCAGCAGCAAGTCGAGCGTGCGCGCTTCGAGCGGCGTGTAGTTCTTTTTCAGCATGTAGAGGAAATTCTCCGCCATCGTCAGCAGTTCGTTCGGGTGGCGGATATGCAGCGAAAGCCCCTGCGTGCTGTGGCGGTAAATGTTGTAGGCATAGGCAATGACGGCCGGAAAGCGCGAGATGAGCTGTATGGACTGGCGCATCAGGTTTTCGGGCGACGTGTCGTCCGGATTCGGGTCGAAATTATACATCTCCAGCACGCAGCGCGCGAGGGTGTTCATGATGTTCTGTCCTTCGAGGTCGATGATGTTCATCTTCGTTTTCTGCTCCAGCGTCATGTTGTCGTTGATCAGTTCGCGGAAATTGGCCAGTTCTTCCTTGTCGGGCAGTTTCCCCGAAAGCATCAGGAAGGCCACTTCCTCCAGTCCGAAACGCTTTTCGCGTATCAGTCCGTGCACAATGTCTTCAATGTCGTATCCGCGATAGTACAGTTTGCCGGGGATGGCGTTCAGCGATCCGTCGGCAGCCCTTTCGTATCCCACCACGTTTCCGATCTGGGTAAGCCCCACCAGCACGCCCGAGCCGTCTTCGTTGCGAAGCCCGCGCTTTACGTTGTATTTTACAAACAGGTTGTTGTCGATCTTGCATGTCGTTTTTACCGATTCCGACAACTTGTAGATTAAATATTCCTTTTTCATCACGAGTAGTTTTTCTTTTAAATAAGTTCCATTATTTTCTCTCCGAAAGCTTTTGTGCCGAGCGGTTTCCCGTGCGGCATAAAGCGTGCGAGGTCTGCCGTAGCCTCGCCTTGTATAAAAGCCCGTTCCATGGCGCCGGTAATCAGGTCGGCTGCCTCGCGCCATCCCAGGTATTCGAGCATCATGACCGACGAGAGGATGAGCGACGAGGGATTGGCCATGTCCTTGCCGGCGATGTCGGGCGCCGTGCCGTGCGTAGCTTCAAACAGGGCGTGGCCGCTTTCGTAGTTGATATTGGCGCCCGGCGCTATGCCGATGCCGCCCACCATAGCCGCCAGCTGGTCGGAAATGTAATCGCCGTTGAGGTTGAGCGTGGCAATGACCGAATATTTTTCGGGCGTCAGCAACGTATTTTGCAGGAAGGCGTCGGCAATCACGTCCCGGATGACGATCTTTCCTTCGGCAATTTCCTCCGGAAACTCGCGCTCGGCCAGCGCGTATCCCCAGCGCTTAAAGCCGCCTTCGGTAAACTTCATGATGTTCCCCTTGTGCACCAGCGTCACGCTCGGCAAACCGTGTGCCAGCGCATAGCGGATGGCCGCGCGCACCAGCCGCTCGGAGCCTTCTGCCGATACGGGCTTGACGCCGAAGGCAGAGGTCTGCGGAAAACGAATCTGCTTCACGCCCATTTCGCCGGTCAGGAATTGCAGGAACTTTGCCGCTTCGGGAGTGCCCTGCTGCCACTCGATGCCGGCATAGATGTCTTCCGTATTCTCGCGGAAAATCACCATGTCTACCTTTTGCGGTTCCTTCACCGGCGATTCAACGCCTCTGAACCAGCGTACCGGTCGCAGGCAGACGTACAAGTCGAGCGTTTGACGCAACGCGACGTTCAGCGAGCGGATGCCCTCGCCTACGGGCGTCGTCAGCGGCCCCTTGATGCCGACGAGGTATTCGCCGAAAGCCTCCAGTGTCTCGTCGGGAAGTTGGTTTCCCGTCCGTGCGTGCGACTTCCCGCCGGCAAACACCTCTTTCCATTCGATGGAGCGCTTCCCGCCGTATGCCTTCCTCACGGCCGTGTCCGCTACGTCCTGTCCTACCGGCGTAATTTCGGCCCCCACGCCGTCTCCCTCAATGTATGGAATCGTTACCCTGTCGGGGACGGACAGGCCTGTTGATGTCTTTTTAATTTTCATGTCTGTTCTCCTGTTCAATTTTTTCCTTTAAATAGTTCAGCGCACTTCCCGCCCGGTACCAGTCGATCTGCCGTTCGTTGAACGAATGATTGGCAAGGCATCGTTCCGACGAGCCGTCGGAATGGTGCAGCACGACGGAAAGCGGTTTGCCCGGCGCGAAATCTTCCGTGCCTTCGACCGTGATGCGGTCATCTTCTCTGATTTTGTCGTAGTCATCCCTGTCGGCAAAAGTAAGCGCCAGCATACCCTGCTTCTTCAGGTTCGTTTCGTGAATACGGGCAAAACTTTTCGCAAGGATCACCCTGACGTTCATAAAGCGCGGTTCCATCGCCGCATGTTCGCGCGACGACCCCTCGCCGTAGTTCTCCTCGGCCACGACGATAGACGAAATGCCTTGCGCCCGGTACTGCCCGGCCACGGTCGAAACGGCTTCATATTCTCCCGTCAACCTATTTAATACCAGATTGGTTTTGCCGTTAAACGCATTGACCGCGCCCATCAGCATGTTGGCCGAGATGTTTTCGAGATGACCGCGGAAGCGCAGCCACGGCCCTGCCATAGAGATATGATCGGTAGTACACTTGCCCTGCACCTTAATCAGCAGCGGCATGTCGGCGAGGTCGCCCTGTTGCGGAGGCGGGAAGGGTTGCAGGAGTTGGAGGCGTTCGGACGCGGGATTGATCCGCACTTCCGGCCGGCTTTCGTCCGGCTCGATACAGCCATTGTCTTCCACTTCAAAGCCGTCCGGCGGAAAATCCGTGCCCTCCGGCGCCCGGAGCATTACTTCGCGTCCGTCCTCCGTTCGCAGCGTATCTTTCAGCGGATTGAAGCACAAGTCGCCGGCAATCGTCAGCGCGAGGGTCAGTTCGGGCGAGGCGACGAACGCATGTGTGTTGGGATTCCCGTCGGTACGTTTGGCAAAATTGCGGTTAAAGGATGTGACGATGGAATTTCGGCGCGTATTGTCGTCCGTATGACGTTTCCACTGCCCGATGCACGGGCCGCAGGCATTGGCCATAACCAGCCCGCCGATTTTCTCGAAATCGCCGATGATGCCGTCGCGGGCAGCGGTATACCTAATCTGCTCCGAGCCGGGATTGATAATCAGCGCGGCGGACACGGGAATCCTGTCTTCCCGCGCCTGCCGGGCAACGGACGCCGCACGGCTCAAGTCCTGATACGACGAATTGGTGCACGATCCGATCAGCCCTGCTTCCACCCGTTGCGGATAGCCGTGTGCCTTCACCTTGGCGGCAAATTCGGACAGCGGCGTGGCGGCGTCGGGCGTAAAGGGGCCGTTGATGTATGGCTCCAGCTTCGAGAGGTTGATTTCGACAATGCGGTCGAAATACCGTTTGGGGTCTTCCAGCACTTCGTCGTCGGCCCGGAGGCAGAAGTCGATGCTTCTTGCCCATCTGTTCACTAACCATCGCCCGGTCTTTTCCAGATACTCCGACGTATGAGCGTCATAGGGAAATATCGACGCCGTGGCGCCCACCTCGGCGCCCATGTTGCATATGGTAGCCTTGCCGGTAGCCGGCAGCGACTCGGCGCCTTCGCCGAAGTACTCGATAATTGCGTTCGTAGCGCCCTTGGCGGTCAGTATGCCTGCAAGTTTCAGGATGACGTCTTTCGGCGCCGTCCAGCCTTTCAACCGTCCGGTCAGTTTGACGCCAATCAATTCGGGCATTTTTAATTCCCATTCCATGTGGTTCATCACGTCCACCGCATCGGCTCCGCCCACTCCGACGGCAATCATTCCCAGCCCGCCCGCATTGGGCGTGTGCGAATCCGTACCGATCATCATCCCGCCCGGGAAGGCATAATTTTCAAGCACAACCTGATGGATGATGCCGGCGCCCGGCTTCCAGAAACCGATGCCGAACCTGTTCGATGCGGTTTTCAGGAAATCATACACTTCGCGGTTGGCATCCTTTGCCGTCAGGATGTCGGCATCCGCACCGAGGTCAGCCTGTATAAGGTGGTCGCAATGTACGCTCACCGGCACGGCCGACCGATCTCTCCCCGCATTCATGAATTGCAGCAACGCCATCTGCGCCGTAGCATCCTGCATGGCTATGCGATCGGGGAAAAAATTGACGTAGTCCACGCCACGGCGGTATTCCTCCCTCAAATCCCATATATGATATAAATGCGTATACAAAATCTTCTCCGCTAAAGTCAGCGGACGACCGATGCGGTGGCGTACCATGTTAACGTTGGAGCGATAGTTTAAATAAAACGTTTTCAGCATGTAAATGTCGTAAACCATAGATTATAATTTTTAAAAAGTTAAATGATGTTGCCGTCCTTTTGTCAGCCATTTCCCGGATGGATTTCCTGCGCGGAATCTTGTCGAAACAATATGTTTTTGTGAAACTCCGCTTCCGAAACGAATAATTCCGAATCGGTTGATTTCCCGTTGATTTTATGCCGCAAAAGAATGACCTTTCATCACTGTTAATACAAAGATAGTATATTTCAACCGAAAAAACAATATTCCCCGTTTTTGTTTCGCTTTAAACAATGAAAAGCCCGACCATCACGGCCGGGCTAATCCTGGTCTAACAATTTAATTTTATAGTTATGCGCCACAAAGATAGCCACAACATTGTGTATACGAGAAACTCGGAAGCATGTTATACAACATGTATGAAGTGAGTTCGACGTAAGAAAAGCAAAAGGGATTGCGGATGGTGTTTACCTGTACCGGAAATCCGGCATTGGGCTTGTGAAGAGTAGCTCGATGTATTGACATGATTATTATTGGATTGAATGATTACTAACCGGCAAGATTGCCGTCAGACGTACATACCTGTTTGCGCCGAAGTCATACGAATTTCCGACAATAACGGACGCCGTTTCGTCGCTACTGTGTTTTTTGTCGGGTGGATACAAAGTACTTTACGGAAGATTGCTTAGGTTGAACTCACGCGATTAATGGGTTTACATGAAGTTTTTTGTACCCCGTCAAAGTTTTCCGCAATCTGCCGCGACAGCTCTTCCTTCGTGACGGACAGCGACGCGGCGAGGGCTGCGTATACATCACGGATGTCAATATCGTCATCGTCGGTTTCGGCAAACAACCTGCACGCCGTCCATGCCTCGAATACGGCTTCCGGCCTGAAATGCAAGCCGAACGAAAGGTAAAAACCGGCATTGAGCAGTTGTCCGGCAAGCGTAGCGTTTCCTCTGAATCCGTGAATAATCCAGGGGACGTGGCTACCGGACGCTTTACGTATGCGGAAAAGTTCTTCCCATGCCTTTACGCAGTGAATGATTAAGGTTTTTTTCAGTGCTTCCGCCAGTTTGATATGGGCGATAAACAGTTCTTCCTGCACGGCAAACGGCAGCGGACTGTTGCGCTTATCCATCCCGGTCTCGCCGATTGCCGCCACGCAGGGGTGTTTTGCCTGTTCGTACAGTAAAGGCAGGGCTTCGGGATTGGCTTCCCACGGATGAATGCCTGCGGCATAACGGAAAGACGGATTAAATGCGGACAGGCGGATGTCTGCCGAAATAATCGCCCGGTCTTCGGGACGAACAGGCGCTCGATGCGTATGTATATTGCAATACATCAAAGCGCTACGGGACAGGATCATGTCCGCATCCTCCCCAGGGATGGCATCGGCAGATTCGCCTGATTGCCAGCCACAGCCCTTTCAGCGGTCCGTGTTTTTTCAACGCCTGCACGGCATATTCCGAGCATGTCGGCGTATAACGGCACGTTGCCGGTTTCAGGGGCGAAATGCAGTATTTGTAGAAATATACGGGAATCAGCAATATATGCACCAACAGCCGTTTCATTTTATTTTTTCGTAAAGGGTATGCAACGCTTTTTCCATAGCCTGCCCGATGGTGGCAAAAGTGGATTTCCGGCTATCCAGATAAAGGAATGCAACCAGCAACGACTCGCCGTCCGCGAATGCACCGGACAGAATGTGTTTGCGAAGCCTGTAGTTTTCGCGTATTCTGCGTTTTACGAAGTTGCGGTCTACGGCGTGCTTCAGTTTCTTTTTTGGGGCGTGAATTAATACGGATACCCTGACTCCATATTTATCGTTCTTCATGGGGAGGTAGATGACGCGCAAGGGGTAAGATATAAAAGAGGAACCATCGACAAACAGTGCATCTATATGGCGTTTTCCCGACAACCGCTCGTTTTTGGAGAGTGTCGCGCAGCTATCGTCCATTCTTTTTGTCGCCGGATTCTTGTTTCAGATACAGTTCGAGGGCAGCAGTCATGGAGGGCGCTTCGGGCGTCGGCGCTTCTACGTCGAGCCGAAGTCCGGCATCAAGCGCGGCCTTGGCGGTAGACGGACCGAAGCATCCGATTTTGATGTTTTCCTGCCTGAAATCGGGGAAATTTTTCAGCAGGGAAGAGATGCCCGCAGGACTGAAGAAGAGAAGCATGTCGTAGTCGAACTTCTCGTCTTTGGAAAATTCGGTGGATACGGTACGGTACATCACGGTGGTTTTATACTGTATTTTTTTCGTATTCAAAAGACCCATCAAATCGTCTTTGTGTACGTCGGACACCGGCATGAGGTACTTCTCCTTCGGATGTTTGGTTATGAGGGCTGCCAGATCTTCCGGCTTTCCGGTCTGACCGTAAAAGATTTTTCTTTTCCGGTAGATGATATATTTTTGCAAATAAACGGCAATGGTTTCCGTCATGCAGAAATATTTCATTGTTTCCGGGATAGTTACTCTCATTTCTTCGCACAAGTGGAAGAAATGGTCGATTGCTGTACGGGACGTAAAAACGATGGCGGTATAATCCAGAATAGAAATTCGCTGTTGTCTAAATTCTTTAGCTGTCAAGGGTTCAATCTTGATAAACGGACGGAAATCTATTTCCATGCCGTATTTTTCCGCAATGTAAAAGTATGGAGACTTTCCCGAAGCAGGCTTGGGTTGCGAGACCAGTAGTTTTTTAATACTCAGTGCCATAAAGTACTCATCTGAATAATGTTATGCAAATATTTAAAACCTTCGTACAAAAATAACAGAGGTATAATTTCTTGGGTGCAAAGGTACAAACTTAAATATAAAAATCCCGTTTTTTTGTGGTAAAATATGCGAAATGTTATATAAATAACTGCAATTCGAAACAAAATGTAACTAATCAGGAAAAAAACGGATGCGGCAACTATATGTGTGCGGTCAAATATTATCAACAGTACGGGTATGTATAAAAGCAGTTCCCAGATGTAAAATATCGTATCGTAACTCATTGCCCAAAGTCTGTACTCGTTTTTTTCATTGAAAAGGTGTCCATAGATGAAATACAATAGCCGTTTGAATAAAAAGTACACTCCGATAAGGGCGAAAATGGCGGATAGGAAGACGAAGTCGGGTTTTAGTTCCGAATACGTTTTCCCCATATGGTGATAATATATTACAAAACAGAAAACCGCAACCAGAAAAATGCCCTGAAACTGCATGAAGACTTCGAGCAGCAGGCTTTTCCGAATGTCCGTATCAAAAATGCTACGGCGTTCTTTGAGCGAAATCAGGTCTCGCCACATCTTGACGAATAGCGGATAGTAATATCTGAAAGTGAAGGCGAACAGAGCGATTAGGAGAATGACGGCGAGCAGAAGAATGTCATAGTAAGATTGACCGTCTCCTACACGGATTCCCGTATATCCATCAAAGTAGTTCGTTTTCATCAATCAACCGTGTCTGCGCATTATAAATATGCGGCAAAGATAGTCATTTTTTTGTACGGGGAAGATGGGGATAGCTTTTTAGCAGGGCAACCGCACGAAATTACGTAATCAACCTTTTTAGATATTCCGTATCGTAAGCCGCCCTGAGTCTTCTTTTTTTCATGTTTAACTTGTCGTTCTGTTCACTGATGATTTGCAGGGCAAGTTTTCTCAATGCGGCAAGATTTTCGGGCGCTTTGCCTGTCCTTGCCCGGCAGTTATCTTCCCGGAAAGTAACGTCCGAATGCCGGTGCAAATGATGTTCAATACCCCAATGTCCTCTAACTTAAGCGTTAAAATAAGCGGCTGATAAACCCTTTTCGTCGCTGATTCAGTAGCATGTTCCTTCCGTCTGTCTGTCTTTAATTTGTCGGACGGATTCCATCCCGCACAGGCGACGGAAATCATTATATTCGTAATTCACTTCGTAGAGCAACTTGCCATACAAGTCTCGTTTTTCAATGGTTACGGGTTTGTTTTCGGCATTGTATGTGACGATATATTCTTCCCAATATCCCGGATAGGCGGTATATATTACCTTGAGAGACTTCAAATTCCCATTTGCATCATAATTCGGCTCAAAGGTTTCATTGACGGTATATATATCGACAAGAGCGCCGTTTATCGTAGGATAGCGAACCGCTCTCCAATCGTCTATTTCATACGAAACTTTTGTTGGCGACACATTAAATACTTCTTTGTCGTATCTCGCCCCGCTGAAATACCACGTATTCGGTATGGTATCCGATAATATCCATGCCCCGTTCGCCCATTCATACTTTCCGTAGTTATCGCCGGGAAGATATACATGCTTCTCTGTCTTTTCCCCGGTTTGGGAATACACAATTGCGCTGTCCGGATCTGCTTCGTCAGCTCGAAGTTGCAACGCGGGGGAATTTCCCCCCCCCCTTCTCCCATCAGCTGAAGTAGACGGCAATAAAAGGGAATTGGGCTAAAACCCGTGAGCAGAGCAGTTTGTTCCGACAAGATTCTATCTCGTTCGGTCTATCCCCGTGAGATTCCATCTCTTTCACAAACATATACAACGCCCACGCACGGACATCCGCAAACAGATATAATCCGTCGGAACAACCGGGACGGAATGGTATCCCGTCCCCGCGGGCTTCAGCCCAATTCCCCTTCATTGCCGTCTGCTTCAGCTGACGGACAGGAAGACAGAAGAAAAGAAAACCCATGTCTGTTTTTTTGAAAAATGTGTAACTAATTCGCATACTGTCTGCTGTCCGTGATTTCAATCCGCTTGCCGCATGTTACATCCCCTCGTTTCTTTCCCCTACGCATAGCGGAAGGCAAAAGATAAAAGGGTTAACCTTTTTGTGTAAGAAGGATAACCCTTTTGATCGAGAGGGATAACCTTTTCGTGTGAAATGGTTACTTCTTTTCAGGAATCCGCGCATCACTTTTTTTCTTTTCGAACTTCAAGTTGTTAAGCGTTTCCTTGAGGTCGACGCCCGGATTAAATACCACCTTACGCGTCTTAA
>JAISNP010000026.1 GCA_031276175.1 Tannerella sp.
CCGAAAATGGGCAACAAGACGCTCAGTTTTGTCGAAAAAGCGCTCGAATATGCTCGCCGCTATCCGCAGTTATGTCCGTCGTATCTCAACATAAAAGATTTCGATATCGATATGGCCGACGCCATCGGCCTGCGTACCGTGCACATCTCCGCCAGACAGCTGTTTGATAACATCGACGACACCGTAATGATCGCCGGAAGTGAAGCCTATAAGGCTGCACTCATATTCTATAACGCCGTGAAAGCCGCCGCCGAGCAAAATATACCCGGCGCCAAGGAAATTTACAGCGAACTTAAGGCTCGTTTCCCAAGAATGAAGCATAAACAGGAAGAATAGACTGCGCCGAAAGCCGAAATGACGGCTAAAATCGACATAATCTCCGCCCGAAACATCAGCATTGATGCCGCGAGCGGAGATTTTTATTCTATGCGCTTAAGTTTTCTTGTTTACGAAAACGCAGTCCATGCTCCGTGTTTCGATTTATTTGCTTTTTACGATAATATTTATGCTTTAGGCAAGAAATTCCTTGCTCCGAGCGAGGTCATCCTTGCTCCGAGCGAGAAATTCCTTGCTTTTTGCGACAACATTCTTGCTCAGAGCGAGGATTTCCTTGCTCAGAGCGAGGATTTCCTTGCTCCGAGCGAGAATATCCTTGCTCCGAGTGAGGATTTCCTTGCTCCGAGCAAGAACATCCTTGCTCCGAGCGAGGAATTCCTTGCTCCGAGCAAGAAATTCCTCGCTTTTTGCGACAACGTCCTCGCTTTTTGCGACAAAATGGCAGCAATGAGAATAAAAGGGCAGGCAATGATTATGGAAGGCGAAGCGGAAAGAGAGGGCGATTATGTGCGGAAGGGAAGTATTCCATGATTTCTAATATGAATAATCGCCCGATACAAGTAAATTTGTTTCTATGTTTGAATCATTGGGTATCATTATCTTAAACAGTTTTGCTTTAGGGGCAATTGCGTTTTCTTTATCGTGCATCATCGTGATTATTAATAATATTTTGCGGTACAAAGGTAGCATAAATTGAATAATCTGATCGAAATCGAACTCAATCCCGGCACGCGGATGACGCGGATTGCAGGGCGATGAAAAATATTAGTCCGGCAAAATCGCAATGCCGTCGAAATCGCGTATCTTTGCAAGACAAAAGTATTTGTGATACGCAAACACGACATGAAGCGAAATCTTATCCGAAATAAAGGGGGAGATTGCATCTATTGAATCATATTCTTCTTTCTTCGTGATTTTTACCGGCATGTTACCGTTGCGCGATTAAACCTGACATATAAACAATTTAATGATGAAATAATGAATAATTTGGAAAAGTGCATATTGCTCGAAACGGAGCGTATCCTGCAAAACCACCGGGACGAAACGGTATGCGTCCGGATGAAGGAAGGACGCATTTCGCCGAATCTGCCGCGTTTAAAGCAATTTGTCGACCTTGTGAAAGAAATTGTGTTTCCCGGATATTATAATGAATCGAAGAATGATGTGTATGTGTCGCTCGTCGAACTGAACGGATTGTTGAAAGAACAGATTGCCCACGGGCTTCATTTTTTCTCGGAACAGGCTGAAGGGAAAACGGAAGCCGATGCGCCGCAACTGGCGCTGGCGTTTACGGAACGGCTGCCCGAAATCAAGCGGCTGCTGTATACCGACGTCAAAGCCATGTATGACAACGATCCTGCCGCCCACAGTCACGGCGAAGTAATTTTGTGTTATCCGAGCATTCAGGCAATGATTCACTATCGTATAGCCCATGAGTTGCTGCGGCTCGGCATACCTGTTATCCCCCGCATTATTACGGAATCGGCACATTCGGCAATCGGGATTGATATTCATCCCGGCGCGCAAATCGGCGAGTTTTTCAGTATTGACCACGGCACCGGCGTCGTGATCGGCGAGACTTGTATAATCGGCAATAAGGTGCATCTTTATCAGGGCGTTACTCTCGGAGCCAGGAGTTTCACTTTCGACGAGCGCGGCAATCCGCTGAATGTGCCGCGTCATCCCGTAATAGAAAATAACGTCGTTATATATTCCAATTCCACGATTTTGGGACGCATCACCATCGGTCATGATTCCGTTATCGGCGGAAACGTCTGGCTGACGCACAGCGTGCCGCCCAATTCCCGCATCATACAATCCAGGGCATCGTCGAATCACTGATGTCCGCACTTACGCATTTTGCGCAATTGCGACACAAAATTAAAATTCATAAGAGGAGAAGCGGAAGGAACGGCTTTTGTCGTTGTAATATTCCGGGAATGAAGGCGCGTGGTTTGCGCGCCTTCACTTTTTCATTGTTTTTTCGGGGAACACTCCTTTTTACAGGGAAAACGGGATTTCTCTTTTCAGGCTTTCACGAAGCGAGATAAGCGTTTCCGTTTCCGTTACACCTTCTACCTGCTGGATTTTGCCGTTCAGCAGTTCCATAAGGTGTTCGTTGTTTCTGGCATACAGTTTAATCATCATGGTATACGGTCCGGTCGTAAAATTGATTTCCACAATTTCCGTGATTTTTTCAAATTCGGGGACTACGCTTTCGTACATTGCGCTTCGCTCCAGCTTGACGCCGATGTAAGTACATGTTTCATACCCCAGAATCTTCGGGTTAATGTGATACCCCGAACCGAGAATCACATTCATCTCCATCATGCGTTGTACACGTTGATGAATGGCTGCACGCGATACGCCACAAATCTCAGCCACATCTTTGAATGGCATCCGGGCATTTTTGGAAATGATACCAAGTATCTGCCGGTCTAATCTGTCTATTTTTTCTGCTTTTTCCATTTGTTAGTTTATAAAACTGATGGCAAAAGTACATATAATTTCTATGCACTGTCGCCATATAGGGCAATAAAAAATAATAATTACATGTAAATTGTTTTCCCGGGTGAATTTCCGGCATATGATTTATTCTACAATATCAATCAGTTCGATTTCAAATTCGAGCACACTGTTCGGTTTAATCTGCTGTCCTGCGCCTCGTGGCCCGTAAGCCAGGTCGGAAGGAATCCAGACTTGATATTTCGAACCGACCGGCATCCGTTGCAGGATTTCCGTCCAGCCGCCGATTACCTGCGTCACTTCGAAAGTAGTCGGCTCGCCGCGTGCGACGGAACTGTCGAAAACCGTGCCGTCCAGCAATTTGCCCGTGTAATGTACTTTCACCTGACTTTCGGCTGTGGGGATTCTTCCCTCGCCCTGGGTCAACACCTTATATTGCAATCCGCTTTCGGTCGTGATGACGCCGTCCTTCGTTTTGTTTTCGGCGAGAAAAGCTTCGCCGCGCGCGTTTTCGGCTTCAGCTTCTTTCTGCATAATATTCTGCAAATATGACTGGATGAGTTGCTCCGTGGCTTCGGGCGCTATCGCCAGTGCGGCGGAATCTTCTTTGATGGATTTGGCAAACCCTTCGGCAAGGGCGTCCAGACTGTATTCTCCGCCGGGGAACGTCTTCATGTTTCTATTCAATGCAGCGCCGTAATTGACGCCGATGGCATAACTTACCGAATCGGACAGAGATTTCAACAAGACGGTTTGACCGGCCGCCGAGTCTTCGGTAGCCGCTTTACGGCTTGTGACGCATGACATAACGCCTGCCGTGAGTACGACGGCCATGAATGGTACAATGATTTTTTTCATTATCTGTTATTGATTGTTTTGTGTTATTTCCGTATAATCCAAAAAAATCGACAACCATGTGTTTCCGGACATGATTGTCGATTTGGCCTGTTCGGACAAAGGTTATTTATTTTCGCTTTGTATCACTTCGAGCAATTCGATTTCAAATTCGAGCACACTGTTCGGTTTAATCAGCTGTCCTGCGCCTTGCGCACCGTAGCCCAGGCCGGAAGGAATCCAGACCTGATATTTCGAACCGGCAGGCATGATTTGCAGGATTTCCGTCCAGCCCGTTATTACGCCGGTCAATCCGGTTGTAAACGGCTCGCCGCGTTCTACCGAACTGTCGAACACGGTGCCGTCCAGCAATTTCCCCGTGTAATGCACTTTTACCTGATCGTCAATGGCGGGTTTGATGCCCGTTCCTTCGGTCAGTACTTTGTATTGCAGGCCGCTCTCGGTCGTGATTACGCCGTCTCTGGTTTTGTTCGCTTCCAAAAATGCGTCGCCTTCCGCTTTGGTTGTTTCGGATACTCTGGCTTGCTCATTCGTGATATATTGATTTACATACGCCATGGCAACCTGTTCTTCGATCTTCAATGAAGAAGAATCGTTTTTGATTGCCGAAACAAATCCGGCAATTACGGCATTCAAATTGGCAGTTCCCCCCGGAAGGGTTTTCAGGCTTTCACGCAATCCGGAACCGAAGTTCACACCGATGGAATAACTTACGCTGTCAAGGGAGTTAGTCAAACTCACATTCGGCGATACGGATGACTGGTTACAGGAAGCAACTATCAAGACGGTTGCTGCGGCACTCATTAATACACTGATTTTTTTCATTTTCTCTGTTTTAAAATTATTATTTGTTCATTATATAATATCCAGCAATTCAACTTCGAATACTAATGTACTGTTCGGCTCAATCATTTCACCCGCACCTTTTTCGCCGTAAGCCAGTTGCGAAGGGATGAACAACCGCCATTTCGATCCGACCGGCATCAGTTGCAGGGCTTCCGTCCATCCGGCTATGACTTGCGATACGCCAAATGCGGCAGATTCGCCGCGCCGGACGGAACTGTCGAATACGACTCCATTAATTAATGTACCGTGATAGTGACATTTCACCTTGTCCGACATTTTGGGCTTCGCACCGCTCCCCTGCTTCAGTATTTCGTATTGCAAACCGCTCGGCAACTCGGTCACGCCGGCTTTCTCGCGGTTGATGCGGAGAAATTCTTCTCCCGCCAGTTTGTTTATTTCTTTTTTTTGCGCCTGCAATTTTGAAAAGTATTCATTAATCACTTTTTGCGCCTCATCATAGCTGATTTCCGTTTCGTTTCCGGAAAAAACATCACTCAGTCCTTTCAGAAAATCTTTCGTGTTCAACTCTTTGATGCCGGAACTCAGGAAGTTGTTCCCAATGCTCAAGCCCAGCGCATAACTTACTTTATCCATTCTTATATTATGATTTCGGCGAGCAAAGATAATACATAATCCGGTATGCAGGTATCATTTTTTTAATCAGGGGGAAAAGAATTAATAAAACGCCATTTTCTTTTTATTTTATCTCCTCGTAATCAACATATTCCCCTTCATCTTCGCGGATGACTTTTGTGTGTTTTTTTTGACGTGTATTATTATGGTTTTTTTGCTGCCGGTTGTCGCGGGAGGACGGACGCTGCTTCGCTCCGTTTCTGTCGTCGGGCAAAAAAAACGACTTGAATGAACGGAAAATCGAGAATCCGAGCAAATATGTCAGGACAAAACCAATCAAGAGAATAACCACCAAAAATCGGATCATAATAATCATTATTAAACAGGCATATGTTGTTGCTGTTATGTTCGTGTCGCAAAGATAAACATTTTTATTCGCTTTGCCTGTTAAAAATGGACAACAGCATGTAACTCAGAATAGTCAACGTGAGACCCAATATGCCGAAACATGCAACGAGAACAACTGATAAACAGATTGTCAGGTATCTGCTTTCGTTTCCTTTATACTTCAGCGACGACATTTTCAGCGAAAACATCGGAATCGGGGAAACGAGCAACAACGACGTCCCGATCGCAGATATAGCCACAACGGCAAGCACAAGCGGCAAGGGAACACCTGCTTCCCAAATCGAGAAACGATGAAGTGATAATCCTGCGCAAAAGCCTGTTTCGGCGAACGACGGAGATACCGCATTGACAAGGGAACTCCATAAAACGGCATGTGCAGGGACAGGCAAACCGATGAAAGACGTCCCCTGCCGCGTATCATTATTGAACATCGCCAGACGTAGCGCCGAGAAAACAGGTACGGCAAAAGCTCCGACAAGACACATTTTTCCCAAAAACGGATGAGGCCAGGACACTTCATGCTGCATTCGGTCGATGAAATCGAACAGAATCATTCCGGGAGCCATTCCGAAACTGACGACATCGGCAAGCGAATCGAGATCTTTTCCCGTCTCGCTGCATACTTTCAGCAAACGGGCTGCCAGTCCGTCTGCAAAATCAAATACGGCGGCGAGGAGAATCGCAATCATCGCGCCTGCGTAATTGCCGTTCAATGCGAGTATGCAAGCATAAAATCCGACAGCCAGATTACAGCATGTCAGCATATTGGGTATGTGTTTCCGTATATTCGCCCGTTTCGGCATATCATTTATTTATAATTGATTTTCCGCAAGCGTGCAATCGGCGTCTGATTGCCGATTACTTTCTGATCCATCTCGACCAGTATTTCCGTTCCGACGGGGAGGAACGTGTCTACACGCGAACCGAACTTGATAAATCCCATCTGTTCGTCCACATGACAGCGTTCGTTACATTTGGCATAAGTGACTACCCGCCGCGCCATGGCGCCTGCAATCTGCCGCGTCAGTACGTCCACATTGTAGGGTGTGGTGATGACGATGGTCGAGCGCTCGTTTTCCACGCTGCTTTTGGGCAGGTATGCTGCCTTGAAACGCCCGTGCCGGTGCGACACATGTTTCACCGTACCGTTGACGGGAAACCAGTTGGCATGTACGTTGAAAATAGACATGAATATCGAAACCTGCAGCCGCTTTTCGTGAAAATACTCATTTTCCGTCACTTCTTCAATCGCGACGATGGTGCCGTCGGCAGGCGCAATCACCAGCCCTTCGGAATCGTAGGGGAAACGGCGCGACGGGCTTCTGAAAAAATTCAGCACCAGCAGGAACAGAAAGGCGGACAGAATGATAACAATATAGAAAAGCAGCCCTTTGCCGATCGTATAAAAAACCGATAAATTCACGATAAACAAAAAGGTAAACAACATGAGTAATACGCCCGTTCCTTCTCTATGAACTTTCATTTTCTTTTTATTACGGCACAAAAGTAGGCTTTTTTGCCGAATAATTTAATGTTTGGGAACAGACTTCTTCGATTTCGTCCGTTTCGACATACCAGACATATCCGGTTACGGTCTGATAACCAATCTCGTGTATGAGCGAGGCGTATTTCCTGATTTGCTGCTTGTGGCGCGCATCTTTTTGTTCGCCGAACTTGTAGTCGACAATCGTCGCCCTGTCGCCGTCGATCATGATGCGGTCGGGACGACGCGATTTGCCGTTGCCGAACAGTATTTCCGTTTCGTTCATTGCGGGCATCGAGCCGTCGAACCATTTTTTCACCCTGTCGCCGTCCAACAGCCTTTCGAGGCGGGATGTCAACTCCGTCGCTTCTTCGCTGTTGAGTTCTCCTTCCGCTTTTTTTGATTCTACGGCTGCCGGTATGTCGGTTTTTTCGCGGATGCGGCTCAGGATGTCGTGCATCAGTATTCCGTAGCGGCGTCGCCGGTCTTCGAAGAATCCGCCTTTGCGATGCAGGCGCAGACGGATGCGCTTGTCGGGCAGGATGGACGGAATATGCTTCATGGGGATTTCTTGCGGCGAATCGTCGCCGTCGGTTCCGGTCTGCCGGCAGTCGCCCCATTCAAACAGGGCTTCGTCCGGGCGGAATCCTTCGTACAGGTCGCCGAGCGGTTCGCCGGCGGGGAGGTTGCCGACGCTTCTTTTCGTTTGTACGGCGTCGCGAATCAGCGCGGAGATTTGTTTCGTGCGTTTTGCTTCGGCGCCGGGCGCGTAGATGATTAATTCTTCTTTTGCCCGGGTAAAGGCTACGTACAGCGCATTCAGGCTGTCGATGCAGGCATACAGTTTTTCGTGATAGTAGTTTTCGGCAAAGATTGTCCCGGCGAGCGCTTTGGAATAGGCTACGGGAGTCAGGTGCAAACGGTTGAAGGGCGCTTCACGGGGGCTGCACCAAAATATCGTACCGCTCTTCGGTTCGATTTCCCAGTCGGCAAACGGTATGATGACGGCTTTGAATCCCAATCCTTTCGATTTGTGGATTGTGAGGATGCGGATGGCGTTTTGCGTGTCGGGGGTGGTTATTTTTGTGCGGCAACCCGTGTCTTTCCACCAGTGCAGGAATTTGTCGATGTCGGCAGGTTCTTTGACGGTATATTCGGAAACCAGATCGAGGAAGGACTGCACGAAGATTTGTTCCTGTTCGGGAATTTCCTGTTCGAACAGGCGGTATATGCCTTCCGCCATTTCGTAGAATGAGCGGTGCGACAGTCGCTTGAGTTCCGAGAGGATTTCGGCGGGGAAGTGCGGGCTTGTCGGGGCGCCGGTCGGGGAATCGGCGGATGCGGGATTGCGTCCGAGGCGCAGCGCGATGCGCTGCATGTGTGCAAACTTGCGCAGGACGGCGTCGTCGGGGCGGTTTACATACTGCATCACTGCCACGAGGAAGCGGGCGGCGGAGGAATTGCCGATAATCAGCGCATCTTCGGATATAATGTCGTATCCGCAGGGCGAATCCGCATGTGTTTCCTTGCAGGCGAGCAGCGTGTCGGCCACCGCCGCGCCTTCGGCCCGGGTGCGCACAAGCACGGCTATGTCGCGCAGGGCATATCCTTTGTCCTGCAGTTGTGCGATGAGGTGCGGCAAGCGCGACAGGGCTTCTTCTTTCCAGTCCGATTCGTCGCCGTCGGACAGAAATTCAATTCGCACATGTCCGTCTTTGTCGCGGAAGGGCGGCGATACGTGCTGCGCGCTTTTTGCGTATGCCGAGACGATTTTCGAAGCGAGCGCGTCGCGTGTCGCGTCGTCGAGCGCCGATTTGTCCGTTCCGTCGATGAAGTATTGCCGGAGCAGTTGCGGGGCGACGGTGAAAAAGGCGTTGTTGAACTCGACGATGAGGCGGTGGCTGCGCCAGTTGTCGGTCAGCGTTTTTTCGGTTCTTGCGTTTTCGGGGAAATCTTTTCCGACCTGTTCGTCCAGCAGCGTCCAGTCCGAGTTGCGGAAGCGGTAGATGCTTTGCTTTACGTCGCCTACAATCAGGTTGTCGTGGCCGCATGAAAGGCTTTCGTCGATAAGCGGGCGGAAGTTGCGCCACTGCATTTCGCTTGTGTCCTGAAATTCGTCGATCATGTAATGGTCGATGCGCGTGCCGGTTTTTTCGTAGATAAAGGGGACGTCGCTGCCGTCGACGATTTTGTTCAGCAAGTCGGTCGTGTCGGCGATGAGCATGGCGTTTCGTTCTTCCATATGCGCTTTTATTCTGCGCGAGATGTCGTTGAGGATACCCAGCGTGTAGTAAAACCGCGTGGTTTCGCGTGCGGTGCGGTAATGGGTGAGGTTGTCGAAAAACCGTACTGTGCGCCGGACGCAGTCGTCCAGTCCGTCGCGAAACGCTTCGTCGATAGCGGCGCGCCTGTGCGGCGGCGCTGTTTTGGCGTAGCGTGCGTCTTCGTTTTCGGCAAGCGCGGCGAACGCGGCGGAAGGTTCGCTCATCACGCCTTCGGAGAGGCGTGCGAACAGATGCAGCGGCGAGCGACTGCCGCCTTTGAAGTCGGACGGGGTCAGCGCATGGCGCGACATGACGGCCAGCGCCTGTTCGCCCAGCCGCCGCGCTTCGGCCTCGGTGGAGCGGATGATGCCCCAAAGCATGTTCCGGTATTCGCCGAGCGACTGTTTGTCTTCGATGTCTTTTCCGATGTCTTCGCTCGACGTTTTGTATTTTTCTTTGAACAGTTCGTAGCCCAGCCGCATGACTTCCCGGCGTATGTCCCAGTTTTCGCCGCGTTCTACCCTGTCTTCGCTGAAGCGCAGGAGCCATCCGAGGAGGTCTTTGTTTTCGGGACGGTCCAGCCCGGCGAGGAGGTTGTCGATCGATTCGTGCAGGACGGCTTCCACATCCATTTCGATGCGGTAATTGCCCTGCAGGCCGAGTTCGCGGACGAAGGCGCGCATGACCTGCTGAAAGAAGTGGTCGATGGTGCTGATATTGAAGGCGGAATAGTCGTGCAGCACGCGTATCAGGATCTGCTTTGCCTGACGGCGGATCTGCTCCTCCGTCCGGCCGCATTCTTCGGCCAGTTGCGGCAGGTACGACGAGCGCCGTCCCGACGCAATGAGATGCAATTCTTTCAGGATGCGGCTTTTCATTTCTTCCGTCGCCTTGTTGGTGAAGGTAACGGAGAGGATGTGCGAATGCCGGTCGGCGCCTTTGAAGAGCAGGCGGAGATATTCGCCCGTCAGCGTGTGCGTTTTGCCTGTTCCGGCGGATGCGCGGTAGATGGTGAGCATATGGGGCAGTGTTTTATTGTGCGGCAGCGAGGTTCATACGATACGGCTTTTGGCGTAGCCTTCACGCCGGAGCAGCTCCAGCGCTTTTTGCCGGCAATCGCCCTGGATGATGATTTCGCCGTCTTTGACCGAGCCGCCCGAAGCGCATCCGGTTTTCAGCAACCGTCCGAGGGTTTGCAAATCGTCGTCGGCGCCGCTGAATCCGGTAACGAGCGTCACCGTTTTCCCGCCGCGGCGACGCTTGTCTATTGAAACGCGCAGCATCTGTTTTTCGCGCGGAAGGGCGGCGTCGCCTTCCGCGCCTTCTTCCGTGCGATACCGATAATCGGGGTTTGTGGAATACGTAACCCCCAGACGCGCTTTCCAGTCATTCTTTTTCATAAAATCCGTTTTATCCGGCAAAAGTAATAAACTGTTTCGAATTATGCCGCCTGCGGCGCGGTTTTACAGCGCAACCGCGCCGAAAACCGGCGGGGGACGAGACTGGCGGAAGAATTTAACAAAAATATATCATTACGGCTTAACTCCGAGCCGCAGGGACTCAAGTCCGCATCGCAGGGACTCAAGTCCGCATCGCGCGAACTTGAGTACGCGTCGCAGGAACTCAAGTCCGCTTCGCGCGAACTTGAGTACGCGTCGCAGGTACTCAAGTCCGCACCGCTCGAACTCGAGTACGCGTCGCAGGCACTCAACTCCGCACCGCGCGAACTTGAGTACGCGTCGCAGGGCCTCAAGTCCGCACGGCGCGAACTTGAGTACGCGTCGCAGGAACTCAAGTCCGCACGGCGCGAACTTGAG
>JAISNP010000029.1 GCA_031276175.1 Tannerella sp.
GGAGTGCACGGGGCCGAGATCGGCTGGGGAGTGCTCGACGAGCCGCCCGTCAACTGGTCGCAGCTTGTCCACAGCTCCTTCGACACCGCCTCGCCGTTTCGCCTCTCTTTTGAAGGCGACCAGCGCGGACGACGGCTGTACTTCGCCCTCCGCTGGGAAAACACCCGCGGCGCGAAAGGCCCCTGGAGCGAAATCATGGACGCAGTGATTCCGTGAAGAGAATGATGGATTGGGGCGAGGCGCACACCTCGACCCCGATGTGGGGGCGAAATTCACATCTCGACCCCTCTATCCCGACGGATTCAATCCGTCGCCTGCGCGGGACGTAATCCCGCGAAACAGCACAGACGAGATAGCATCTCGTCCGAACACATTTCCGGTGCGGACGGCGTAAGGGCCGTACCGCGCCGGGTTTTCGGAAATTGAAATTGAAATTTAAACGGATATGGAATTTAGAATTAGAAAATTTAAAATTAAAATGAACATGAAGAAATTTACTTTACTTTTTGTCCTGCCGCTGTTTTGCGCGGCAGGTTTTGTGCAGAGCGGCACGGCGACGCTTTTTATCGCCGGAGTAAATGCAACCCCACAGAATGAGTTGCAACGCTACATCATCGTCAAGACGATGAGCGGTGAGCTGGCAGCCTTTTCGCCATCTGCCGTCAAGGTGCAGTTTATTGAGAACTCAAATTGGATATTTGAGCTTCACAATGGCTCGAAGTATGCTTATCCCCTGGCCGAAGCGCTGCCGTTTACGGTCGAACGGCGCACGCGCGGCACAGGCACGGACGTCCGGCCGGTGGAGGCGGCCGGCGAATGGCGCGTCTATGACGACGGCGCCGCACTGGTAATCGAGAATCCCGGAGGAGAAGTAGGCCATTACGCGGTTTACGGCATCTCGGGACAACTCATAAAAAGCGGATATGAATCCGGAGCGAAAGTATCTGTTCCGGCGCCGACCGGACTGTGTATCGTAAAAGCCGGACTTAAAGCCGTAAAGGCCGTAAAAAAATAAAACCTGCCAATATTGAAAACATGAAAACAAAAGTATTATTTTTAGTAATGTTGCTCTTTTCGGCAATCGCCGCATCGAGCCAGATAAGTGATGGGTTTAGGGTAACCTACCCTGATGGCAGTTATAGCATTCGGATATCCAAAACATTTATTTTGGACTCAGTCAAAAATTGGGGAGATACTGGATGGCAATATGGATTTGTTAATACAGTCCAAGGGGAATACATTGGAAACATTATCAGCTTTGAATACCCTCCAATACACATCACCCCGTTGCGGGACTATTTGATTGTCCAAAGGAAGGGAGGTGAGGCTGCTTTCTGCCTAGACGAAGGTTTCGAGATGACGTGGAAAGAGAACTTAAACATCAAGGACTCTTTTCAGTCTCAGTTAGTTGGTTTAGATAAGATAGTAACTTTAAAAATAGAAAAAAGAACATATGGGTATGTTAATCCATCTATTCGTGGAGAACCGGTTAATTACTCCCGTTATTTACAGATATATGGAAAAAATGGTCCATTTAATTCATTTTCAGACAGTTACGTATGTACCGCAGATGAAAATGATTTAATATTTTCTAAAGAATCTGGCATTATCATAAGAGTTGCTAAAAAACATGTAGAGAAGATACTCATGCATGATGCTCCAAGGGGCAACATCTATTGGTGACGTTTCACGTGGAACGAAGAAAGGCTTTCCAGCTCAAGCTGGAAAGCCTTTTCTAATTTCCCCTCTCTCTTCCTCCCCCCTTTGCCTCTCCTGTTTGCAGGAGAGGCAGAGCTCGCCCAAGCTTTGCTTGGCCGAAGCGCCGGTGAGGTGAAACAAAGATTAATCCACTGCTGACTGGCCGGGATTGCCGCGTCGCACGAACGGATGGAATCCCGTCCGAACATGAAGATTGCGGCTTTCGGTCGATTGAGGGATTGTGTCCGATATATCAAGGCGCTTGACGGCAATCCTGCCGATTAATAATCGTGTCAATACGCTGCTTTTTTGCTTTTTTCTCAGGTCGAACTCACGTTACCTTACTGTCCGCTTTGCAATGTCGGCGGCCAGTCGGCTTGCTCCGATACGGAAAAGATTGCTGTTAAGCCAGTCTTCGCCCAACAATTCTTTCACAAGCGTGTAATAAAGCACTGCGTCTTCGGCCGTACGAATACCGCCCGAAATTTTGATTCCTGCTTTGCGTCCGGACAATGCGGCGTATTGTTTGATCACTTTACACATTACGTATACTGCCTCGGGTGTAGCGCCGGGACAGTCTTTCCCGGTCGAGGTTTTAATGAAACCGGCTCCGGAATACAACGCTAAAATCGCCGCACGCCTGATATTTTCCGGTGTGACCAAGGCGCCTGTTTCCAGAATCACCTTGAGTTTCGCGTGGCGACAACTGTCTTTTATCTCGGCCAATTCGTCCGCCGATTCTTCAAACGCTTCTTCCTGAAAATATCCCAAATTCATCATTACATCTATTTCATCGGCTCCGGCCATTACCGCCATTGCCGTTTCGGCTACTTTTATTTCCGCAAAAGTCTGCGCGGACGGAAATCCTGCAGCTACCGATACAATCTTCACTTCCTTCACCAAGAGCGACTGCTTTACGGTCTCTACGAAAACCGGATATGTGCAAATCGCCGCGATGTGCGGGAGTGTGGGGTCGACATCCTTTGCTTTATTCACAGACTCCACCAAATCACGGACACTCGCCTTCGTGTCCGTCACATTTAAAGAGGTCAGGTCGATACATCCGTAAATGCGCGACAGCGTTTCGGATGTGAAATTTTCCGCAAAATGTGCGCCACGAATATTCCGCACTTTTTTTGCGATGATTTGATCGGATTCCGCCGCATCAAAGCGTCGGAAAGCTGCCTGGTATTTGTTTTGTTCGGCCATAACAGTTATAATTTATTGTTTTGAAGATGTCGTTCCTTATCGCGCTCGGTTTTTTTGCGCATGTTATCCTTAAATGCAACGTTGAGATCGACTCCCATCTGATTAGCCAGACACAAAAGTACCCAAAGTACGTCAGCCATTTCATCCGCAAGACTGCAATCCTTGTCGCTCTCTTTGAAAGACTGCTCGCCATAGGTCCGTGCGATGATTCGTGCCAGTTCGCCGACTTCTTCCATCAGTAAAACCGTATTTGTAAGTTCGTTGAAATAACGCACACCGTACGTTTTTATCCACTCATCGACTTGTGCCTGTGCCTGTCTGATTGTTAATTCTTCCATTTTTATTCCTTGTTTTTCGTATCCATCACTATCGTTACAGGCCCGTCATTCAACAACTGCACCTTCATGTCGGCGCCAAATTTGCCCGTCTGCACGGGATGTCCCAACTGCAACCCGATTTCATCGCAAAACCGTGCATATAACGGGATGGCTGTTTCCGGCTTCGAAGCGCGAATATACGAAGGACGGTTTCCTTTCTTTGTGGAAGCATGAAGGGTAAACTGACTCACGACTAAAATATCTTTACTTTCGTCCAGCGCCGAACGATTCATTACGCCGTGTTCATCGTCAAAAATGCGCAGATTACAAATCTTTTTTGCGAGCCATTCGATGTCTTCGTCGCTATCCGCATCTTCAATTCCGACCAGCACAAGCAATCCCTGCTTTATTTCCGATTTTACGTGCCCATCAATCACTACTAAAGCGTATTGCACTCTTTGTATTACTACTCTCATACTTCTAATTATGTTTTATTTAATCCTTCGATCAGTAATCTGGCTTTCTTTTCTCCGATAGATTCGGCTAATTCTTCAAACGGGACGCTACGCAGCCTTTTTATGCTTTTATATTTCCTCAATAAAATCTCTTTTGTTTTTTCTCCAATGCCCTTGATGGAGTCGATTTTCGAATACGTTTGTTTCTTGCTTCGAAGGTTTCGATGGAAAGCGATTCCGAAACGATGCGCCTCGTCCCGCAGGTGTTGAATTACTTTCAGCGTCTCGGAGTTTTTATCGAGCACCAATGGAATCGGATCGCCCGGAAAAAAGATTTCTTCAAGACGTTTGGCCAATCCCACAATCATGATTTTATCCGACAAATCCAACCTCCGCAACACTTCGGCCGCCACATTCAACTGCCCTTTTCCGCCGTCGATAACAATAAGTTGCGGAAGCGGTGCATTCTCTTTTACCAGTCTCGTATAACGCCGCGTAACGACTTCTTCCATCGAGGCAAAATCATCAGGACCTACTACCGTCTTGATATGAAACCGACGATAGTCTTTTTTAGAGGGTTTTGCCTTTTTGAAAACGACGCACGCCGCCACAGGATTTGTGCCTTGAATATTAGAATTGTCGAAACATTCAATATGTGTCGGCAATGAAGACAAATGCAAATCCGTCTGGATCATTTTAAGGAGACGTGTTATTCGCTTTTCGGGATTAAGTTTGTCTTCTCTTTGCAGTTTGTCCGCTTTATATTGCTTTACATTCATACTTGACAAATGGAGCAACTTTTTTTTCTCTCCACGATACGGAATCATAAACGTGATATTTCTGTCCGAAACGACATCGGGAAGAAACGGCACGATGACTTCGCTCGCCGTGCTTTTAAAACGGTTTCGCAACTCTACAATTCCCAATCCCAACAATTCTTCTTGGGTTTCATTCAACCGCTTTTTATATTCGATAGTGTAGACCTGAACGACAGCGCCGTTGCTGATATGCATGTAATTAATGTAGACCGAATGTTCATGCTCTGCATACGAAAAAACATCAATTTCGTCCAATGTGGGCGAAACAACCGTCGAACGGGCGCGGAAGCTTTCAATTATATCGTATTTTTCTTTTAATATCTTCGCTTCCTCGAAACGCATTTCAGCCGCAAGCGCTTGTATCTCTTTCATCAGCACACTACTGATTCGGGAACTGTTCCCTCTTAGAATTTCCTTGATCTCCGAAATATTTCGATTATATTCTTCTTCATCCTGCAATCCGACGCAAGGTCCTTTGCAGCGTTTAATATGATAGTCGAGACAAACCTTGTATTTACCTCTTCTGATCGTGTCCTGCGAAATCGGAAACTTGCAAGAGCGTATCGGATACAAACTTTTTATCATCTGGAGCATCACCTTGGCCATATGAGGAGACGCATACGGTCCAAAATAAAGCGAGCCGTCTTTTATAATAGTTCGCGTTTGGAAAATTCGCGGGAACAATTCATTCTTAATCACAATCGACGGATACGTTTTGTCGTCCTTCAATAATACGTTGTATCGCGGGCGATACTGCTTGATAAGATTGTTTTCCAACAACAACGCCTCCTCTTCCGTGTCCACTATGATATATTTGATGTCACATATCCGCTTGACGAGCATGCGCGTTTTGATACTTTCATGCTCTTTTTGAAAATATGACGAAATTCTTCGGCGCAAATTTTTCGCCTTTCCTATGTAAATGATAACACCTTTTTCGTCAAAATACTGATAACATCCCGGCTTATCCGGAAGTGACGAAAGTATCGAAGTTATATGCTCGTGTATAGTATCCATCTTTTGTATTTTTTCATGTTCCACGTGAAACGTTTTGTTTTTTATCTTCCCATAAGGATTAAGAGTATATTAATGTCGCTCGGAGAAATCCCCGGAATGCGGCTTGCCTGTGCAAGTGTTTCGGGGTTTATCCTCGTCAGTTTTTGTCTTGCCTCTGTCGAGAGCGATTGAATTGAGTCGTAATCAAACCTGTCTCTAATATACAAGTTTTCGAGACGATATATTTTGTTTGCAATTTGCTGTTCGCGCTCAATATAGCCCGCATATTTAATGGAAATCTCTACCGCTTCAATAATTTCCTCAAACCGCGTATCGGATGCGAATCTGTAAATTTGCTCGGAGAAATCAGGCAATATTTCGGCAAGTCTAAAAATCGACAATTGCGGACGGGCGATCAAATCAATCAATTTACATCCATGCTCCAAAGAGGTTGTACCCGAATTTTCGAGGAAAGCATTAATCTGCGAAGGTTTCACGGAATATGATTTTATAAAATCCGCCAGTGCGTGCATTGCCGTTTTCTTTTCCCGGAGAAGCCGATGCCGAGAAGCGCAGGCAAGTCCGAGTGCATAAGATTTTTCCGTTAATCGCATGTCCGCATTGTCCTGACGAAGTAAAATCCGGTATTCCGCGCGCGAAGTAAACATCCGATATGGCTCGTCTACACCTTTAACCACCAAATCGTCAATCAACACACCAATGTATGCTTCATCGCGCTTGAGAACAAAAGGCGCCCCGCCGTGAGAATTGATATGCGCATTGATGCCCGCAATGATCCCCTGCCCTGCCGCTTCTTCATAACCGGTCGTGCCGTTAATTTGTCCGGCAAAAAAAAGATTGCTCACCAATTTTGTTTCCAGTGTATGTGTAAGCTGGGTCGGATCAAAAAAGTCGTACTCTATCGCATATCCGGGACGATAAATTCTTACATCTCTGAACGCAGGGATACATTTCAATGCTTCCAACTGTATTTCCAGCGGCAATGAAGAAGAAAATCCGTTAAGATAATATTCCTGTGTATCTTCCCCTTCCGGTTCAAGGAAAAGTTGATGGCGCGTCTTGTCGGCAAAAGTAACAATCTTAGTTTCAATACTCGGACAATAACGAGGCCCGATACTTTGAATCTGACCATTGTACAACGGAGATTCGGACAAGCCTCTGCGCAGTATTTCATGACATGCTTCGTTGGTATAAAGTGTCCGGCAACTCAACTGCTTCAAAGAACGGGAAACCATATCAAGAAACGAGAATTTATGAAAATCATCTACGCCCGGCTGCTCGTCCAATTCATCGAAATACACGCTCCGGGCATCAATGCGCACAGGCGTACCCGTCTTCATCCGACCGGAACGAAATCCTAAAGTGCACAACTGCTCCGTCAAACCGCCGACAGCAGGTTCGGCCAAACGTCCGCCCTTTATTTTAATTGCACCGATATGAAGCAATCCGTTGAGAAAAGTCCCGTTAGTCAATACAATCGCTTTTGCAAAAAAAGACACCCCCATAGCTGTCCGTATCCCTGTCACCGCACCATGCCCATTCAAAAGCTCTACCATCGTATCCTGCCAAATAAAAAGATTCGGCAAACTTTCCAACACACGACGCCAAGCAGAAATAAACTTCACACGGTCACTTTGCGCACGAGGACTCCACATAGCCGGGCCTTTACTAAGATTCAACATCCTGAACTGTATTGCCGTCCGGTCGGCCACAATACCCATATATCCGCCCAGTGCATCAATTTCGCGTACAATTTGCCCTTTTGCAATACCCCCAACCGCCGGATTGCAACTCATATCTGCAATCCTATTCATGTCCATCGTGACAAGGAGTGTCTTCGACCCCAGATTTGCAGCCGCAGCCGCAGCTTCGCATCCGGCATGACCCCCTCCCACTACAATTACATCGTACTTGAAATTCATTTATATAGAAGATAAATGTATCAATACAACTCTGCTGGTATTACTGTTTGATCTCATTATTTATACTCAAAAAAATCAATTAAACGTCTCCTTATACAGATGCAAAGCCGCATTTTCCGCTTCACGCATACGCAACTGTTCCGCTTCGCTTTTATCTCCAAATCCGCACAAGTGCAAGATGCCGTGAATCATCACACGAAACAATTCGTCCTGAAAAGCGGTGTTGAATTTCTCCGAATTACTGCGCACGGTATCCGGACTGATAAACAAATCGCCTGAAATTTCATTCTCCTCCGAATAATCAAACGTGATAATATCCGTATAATAATCGTGGCGTAAAAATTCCGTATTAATGCCAAGAATTTTTTCGTCCGAACAAAACACATACGTAATGAAACCTACCGTTTTACCATGTCGCTCAACAATGGACTTAATCCATCGCTTTACCGGCATTTTCCGGAATGCGGGCATCGCCGTGCCGTCTGTATGAAAACCTATTGCCATAAATCAAACCGTATTGAAAAAAAACAAATATGTCATAATAATCGCAGCAACAGACCCGGCAAGATCGGCTATCAAACCGCATGGAATGGTATAGCGCGTATTACGAATAGCAACGCTTCCGAAATAAACGGCCACCACATAAAAAACCGTATCAACCGAACCTTGCGCTACGCATGAAAGACGACCGACAAACGAATCGACGCCGTAAGTATTCATTGCATCAAGCATCATCCCGCGCGAACTGCTGCCGCTCAAAGGCTTCATCAGCATCGTAGGCAGAGCCTCTACAAAACCGGCATCCCACCCGACAGCCAACACAAGCGCTCGAACGCCGTCGATAAATAAATCCATCGCGCCCGAAGCACGGAAAACGCCTATCGCCAAAAAAATCGCCACCAAATAAGGAATAATTTTAATTGCCGTCTGAAATCCTTCTTTGGCGCCTTCGATAAATGTGTCATACACATTAAGTCGTTTCACGAAACCCGCAACCAAAAACCCGCAAATTATCGTAAACAACAAAATATTGGCAAATAGCGTCGAATATAATTCAACCTCCTCTTTCGACATTTGGCGAAACATCCACATCAAACCGCCGATGAAAAGCGCAATCAGACCGAAAAACAACAGCAAGTTGCGCTGAAGAATATTGATTTTCTGCATAATACAAACCGAAACAATCGCAACCAGAGTAGCAACAAACGTAGAAAGAAGTATCGGAAGGAAGACGTCCGCAGGATTCGCCGCTCCAAATTGTGCACGATACATCATAATGGTAATCGGCACCAGCGTCAAGCCCGAAGCATTAATACACAGAAACATTATCATCGAATTGCTCGCCCTGTCCTTATGCGGGTTCAGTTCCTGCAATTGTTGCATCGCCTGCAGGCCGATAGGCGTAGCGGCATTGTCCAAACCTAACATATTTGCCGAAAAATTCATGAAAATAGAACCGGTAGCAGGGTGATTTTTAGGCAGTTCGGGAAACAACTTACTAAAAACGGGAGAAGCTATCCGCGCAAACAAACCGACCAGACCGGCCCTCTCTCCTATCTTCATCAACCCCAGCCATAGAGACAACACACCCGTCAGCCCGACAGAAATCTCGAAACCCAGCTTTGCCGAATCAAATGTCGACAGCACGATTTGCGAAAAAATATCCGTATCACCCATGAAAATCAATTTGCAGAGAGCGACAAAGAAAGCCACGACAATAAAGCCGATCCAAATATAGTTTAGCGTCATAATTCGCGTTTTACAAAGACAAAAGACAAAGAATCGCACATACGCAAAAGACAGATACGACACCAATAATTGCTACATTTGAGCAATGTCCTTTTGCATTTGATGTTTTTCCGGTACAAAAATAATAAATTATATGGTTTTCCGATACCCAAGGGAAAACAATTCAGGTAATCATTTCGAATCCGGTGTAGGAATGTAGCGCTTTGGGGATACATATGCCGTCGGGCGTCTGGTTGTTTTCCAGCAGGGCGGCCACGATACGCGGAAGAGCCAGGGCGCTGCCGTTAAGCGTGTGGCAAAGCCGTATTTTTTTGTCTTCCGCCGTCCGGTAACGGCATTTCAGGCGGTTGGCCTGATAGCTTTCGAAGTTGGATACCGAACTGATTTCGAGCCATCGCTTCTGAGCGGCCGAATATACTTCAAAATCAAATGTGATGGCGGAAGTAAAACTCATGTCGCCGCCGCACAGACGCAGTATGCGCCAGGGCAATTCCAGCTTCCCGACCAGCGTACGGACATATTCTACCATTTCGCGCAGCATCAGGTACGAATGTTCGGGCTTGTCGATGCAGACGATTTCCACCTTGTTGAACTGATGCAAACGGTTCAATCCGCGCACGTCTTTTCCGTAAGAGCCTGCTTCGCGACGGAAACAGGCCGAATAAGCCGTGTGTTTCACCGGCAAATCCGATTCGTTCAGAATCACATCGCGGTAGAGATTCGTAACGGGAACTTCCGCCGTAGGAATAAGATACAGGTTATCTGCCGCGGCATGATACATCTGCCCCTCTTTGTCGGGCAATTGCCCCGTCCCGTATCCCGAATCGGCATTGACGACGTAGGGCGGTTCTATTTCCCGATAGCCGGCTTCGCGGGCGCTGTCGAGGAAGAAATTGATGAGCGCACGTTGCAGCCTTGCGCCGTAATCCCGGTAAACGGGAAATCCCGCACCTGCAATTTTTACCCCGGCTTCGAAATCAATCAGGCCGTATTTCTTTGCCAAATCCCAGTGCGGAAGCGCGTCGGCAGGCAGTTCGGGGATGCTGCCGCCCGTTTCCTCGCACACGTTGTCGTCCGCCCCCCTGCCTTCGGGCACGGATTCGTGCGGAAGATTCGGAATAAGCAGCAGCAGGTCGTGCAGGTCGGATTCAGACTGCGCCTTTGTGGCTTCACATTCTTTACAGGCGGCTTTCAAGCCCGCTACCCTCGTCTTGGCGACGTCGGCTTCGGCCTTTTTCCCTTCCTTCATCAGTGTCCCGATTTCTTTTGAAATGCGGTTCAGTTCCGTCTGGTTTGCATCCAGAGTGGATTGGGATGCGCGCCTTGCAGCATCCAGAGCAATGATTTTATCTACGATTTCTTCTGCGGCAAAATGTTTTTTTGCCAGCCGGCGAATGACTTCGTCCCTGTTTTCCGCAATGAATTTTATGGCAAGCATATCTTTTATTCTGTTTGTCGAAATGCAAAGGTAAGTGTTTTTTACGAGTAGACGGGTTTCCCGCGAAAAGTATCCGGGCAAACCATCCTCACGTCAATTTGGAAACCTGCATACCGAGCCATACGGCAAACAGGCCGGCAAGTATGCTTGCAAGAATGTACACGACGGCCGTCTGGCCGTTTCCCGACTGAAGCAGGCGCAGGTTTTCCGCAGAAAAGGCAGAGAAGGTCGTGTAACCTCCGCAAAAGCCGGTGATGAACAGCGCGTGCAGGTCCGTATGCCCGGAGTGGCGGCCAAGCATACCCGCCAGCCATCCGATAATGAAACATCCCGCAATGTTGACGATATACGTCCCCAGCGGAAACGCGCCGTGAACGTATCTGTTTGTCAGGACGGACGTCAGATAGCGCAACATGCTCCCCACCCCGCCTCCAAGGCCGACCAAAAGTAATGTACGTATCATTTTTCTATCCGTATCCGGGCATCTACGGCGACGATGCCCCTGTCCGTCGCCAGAAGGGGATTAATGTCCAACTCCTTTATCTCGACGGCAAAACGGAGCAGCGCCGAGAGGCGAACAATGATCTTGGCAAACTCGAACTTGTCGATGCGCCTTTGTCCGCGCGCACCTTCGAACACCTTGTATCCCTTGAGCGAGTGCACCATCGACAGGGCTTCGTCGGTAGAGAGGGGCGCAAGGCCGGAGGCGATGTCCTTGAATATCTCGACAAAGATGCCGCCCAGTCCGCAGAGCACAATGTGCCCGAACAGCGGTTCGTATTTTGCGCCGGCAAACAGTTCGAAGCCTTTCAGCATCGGCTGCACCATGACGGCGGTAACGCCGGGAATCCGCATCAGCCGGCGGAACTCCATTTCGAGATGCGCTTCGGTACGGATGTTCAACACAACGCCCCCGACATCCGATTTATGCACAGGCCCGACAACCTTTGCGACCACGGGATAGCCCGTTTCCGCCGCAAAGGCGCGAATGTCGTCCCATTCGGCGGAAACCGTTTCGGCTACCATCGGGATGTCGGCAGCGCCGAACAGGTCGTGCACCGAGCGGGAGGAGATGTATCCCGATTCGGGAATGTGGTCGATAATCCGGCGGATGGCGGGCACATCCACGCATTTCAACTCAAGGCTGTTCGCCGGGGGCGAAGGCGTCTTCAGTATTTTTGTCAGCACGTCGGCCAGTCCGGCTTCGTCGCTGAAATTGACGTGTCCCCGCTTCACGAAAAGGTCTGTCTCTTCGCAGGCGGTAATGACGGACGGGAGGACGGGGAAGATAGGCTTCGTGCAGGAATTCATTTTCCTGTCCAGCACGTCGTATGCCTCGTACACGCTCGTCAGTCCGGGGCTGCCGAAGATGACCGCAATGCCGTCGATGTCGCCCATCTTCGATTCGCAGCAGTCGATGGCCAGTTCCAGATGTTCGGGCTGCCCGGTGCCGAGTATGTCGATGGGATTGCTGACGGACGAGCCGGGCAGGAGGCGGCTTTTGAGTTCTTCCGCCGCGGGCGTGCCGGAAAGTTGAGGGATCTCCAGCCCGCCTTTCGCAAGGGCGTCGGTCAGGATTACGGCAGGGCCTCCGGCATGGGTCACGATGGCGATATTTTTCCCCTTAAGCGCCTTGAGCGTAAACACGGCGCCGGCCGTAGCCAGTTCTTCGCGGCTGAAGCACCGGACGACGCCTGCCTTGCGGAGCAGGGCTTCGACGGCCAGATCGGGATTGGTCATGGCGCCCGTATGCGACGAAGCGGCACGGCAGCCCGATTCGGAAACGCCCGACTTGATGGCCGCAATCCGGCAACCTTTCCGTATCAGCGAGCTTGTATGTTCCAGCAGTTTGTCGGGAGCCTTGATGCTTTCCATGTAGAGCAGCTTGATTTTGGAATCCGTTTCGGGATTGAAATGCAAATCCATATATTCCAGCACATCTTCAACGGATATTTGCCCCGCATTGCCGACAGACCATACGGAGTTGAAGCGCAGGCCGCGACGTATGGACGATTCCATGATAAAGATGGCCGTGCCTCCGGAGCTGGAAATCATGTCTACCCCGAACGGACTCATTTCGGGTATGGGAAGCGTAAAAAGGCTGTGATGGTAGCGGTTCAGCAGCCCGATACAGTTTGGCCCCAGCAGGGCGGCGCCTGCGCGGGTGGCGACTTCCGCGATCCGGCTTTCGAGGATGCGCCCCTCTTCGGATGTCTCGCCGAATCCGGCTGTGAACATGATGAAGGCTTTGACATGCTTTTCCTCCGCCAGCACGGTCACCGCTTCCGGACACGAGGAGGCCGGGATTGAAATGATGGCCAGATCGGCAGGCGGAATGTCGCGCACATTTTTGTAGCAACGCAGCCCCTGCACCGTTTCCTCGCGCGCATTGACCACGAACAGGTCGCCGGCATATTTGCCGTTCAGCAGGTTGCGGATGCAGTTTCCGCCGGGCTTGGACGTTTTGTTCGAGCCGCCTACGACGACTATGCTTTTCGGATTAATCAATTCTTCTGTAATCATAGTTTTCGAAATAAATGTGATAATATATAGCGTTTAATCTGCGGATGCGGCGGCTTGGGGCGTCAATGCGACCGGTTTCCTGCCGGCGCTGCTTTCGAAGGCGGCTTCGATGATGCGGATTACGGGCAAAACGAGGCGGGCATCCGTCTCGATGGGCGCGCCGTGGCGCAGATGCCGGTAAACCGCATCGTAAAACCCGCCATAGTTGCCCCTCAGGCTCGGATATTTCCTTTTCCCGTCCTTGCCGGTATGCAGCCATCCCCATTCGCTTTCGGTCTCCGTGCCCCAGTCGGGCGCGTCGGGCATAAATCCCTGCTTCAGGAGGGCTTCCTGCTTGTCCGTACCGTATTTGACGTATGAGCCGTCCGTACCGTGAAGCACAAAACGCGGCTCCGGCGCGCACATCAGATACCCGGCTTTCAGCGTGATGCGCACGTCGGGCGCCTTCGACGAGCCGAAGAGGTGGATGATAAAATAATCGTCCACCATACCCCCGTCGCGCATCACGGCAATGTCGGCATACACCAGTTCGGGAACGCCGAAGAGGGTAATGCACTGGTCTATCAGGTGCGAACCGAGATTGTACGTCATTCCGCCCGCCCGTTCTTTCCACGTGCCCGGCTGTATGTGGCTGCGGTATCGTGCAAAAACGGATTCGAACTCGACGGGACGCCCCACCGCGCCGCGCTCCAGCGCCGCCTTCACCGTCAGGAAATCGGCGTCCCAACGCCTGTTCTGATACACGCACAGCATCTTCGCCTGCCGCGCGGCAAGGGCTGTCAGCGCCTCGCCTTCGGCCGTCGTAATGGTAAACGGCTTTTCCACCACTACATTTTTGCCCGCCTCCAACGCGCGGCGCGCATATTCGTAATGCGTATCGTCGGGCGTATTGACCACGATCAGCTCCAAATCGTCCATATCCAGCAAGTCGTCGAAACGGCGCACGACGCGCGTCTCCGGATAGCGCGCGCGGGCAAGATCCCGGCTGCGCTCGGCAATCGCCGTAAGCGCAAACTGCGGATGCACGTGTATGAACGGCGCATGAAATACCTGCCCCGACAATCCGTATGAAGCAATTCCTGTTTTTATCTGTTCCATCTTATCAAAAAAATTTCTTCAAATGTATGCCCGGATAATCGCTTATGCAAATCCGTGCTCATAAAAATTGTTTATTCCTGTCTGCCCGGTTCCGGCGAGATTCCATCTCGCCGCTGCTATCCCCGCGGATTCCATCCGTATATATATTCTTGTGGGATGGAATCCCACGCGGTTCCGGCGAGATTCCATCCCGCCGCTGCTATCCTCACGGATTCCATCCGTGTATATATTCCTGTGAGATGGAATCTCACGGATAGAAACGACGAGATAGAATCTC
Organism: Tannerella sp.; assembly: GCA_031276175.1. GTDB lineage: Bacteria > Bacteroidota > Bacteroidia > Bacteroidales > Tannerellaceae > Tannerella. The sequence goes on from JAISNP010000029.1 coordinate 14,522, forward strand.
GTCGGAACGTCGGAATCTGCGGAAATCCGTCCGACCCGCGCCGTCCGCGCGTCCATAATACAGCCCCGTCTATCCGCAAAATTCCGCCCCGCATACGCAATATAAGCCGTAATGTCGACATCACCCCCTTTTCCGCGCGTCCTGA
>JAISNP010000043.1 GCA_031276175.1 Tannerella sp.
TGTTTTGATTTTCTGTTTCGGCAAAGTTAGCATTAAATTCTCGTCTTACACACAAACGGATAAAAATGTCTTTCATAATTTATAGGGGAAATATACGGATTGAATCCGCAGGAATAAACCGAACGAGATAAAATCTCGTCCCAACGCGAACTTTCCGCCATCCTGCCATAAAAAAAAGCAGGGGCGATACGCGAAACGTATCTCCCCTGCATACTAACAGTAATTAACCGATAATCTTAAATGCACTCTGAATTTAAAATCACAATGAAAAAATTAAAAACAACAATCATTATTACAAAAATCATTCTATTCTTTTATTTCACTATCACCTTATGCACCGAACCGTCTTTCAGCGTAACTATATATACGCCGCGCATCATCGGCACCGAAGTATTGCCTTCGGACACCTCGATACGTTTAATCAACTGTCCCGTGATCGAGTAGACGCCGACCACATCTTCGCGGTCTACGCTGATATACACCGTCTCGTTGTGCGACCATATCCGCGCGCCGTTACCCGGCAGAGCGGCATCGCTGGGATTGGTGAAGCTCAGGACGAGGTCTTTATATACCTGAGTAATTAAATATTCGTACTCCCCGTTTTCGTTCAACTTGCCTACCAACTCTTCCTCGGCTGTTGCGCGGATGGTCTTGATCGTCATCGGCTGTACTCCACCCGGATAGATGACCTTAAAGCTGAAATTGCCGTGGGCATCCACATAATGTTTCCCTGCGGGCGGAACCGTCACCACGCCGGGTATGGGCGGAATCGTCACCATATGTACCGGACGCGGCATAGCCCTGTTGCTTACGCATATGCTCAGCACGCCGCAAGCCTCGTCGACGAAGAGATACAAGTCGTACGAACCGTCGATGCTATTATGATCTTTGCTCGTCAACCTGGGCTGAACGAGTGTCAGATGGCTCAGCACCGTCACGCTCTCTATTTTCTTGTAACGCAGTATCGGGAAGCACTGCGATTCGCCTTCTGCCAGAGTAAGCCCGCCGGGACGTATCTCAACGTTTATCGCCGCTTCGCCGTAGACGGACAGCGAATCCACGTCAAGGAGGTCGGCAAACTCGCCCAACTTATATTCCGTATCCGAACCTTCGCAACTGTAGTTCTCCACGTGATGACCCTTATCACCTTCACTATTACCGAGCGATATTTTCAGCCGTGCATCCTTGTCGATGCGCAGGTCGTTCATTCGCAGGATGCCGGGGCCACTTTCGTAGCAGTTGCCGTCGCCGCCGAGCGAAGTGTAGCCCGGAGCAAGAATACCGCCGATAGACACATGCACATCCGAATGAAGCCATCCGTAACCGCCGATCGTCGACGTCGGGATAATATCCAGCGTATTGGTAAGCGGCCATAGCTGGCTGTACCCAAAGTTAGAACACTCCGGCGCCACAGGCTCCATATGCAGGTGGCGCGTATAGATGCCCGCATAGTCGCTCGACGACATCTGCGGCTCCGAAACAAGTTCGAGGAAACCGTCGTGCGTATAACCACCCTTTTCTATCAGTTCCACATGGTTGCGTATCTTAAACGTATCGGCGTAGAACTTCGCGTTGAGCGTCGGATTGCCGTATACAAGGTCAAAGTCGTCCGTAAGGAACGTCAGCGCCGCATGATCGGCCACAAGCGTATGCAAGCGCGGCACGGTAGCCCCGTTGCGATAAGTCACGTATATCGTATCTATCGAAGTATGGCTCCCCACGCTCCGCTCCTCATCCTTCGAATGGGTGTAGCAGTCGCGGCAATAATTCGACTGACTGAGGTTTCCGCTCTGACTGAACGGAGGAGTCGCACGATGATGACCCAGCTTGAAGACAGGCATGTTGCGGCGAAGCGGTGTCCACGAAGCAAAACTCGTACGCGGGCCGTCGATAATCAAACTGTCGTGGATAATCAAACTGTCCGTACGGATTTGTATCGACGTTCTCGTACCCGCATCGAGATGCGTATTCAGGTCGAGATGACCGTAGCTCTCAAGCACAGGCGATGCGATAAGCGAACGCTGACCCTGCGTATAGATTCGCGCATCGGAGTGGAACGTCACGCGCGCCGTGTTGTGCAAATAACTGTTCGAGCCGCAATCGTCGCTGCAGGCAGCGCCCGTAAGCGTACTGTACCTCCAGTTTTCCTTATTACCCTGCGTCTTGATATACAAGCCGTAGCCCGCAACGCCTTCGCCGTGCAGCGTACCGTAGTCGGGCACAGCGCCCATACCCGAACCGCTGCCGCCGTGGTATATCATTTTCTTGTACACATCAATCAGGTCGGATGCCACAGCCGCAAAACCGCCCGACGTAACGTCAACGCCCGTAGTATCCTTATCGAAGTTCAGGATAAGCGCGCGAGCCTGATTTTCCGTCGTATCGGCATCGCAGTGGTAGTCGCTGCCGCAGCCGTCGTTCGTATAACCGTTTATATTATAGAACGGGTCGCGCTGCACAGGTTTGCCGTACAAACCGCCGTACTGAATCTTTATATTGTTGTCGGCGCCGATAAAGACGCTCCCGCTGTTGTCGTGACCGATGTAGCGGAAATCCTGAAGATAGACGTTGTTGCGTTTCTCCCGGCAATCCTCGCAGCCGTGCAGGTTGCGCGTCTTGTCCGTTTCGAAACTGTTGGCGTAGAACAGCACGTCGCCAAGCATCGAATCGACGTTGAACGGATGACGCATGTCTATATCGCCGTACTGCGTAAGGAACTTGGCATCGCCCGTGCCGCCCTGGAACTGAAGGTAGGCGCCGTTGTTGAAAATGATGTTTCCCTTTGTGCCTGCATTCACCGTCAGGTTCCCGTTGTTGCCGATATGTATCAGACCCGTATCCGTGCAAAAACGGTAAACGTCCTCTGCCGCCGTAGACCGGCAACGCGCTACGCCGCCGATGATGCCCGCACGTTCGTAATTGTCGCCGGACAGAGGAGCGCCGCTACCGCCGCAAGTGAACATGTTGGAATACGGGATACTGATTTCGGTTTCGTACTTCCCGCCTTTGCCAAGCGAATCTACGATATGCGTAAAGTAAATATTGCCGCCACTATATGGGTCTACCACCGCCATATCACTGAAACCGGACTTGATGCTCAACTTTCCGGCCTGCGTATCGGGTACGCGGTAGATAAAGCGGTTCAGGTCGAAGCCGACCGCAGTCTCAGCATTATCCGTCGTACAATGGGCGGGATTCTTCCAACTGTAACCAAGCCAGATGTCGCCCATACGGGAAATAATATCGGTAGTGTCGCCAACGGTATTGGTACCGGTAAAGTCGAACATGGCCGTCTGGATGTCGTTGTACGCTTCTATCTCCGTATGCCCGCCATTAACGGCGCCGACGCTCGTGCGATTGATTACCACCGAATCGCTTGTGCGGATGCTGCCGAAAGTTTCGTTATGAAGATCAATATCGTGAAGGAGTTCATCAGCTGTGCCGTTGTAAGTACCGCCATGTCCGGAATGTTTGTTGTCTCTGGTGCTGCTATTCAACGCTTCCAGACGAATCTTGCTGTCCGAGTCGATGTCTATCTTGAACGGACGGCGAAGGTCGATGTTGTTTACATCCGCATGGAGCAGGATGCTGCCCGCACTATTGTTGGTCTCGTCGTAATGGAAATGAATCGTGTCGGTGGCAATAATGTTTTGTTTCGCCCACCATTCCGTTGCGCCTTTGCCGGCCAGCGTAAAGTTTACGGCTGCACGGCTGGCGTCGCACCAGTCGTTAGCGGGGTCGTAACTGGTCAAGTCAAAATGCGTACTAAGCATATCGGCAGTACCTACATTAATAATAATATCTCCCGTTGCGGCACGGAATTTAACGGAGTCGATGCCGTCTAAATCTGTTGCTGCAAAGGTAAACGTGCTGTCGATGCGGATGTCCTGATTGGCATGAACCGTCGTCCGGTTGCCCTTGCCGCCGTTGACGATGTCTACGGCGCTTTGCGTCCAGACGTTACGACCGGCGCGAAGCTCAATATATGCGGAGTCGGAAGGCCCGACATAGTCCCCGCCGTCGTGCTTAATCGTCAGCGGGCTGCTTTTGCCGGTGCGGATGTCTCCCACGACGGCTTCCAGCTTCAGATAGTTGGACGTGGACGCATCGGTAAACGAAGTCGGGCTTTGGTCGTGCAGAAGGATGTTCTGTCCGGCTTTCCACCACGTATAGCCTGCGCCGTCATTCTTGAAAGTAATCGGCGTACGGTTTGCATGAATGTTTCCGGTCTCTGCGTGCCAGAATGTGTTTTTATTCGTTGCCGGAGCAGCCGTACCGCTTGAGAAGTCTATTTTGCTGAAATCCATTAAAATGCTATCATGCGCATACCATTCCGTATAACCCTTCCCTGTCGTGGTGAAAGTGACGTCGGCATAATCAATATCAATATCATTATTCTGCGCATTCCATTTCATATTGTTTGTGGCCTCGTTGTCGTTCGTTGCCTTATTCGTGAAATCAACCTTAATGTTTTCGTTTGCGCCTGAATTACCCACGACTTGGATACTCTGATGTGCCACCCACCAGATAAAATCATCGGTTGTTGAATTATTGGTAAATGTAATGGCTTTGGGTAGTGTAGGACCACAATTCTGGTCTACATGAATATTACCGGTTAGTGCGAGCCATGCCGTACCGCCGCCGCCGGAAACGGCATTACCGGACGATTTAAATGTTACGCTGTCGTGCGTAATAATGTCGGTTTTGGCTTGCCACACGGTCTCGCCGTTAGTGGTATGGGTTTTGGTAAAAGTAACTTGCGGAAACACTTCAATCTTTCCAAATTCTGCCTGCCACCTTACAGAACCCGAACCGTTTGTGTTTGTAAACACAATCTCCCTGTTGCAATCCTCTGCTAAAATATCAGTCTTGGCAGACCAACCCGTCTTACCTTCGCCGTTTGTTGTGAAATAAATATTTGCCTTGTTGGTATAAATATGACCGTTTATAGCTTGCCACCACATGTAGTTGTCGCCCGTCGTGTTGACGGAAGTGTTTTCAAATTCAACCGTCATGGGAGGTTTATTAGTACCCAAAACTTCAATACATGAGTCGGCACTCCACCATATATGGCCATCATTCCCCCCCCCCGTATTTTTGAAGTTTATTGTAACAGGCGTAATATTACATGAGTCATCTACAATAATATTTCTCCCTGCACTCCACTCTGTACCTTCGCCGGCTACACCGGAAAAAAGGTCGTCTCTAAATGTTACATTATTGTGCGTTTTAATATCGCCGTTTTGCGTAAACCACTTGGTCTCTCCGGTGATGGCGCCGCCGGTGGATAATTTGGTAAACGATACGGAAGGTTTGATATTTATATCATCGACGGCTTGCCATTCGGTTTCGCCCGTACCGGTGTGGGTAAATGTTATCGTATTATTGCAATCTATCGAATAAATGCTTTTACCGGCAAACCACTGGGTTAAGCCGCTTCCGGAATTTGCAAAAGTGACATTGTCTTTGGTGATGATGCTGTCGCCGGCATGCCATTCCGTAACAACGGTTCCCGAATTAGTATAATTTACCGTAGAATTGGGGTAAGTGACAATTTTGCGTGCTGCGTGCCAAAATGTTCTTTCGGCGCTTTTTGTTACGGCTACTGTTCCGCCTTTAAAAAGAAGGTCGCCCTGGGCACATGAACCATGTGCATAGATTTCGTTTAATCCGGTCGTTCCTGTATAAGAATAATTCGCAGGAGAGGCACCGCCTTCAAACTCAACGTTGCCGCCAAAAATTTGAATGTCGGCGGATACATTTGCAAATGTAACGGGTTGATTAAAACGGGTTGTTCCACCGCCCGGCGAGCCGGTGTTTCCTGCACTGTAAACGCCGATGTATAAACCGCCGGTGGGGCTGCTTATTCCTGTGGGGGCAAATGGTTTATTGAAAATTATTTCCTTACATTCGTTGGAATTGGAAACGTACAATTTTTGACTGTTGAGACTTCCTATTGAGAAATTGATGAGCACATTATGCAATCCGTTGGCATTGCGATTCTTTACAGCTCCATCATTAACATCTCCTGTTCTCCAATAATTCTCAATATATCCCGCTCCGCCGTTTAAAGCCACAGTGAAATTTTCAGTACCGGACACGGTACTTTCTCCCAAAAACAAATATCCTTTTTTTAGCGTAACCGCATTAGCAGAGTTGGTTCCATGGAAAAAACCAAGACCTTTATTTGCATTGTCAATTTCCGTAAACGCATTTGCTGTCGCTGTAACGCCGCTTGCCACTCCTGTAAATATTGTGTCAAAACGCATGTAGAAATTATTAGGAAGAGTTAAAGTTTTAGTATTAATATCTGCTGTTGCCGTGATTGCAGCAGCGTTATGAAGCCGTACGCTGGCTCCGGCTATTAAGGCAATTGTGGCGTCAGGAACAACACCACTACTACTATACGAAGTATTTTCTAACCAACTATCAGAAGATAGCGTATAATCAAACCTTTTATGCGTAAACGTAGGATCTACATATGCAAAATGGGCATAATGGTTCGGCGCATAGATACCGCCTCCTTGTATATTCACTGTTATACTATGAGTATGTGATGGGGAAATATTAGGATAACCAGAATAAAGATTGCCAGTGTTACACACACTTGCAGCTGATGGAAACCCAATTGGAGCGTCAGTAGAATAATCCCATGATGCGGTATAAACATAATGCCTTGTACCACTACTACAAGTACCATCAGTAGTGTGTGAATAGCTATAATAATAGTATCCACGCATATATACTCCATTATCTATTTTGACCCCCAAAATAGATAATGGAGTACTACTCGGTATACTACTTAGACAACTCGTAGACTGAGACGCAGGAACAGGTGTTTCAGCAACACCAGCATACCAATAAGTATAACGGTCTCCATCAATATTGATACCGCTCTCCTGTGTTGTACTAACAGTATAAGTACCTCCATTACAGTTGCAACCGGAGTCCCAATAAGTTTGCGCCCAAACCTCCCCGCCCCCCGCAAAAGCGGCGGCGGCAATTAAAATCAACAAAGTAAATTGCTTTTTCATATCGTATGTTTTTATAATTTATAATCGTATTGCGGTTGTCGTATCAGTTAATGAGTACTTTTATTGCGTCGCTCCATGGGCCGTGCTGCAGTCGGGGGTTAATCCATGCTGCGGTGAAGGTCACGTGTTTGCCTTCGTCGGCTTCGTCGAAAAGGAGCGTCATGTGGAGCCTTGTGGAGCCTTTGCCGTTGGGACGAGATTTTATCCCGTTCCTGCTATCCGTGAGATTCCGGCTCACATCAGGAATATACGGATAGAATCCGCAGGGATAAAACGAACGAGATGGAATCTCGTCCGAACTGTCCGTGAAACCGTCAATTTCTTCGGAACTATGATAGGTTTTGCATATAACATGTTCGTTTTCATAGATATTGTCTATGAAAGCGGGTAGCCCTGAGGGGCAAGAGTAGATGCTTATCCGACGGTTCATGTCTTATTTTTTATAATAATGGTGCAAAGGTAGGAATATTTTTATATATGAGATGTTTTTTGCGATATTTTTTTTACACGTGTGGTATAGAATTTGCTTGTGCGGCAGGAATATTGCAAAAATCGCTAACATTGTCGTGCGAATATACAATTTACGATGAGCTATGGCATATTATCTTGATCCCAAAAACGACTTGAGGTTCAAGCGCGTCTTCGGCGCGCATAAGCATTTGTGCAAAAGCTTGCTTATACTTTACGCGGCATGGTTTTGTGCAATGAAAGCAGACCTGTTCTTCCCTGTCAGGGGAAGAATATCAATAGAAATATCGGCCGCCCCGCTTTCCCTGTTCCCCGTTCCCCGTTCAGGGGATTCATACACAGCAAGTGAATACCCTTACGGGCAATGAGGCGCGTGGGCAGATGCGCTTTTCTATTGACAGGAATGCCCTGACGGGCAATGCACAAAACGATGCCGCGTAAAGTATAAGAGCCGGGCGCTGCTTGATGCTTCGAAGGCGTATGTGATGCAGTTGGACCGTGCGGAGAAGTATGAGTTTCTGCAGCCGGTTTACGGGCTGAGCTTTGTGGACGATATTTTCGAGAAATCGCCCGAAATGCGCGACGAATATTATCATCATTATAAAACAGTGAATATAAAGGACAGGCGGAAGCAGATAAAGGGGCTGGAAACGGGAATGGAGAGGGGAATGGAAGAGGGGCGGAAAATAATGGCTGCCTCCTGCCTGAAAAAAGGATTGTCTCCGGAAGAGATCATCGAACCGACCGGGCTGACGGTCGAGGAGATTATTGCGCTGCGGGATAAATGATTTCGCCGGGAGTTATGATGATCTGTTTTTGAGGATGATATATTTGATAAAGCGTATCTTTCAATTTGTTTTCGTCCATGGCACGTATCATTTGCGCGTAGGAAATATCGTCGGCATTGAAAGTGAAAACTTTACCGTAATTGCATTCGGATGAATATCCGGGTCGACGGAGCAGTTTGCGGAGGGCGGAGAGCGTCGCTGCCATGATGACGGCAAAACGTATCATCCATTTGAAAAGGGTGTTGGAGTGGGGATAATGTTTGCGAAAAAAAATAAGCATCGCTTCATGAAAAATCTTTACGTAGCGAAGGTCTTTACGGGTGCTTTCGCCCTTGTAGTGGATAATTGTTTCGGGAAGATAATAGATGTCGAAACCGGCTTGCCCGATACGGTATGAGAGGTCGATGTCTTCGCCGTACATGAAAAAAGTTTCGTCCAGCAGTCCCGATTTGTCAAGCGCCTGCCGCCTTATCAGCATGAAAGCGCCGGAAAGAATGTCTACTTTATGCGGTTTGTTTTCATCCAGATAGCGGATGTGGTATCCGCCGAACGTTTTCGAGAGGGGAAAAAGCGCGGACAAGCCGGTCATCTTGCAGAAAGCGTTCCACGGCGAGGGAAATCCCCGTTTGGATTCGGGAAGGAAGCGTCCGTATCCGTCAATCATTTTCACGCCCAACGCGCCGGCGCCGGGATGTGCGTCCATAAAGTCGCATACGCGAATCAACGTATCTTCGCCCACGACTGTGTCGGGATTCAACAGCAGTACATACTCGCCGCAAGCCGTTTCGATGGCTTGATTGTTGGCCTTCGAGAAGCCTGCGTTCTCGCGGTTTTCAATGAAATGCACATTCGGGAACAAGGGTTTGAGATATTCTACCGACCGGTCGGCGGAGCAGTTGTCGACCACGAAAATTTCCGACGCAATGAGCCGTGTGGCTCGCGTCACCGAATCGAGACATTGCAGGAGATAATATTTGACGTTATAGTTGACAATCACTATCGACAGTTTCATATTTTTTCTTTTGAGAATGAGAAGGCAAACTTACATCTTTATCGTCTTTCCGGCAAGTATATTGTGCGTGGCGGCAAGATTTTTTCGGGGACGGGAGGGATTGGACGGCGATGGGCGTGATGTCTATGAAACGGGGCACAAAAAAAACGCCTTAAATCACTTAAGACGTTTATCTTTCGGAGCGGAAGACGGGACTCAAACCCGCGACCCTCAGCTTGGAAGGCTAATGCTCTATCGACTGAGCTACTTCCGCTTGATAATAACTATTTAATCACTCATCTTTGTCTGTGGGCAGAGATGGATTCGAACCACCGAAGGCGTAAGCCAGCTGAGTTACAGTCAGCCCCATTTGGCCACTCTGGTATCTGCCCTTTTCAAAAATGCGGTGCAAAGATACGACTATTTTTTTACTCTGCAAGCATAATCAATCATTTTTATTGCCGTAATTGCGGCTTCGTCTCCTTTATTGCCGTAAATACCTCCGCTGCGTTCTTCGGCCTGTTTCAGGTTATTAGTCGTTAGAATACCGAAAATAAACGGGATTTCATAGCGGAGATTCAGTTCGGTGATCCCTTGCGTTACAGCCGAACATACGTAATCGAAATGCGGCGTATCGCCTTTGACGATACATCCCAGAGCAATCACGGCGTCTACCCGAAGATGTTCGGCCATCCGGCGAGCGCCGAAGTTGAGTTCAAAACTGCCCGGCACACGTTCGACATATATGTTTTCGGATTTTACGCCATGCCTTTCCAGGGTATTACATGCGCCTTCCAGCATTTTTTCGGTCACGGACTCGTTCCATTCCGATACTACGATTCCTATCCGCATGGAGGAAGCATCCGGTACGCTGTTGAAATCGTAATTCGACAAATTCTGATATGCGGTAGCCATTGTTTATTGCTGTTCGGACTTGATTTCCGCACGTGTAATATACTTGTCGATGTCCATAGCCTCAACCGAACGGTTGTATTTTTCTTTAATTGTCGTATAGGCCTTAATGGCTTCTTTGTACTGGTTCATACTTTCGTAGGCAATACCTGCCTTTTTCAGGAAAATCGGGCTGAGAAGGTCGTTATCGGCTTTGGCGGCAGCTTTTTCGAAATAGCCGACAGCTTCTTTTGTGTTGCCTATGCTCACATAGCAATCTCCAATTAATCCCGTGACTGTCGAAGCTGTCTGCAGGTCGACTCCTTTATAGGATTTAAGCCATTTGATAGCGGTTTGCGGGTCGCCAAGCTTGTAATAGCAGATGCCGGTACACGCTTTTGCAAGATTGCCCGTTTCCGTTCCGCCATACTGATCTGCGATAGCTTCAAAACCTTCGAAATCAAGACCGTTTCCGTTCAATGCGAGAGCGAAAGAATCTCTTTCCAGAAATTGTTCGCCCTTGAAAATAGCGACCTTGGCTCTTTCGTTGCGCGGCATTGCATAGCCGTAATGGTATGCAATGATCAGTCCTACGATTGTTGCTACACCTAAAATACCATAGGTGAGGAGCTTTTTGTTTTTCTCAATAAATTGTTCCGAACGGGAAAGTATTACACCCACTTCCAGTTCATTCTCTTTTTCTTGCTTTTTCTTTGCCATGACTATATTACTATATTTTGTTTCGTAAATCCTTATAACTCTATTTCAGAGCGCAAAATTAGTTTTTTTATGGAAATAATCGAATATACAGTCGATATTTTTTACTTTTGTGCTGTCATTTGAATTGTCCATACAAACTTCATTTTCGCACAAAGCGATGATATTAAATAAATTGCATATACTGAACTATAAAAACATCGTGCAGGCCGATATTGCGTGTTCGTCCAAGATGAACTGTTTTTTCGGAAACAACGGGATGGGAAAGACGAATTTGCTGGACGCGATTTATTTTCTGTCGTTTTGCAAAAGCCATGTTCATACGCCGGAATTGTCGATTATTCACCGGAACGAAGACGTTTGCGTGCTTCAGGGGGAGTATGATTTTGACGGAAACGGAGAAGTGGTGTTCTGTTCCATACGGCGCGGACAGCGGAAGCAATTTAAACGTAATCTGAAAAGTTACGACAAGTTATCGGAGCATATCGGATTATTGCCGCTGGTGATGGTATCACCCTCCGATTCCGAATTGATAAGAGGGGGCAGCGAAGACCGGCGCCGATTCATGGATATGATTATCTCGCAGCACGACAAGGCGTATCTTCATGCCTTGATTCAGTACAACAAAGTGTTGATGCAGCGCAACCAGTTGTTTCGCAATCAGAGTTGCGACGAAGCATTATTCGATGTGCTGGAAATGCAGATGGAAATGTACGGGACGGCGATATACGAAAAACGCGTCCGGATGATTCGGGAATTTACTCCGCTGTTCGACGAGTATTACCGTGCGATATGCTGTTCGTCCGAAACCGTCGGGTTGCAATACGTTTCTCAACTGGCCTCGTTTCGCTTGACCGACAAACTGGCTTCGGACAGAGAAAAGGAACGGATTGTCGGGCATACGCTGTCGGGCATTCATAAGGACGACATGGAAATGACGCTGGACGGCTACCTGATACGGCAAACCGGTTCGCAGGGACAGAATAAAACTTGCCTGATTGCGCTCAAATTAGCCCAGTTCACTTTTCTGGCGACACGTGGGGCGACGAAACCCATTCTTCTGCTGGATGATATTTTCGACAAGCTCGATGCAGAACGTGTGGGACAAATCATTCGGCTGGTAAGCCACGAACAGTTCGGACAGATTTTTATTACGGACACGAATCGCAAATATCTGGACAGAATACTCTCCGTCGCCGGGCAGGACTATACGTTATATAAAGTAGACAACGGCGAAGTAACGCCACTGGATAAAACGGAATGAAACGGGCAAACGCAAAACATATCAGCGAACTGTTACAGCTTTTTTACGACGACAATCCTCAATTAAAGCAAAAACTGATGGAAGCGCGCATTATGCGTGCCTGGAGCGAGGTTTTGGGGCCGGCAACCATGCGTGCCACACGAAACCTTTACGTGAAAAACGAAGTGCTTTACGTATTCGTCAATTCGTCCGTCCTGCGTAACGAATTATGGCTTAATCGCGAAAAGCTGAAAAAGAAACTCAACGCACATACGGGAACGGACGTCATCCGCGATTTGGTGATACGGTAGCCGTTCAGTCGATAATTTCCTGTTCGGTAATCACCTGCGTCATTCGGCAATCGTGCGCGTCGACGGGGACAAAGTCAAACACCTGAAACCGGAAACATATCCCTATCACGGGTTTCCCGAACTCCGAGAGGAAACGGTCGTAAAAACCTTTTCCCCGTCCGAGCCGGTTCAGCCGACGATCGAAAGCCACTCCGGGAACGATTGCGAGGTCGATGTCGTCAAGAAGTATTTCTTTATTTCCCTGCGGTTCCATGATGCCGAACGAACCTGTTTTCATGCGGCTTTCGCCCTGATAGGGATAGAACGTCAACCGTTCGCCGTCTACCGCAGGCAGGAAAATCTGCTTTTCCCCGCGCCATTTTTCGAGAAAAGCCACCGTTTGCACTTCTCCCGGCAGGGCATGATAGCAGGCAATGCGCGTGGCGTTGCGAAACCACGGCGACTGCTCTATTCGGGCATGTATCCTGCCCGATAGCTCCGCCAGTACTTCGACCGGATAATTTTTTTTCAGTAACGAAACTTTTCGACGCAGTTGCTGCTTGGCATCTCCGTTGTCCATCCTACAACTTCGGTCGCCATGTATCGTTATTGATTTCACGGATGGCGCGGTTCAATGAAGGGTCGTCCGACAGCATAATCGCGTAAAATTCGCTCTCATCGAAAAAATTGTGGACAATGTAGGCCTGCAAGGCTGTTTCGAGCAGTTTTTCCGAGATGCGAATCAAAGTCGGGCGTTTCTTCAGCCCCTGTTTCTCCGCAAAATCGACGAAAGTCTGCAACAGCGGTTGCGTTTTCAGGTAAGCATGCAGTTCGTTGAAGGTTTTGAACGACGACAACTTCTGTTTATGGCTGTCGGAATATTCCAGCGCAAAGCGGGACAGCAGCCCCAACCGCATTGCCGCGCTGTAGTACGAGGTGATGTTACTCGTATCCCGCGGGATGAAAATGTCGGGCATGATGCCTCCGCCGCCGTAGACGGTACGTCCTCCCAGCGTTTTGTATTCCGGCAGGTCGTTCGTTTTGATGCTGTCGGCCGAATCAAATTCGCCGTGATAGAAACGGTTTTCTATATCTTTGTGATACTCGTCGGAGTGTCCCAGTTCGTAGTTTTTCTGTATGCAGCGTCCCGAAGGGGTGTAGTATCGCGCGATGGTCAGCCGCAGTTCGGAGCCGTCTCCCAGAAGAATGGGCGCCTGCACCAGTCCTTTCCCGAACGTGCGCCGGCCGATGATGAGTCCCCGGTCGTTGTCCTGAATGGCGCCGGCGAAGATTTCACTTGCCGAGCCGGACATTTCGTCCACCAGCACGACGAGGGGGGCATTATGGCACGAGCCGGAACCGTTGGCATACGATTCGTAGTCGTTGAACGATTTGCCTTTTACGTGTACAATCGGCCGGTTGGGGGGCATAAATTCGTTAATCGTGCGAATGGCTGCGTCCAGATAGCCTCCGCTGTTTCCGCGCAGGTCGATGATGAATTTTCCGCAACCGTCTTTTCCGAGTTTTGCGATGGCTGTAATAAATTCGTTGTAGGTTGTTCGGGCGAAGTCTTCTATTTTAATGTATCCGATGCCGTTGCCGACATTGTTGACCACTTTGATGGAATAATTGGGCACGTCGCCGCGCATGACGTCAAAGTAGAGCAGTTCGGGCGAGTCGCCGCGTTTGATGCCCAGCTTCACTTTGCTGTTTTTCTTGCCGCGCAAGGTATGCCGTATGGCGTATGAGCTGAGGTTTTTCCCGGCGAATACGGAGTCGTCGATGGTGATTATGCGGTCGTAGGGCAGGATACCCGCCTTCTCGGCAGGCCCTTTGTGAATGACGTTGATGACGAGAATGGTATCCGAAAGCATATTGAACGAAACGCCGATTCCGCTGAAAGAGCCTTCAAGTTTGTCGGTGATGAGTTGCCGTTCTTCCGCAGGGATCAGTGCGGAGTGCGGGTCAAGTTCGTTGACGATGCTTACGGCCGCGGTTTCGACCAGTTGCTGCATGTTTACCGTATCCACGTATTGATGTTCGATGATGCCGAGAATCGTTTCAATCTTGTTGTTTCCCGAAAAGCGCATATTTCTTTTCGTGTAGTAGTTTCCGACGAAAAAGCCGACAATGGTGCCGAGCGTGATAAGGATTGATGTCAGGAAGGACGTTTTGCTGTTATTCATTTTCTGCTTCATTATTTATATTTATGTAATCTACGACGATTCCCGCACGCCTGAGCAGCAGGCAACCGTCTTCCAGATGGTACTTCTCGGAATATACGACCCGCCGGATGCCGGCCTGAATGATCAGCTTGGCACATTCGATACAGGGCGACGAGGTAATGTATATCGTGGCTCCCATGCTGCTGTTGAACGAGGCGGCCACTTTGGTAATGGCGTTGGCCTCGGCGTGCAGCACGTAGGGTTTGGTCACGTTGTTTTCGTCCTCGCATACGTTTTCGAAACCCGACGGCGTGCCGTTGTAGCCGTCGGATATGATCATCTGATCTTTTACAATCAGCGCACCTACCTGACGGCGTTTGCAGTAGGAATTTTCAGCCCATATGCGCGCCATGCGCAAATACCGCCTGTCTACTGCAATCTGTTTTATTTCCCTGCCTTTTTCCATATGCTGTATCAATCCGGCAAATAATCCGGTCTTGGAGGTCACAAAAATAGTGATATTCCGAGTTGACAGGTGTTTTTTGCCGGTATTTTTTTATGATTGCCGGATTCATTGCCCGATAAGCCCGAAAGGATATATGCGCATAACCGTAACGCCGCCGGCTTGCGGTGCAGGGATGAAACACGCTCCTGCTGCCTGCAAGGCCGGATAAAGCGCCTTTTGGTATAAGTTTTTGTCGTTCCGGCTTAAGTACGAACGATTTTTACTTAAGTAAACGCGGCGCCGACTTAAGTAAAAACGGTTTTTACTTGAGTAAAAATGGCGCCGACTTAAGTAAAAACGGCGCCGACTTAAGTAAACGTGATTTTTTACTTGAGTAAACGCGGCGCCGACTTAAGTAAAAATGGCGCCGACTTAAGTAAACGCGGCTCCGACTTAAGTAAAAATGATTTTTACTCAAGTAAAAACGGCGCCGACTCAAGTAAAAACGGCGCCGAGTTAACTCCGGATTCATTTATCTTTTTATTCCGTCCCGTACAAGCAGGGCGCGGATCGTCGGGTCCTGCCCCCTGAACCTGCGGTAAAGTATGTCGGGGCTTTCGGAGGCGCCTTTTGAGAGGATGTTCAGGCGAAACGATGCGGCGGTTTCGGCGTCGAAGATTCCCGCCGCCTTGAAGACGGAGAAGGCGTCGGCGTCAAGCACTTCCGCCCATTTGTATCCGTAGTATCCTGCTGCGTATCCGCCGGAGAAGATGTGTCCGAAATCGGAGCTGAACAGCGTGCCGGGCACGTGTGGAAGTATGGCGGCAGCGGCGGCGGCCTTTTCTTCAAATTCGGAGACGGAGCCGTCGAACGGCGTCCGGAGCGTGTGCCAGGCCATGTCGAGGAGGGCAAATCCGACCTGTCGGCAACATGCGTATCCGGCGTTGAAGCGTGATGCCCGAATCAGGTTTTGCACCAGTCGCGGCGGTATTTTTTCGCGCGTAAGGAAGTGCTCGGCAGCCATGTCGAGGAAGGCTTCTTCTTCCAGCCAGTTTTCCATTATCTGGGAAGGGAGTTCTACGAAATCGCGCACGACGTTTGTGCCGGCGAGGCTTTCGTAGGAGACGTCGGAGAGGATGTCGTGCAGCGCATGTCCGAATTCGTGCAGAAAGGTGCGCATCTCGTCGAAGGTGAGCAGCGACGGTCGGGTGGCGGTGGGACGTGTAAAGTTCATGACGATGGCTGCGTGCGGGCGATGATCCGCGCCTCCGTCGTCGCGGCGCTGTGCGCGGAGGCTGCTCATCCATGCGCCCGACTGCTTGCCGGGGCGGGGGAAGAAGTCGATATAGAGGATAGCCAGATGGCGTCCGTCGGCGTCGAGCGCTTCGTATGTCCGCACTTCGGGATGATATACGGGTATGCAGGTATTTTCTCTGAAAGTGATGCCGTAGAGGCGGTTTGCGAGGCGGAAGATGCTTTGTGTCGCCTTTTCGAGTTCGAAATACGGACGGGTCATTTCGTCGGAAACGTCGAAGCCGGCGGTTTTCAGTTTTTCGGAGTAGTAGCTCCAGTCCCACGGCATGAGGTTGATTTCGCGTTTTTCCGTTTCGCGTGCAAAGCGCTGTACGGCGCGGTATTCGTCGACGGCTGCCGGCCGGCAGGCTTCGAGCAGGCGGTCGAGCAGGCGGTATACCTGTTCGGGGGTTTTGGCCATGCTGTTTTTGAGGACGCAGGCGGCGTAGTTTTCGTATCCGAGGAGTTGTGCGATTTCGGTGCGGATGTCGACGATCCGGCGGATGATGTCCTTGTTGTCCGATTCGTTGTTGTTGTTCCCGACGTTCAGGCGCGCCCGGTAAAGCGTTTCGCGCAACTGCCGGTCGTCGGCATACTGCATGAACGGGCGGTAGAGCGGCTCGGAAAGGGTGAAAATCCATCCCGTTTTGTTTCTGTTTTTTGCTTCTTCGGCGGCGGCTTCGCAGATGCTTTCGGGGATGCCGGAGAGCGACTTTTTGTCGACGAGGTGCAGTTCGCAGCTGTTTTTGTCTTTCAGCGTGTTGTTGTCGAATGTGATTGCGAGCCGGCTCAGTTCGGCGCTCAGGCGGCGGAAGCGTTCCTGCGCTTCGGGGGCGAGGTTGGCGCCGTTGTCGGCAAAGGCGTCGCAGGTGTTTTGCAGCAGGGTGGCATCTTCGGGGGAGAGGTGCAGGGATGCCCGGCTGTTGTAGACGGCTTTTATCCGTGCGAAGAGGCGGGGGTTCAGATAGACGTTGTTGCGCGATTCGGAAAGGATGTCGGAAACCGGCTGCGCGAGGCGCATCATTTCGTCGTCGGCTCTGACGCCGAGCAGGAAAAAGAATATCGACGATACTTTTTTCAGCAGTTTGCCGCTGCGTTCGAGGGCGACTATCGTGTTTTCGAAAGCAGGCGGATGCGGATTGTCGGCAATGGCGTTCACCTCGTCTTCCCACCGGCGTGCGGCTTCGGCGGCGGCGGGGAGGTATTGCGCGTTACTCCACCTGTCGAACGGGATGGTGTCGAACGGCGTGCGGAAGTCTTCCGTCAGGAGTGATGTCGGGGCGGTCATATGTGTATATTATTGCGTATATGTCATAATGTATGGTCTGCCGGCGGGGCGGCGAAAAACGATACTGCCTTTTCGCGCACAGGTTCGGGTAGGAAGAAGCGTATATCGCGTCCCTGCCGGATGGCGTCGCGGATGAAGGAGGATGATATTTCCATTACCGGCGCATCTACCCGCCGCACGCCGGTCGGGGGCGCAGGCGCGGGGCGGTCGTATCCCGGACGGGGATATATGAGGACGGGAAACTCTTCGAGCAGCGCGTCGGCGTCTTTCCACTGTTCCATGTTTTGCCAGTTGTCGGCGCCGATGATCAGGTGGAACAGGTGTCCGGGGAATGTATGTTTCAGGGCGCGGAGCGTGCGGAGGGTATAGGACGGGAGGGGAAGGGAGCGTTCGAAGTCGCTTGCCCTGAATCGCGGATAGCCTGCCGTGGCGGCCTGTACCATTTCGTAGCGGGTGCGGAAGTCGAGCATGTGCTGCTGCGTTTTCAGCGGATTATGAGGAGTGACGAGGAACCACGTTTCGTCCAGATTCTCGTATTCGCAAATCCAGTTTGCAAGCGCCAGATGCCCGACATGCACCGGATTGAATGAACCGGAGAAGATGCCGGTGCGTTTCACAGTCCGAGGAATTGCGTGACGAGGCGGCATGTTTCGTCCTGCGCCCGTTGCAGTTCGTCGTTGAGGACGACGGCGTCGAAGCGTGTCGCAAAGGAGAGTTCGTACTGCGCCTTGTCCAGCCGCCGGGCGATGACGTCGGGCGCATCCGTGGCACGCGATTCCAGCCGCCGGCGCAGCTCGTCGACGGAGGGCGGCCTGATGAAGATTGCCAGCGCCTGCGTGCCGTAGCATTTTTTCAGCCGGAGGCCGCCGGTGACGTCGACGTCGAAAAGTACGTGTTTGCCTGCTGCGGCGATTCGGTCGATTTCGGACTTGAGCGTGCCGTAGAAGACGTTTGCATATACTTCTTCGTATTCGACAAACTCTTCGGCGGCGATTTTTTCCCTGAACGTTTCGGACGACATGAAGTAGTATTCCGTCCCGTCTTTTTCTCCCGCACGCGGCGCGCGGCTCGTGGCCGAGACGGAGAAAGCCAGCGGAAGACCGCAGGCCAGCAGGCGGCGGATTATGGTGGTTTTGCCGGAGCCGGAGGGGGCGGAGATTATTATCGACCTGCGGTTCATTGCGCGCGTCACAGTGCGTTAAGTACCTGTTCCCTGACCTGCTCCAGTTCGTCTTTCATCGCGACTACGAGTTGTTGCATCGCGGCGTGGTTGCTTTTTGAGCCGAGGGTATTGATTTCGCGCCCGATTTCCTGCACGATGAAGCCTAATTTCTTGCCCTGCCCGTGCGGTGCGCGGAGCGTGTCGGCGAAGTATTTGAGGTGATTGTCGAGGCGTTTTTTTTCTTCCGTCACGTCCAGTTTCTCGATGTAGTAGAGCATCTCCTGTTCAAAGCGGTTTCTGTCGTAATCCGTTTCGCCGAGCCGGTTCAGTCCTTCGGCGATACGGTTTTTTATTTTCTCGATACGTTCTTCTTCGTATGCCTCGGTTTGCCGGAGCAGTTGGGCGATGCGGTCTGCTTTTTCTTCAAAGAAGCGTTGCAGCATTGCGCCTTCCTGTATCCTGAAGTCGATCAGCAGGCGTACGGCTTCGCGAAAGGCGCCGTGTACGGCCGTCCACTCGTCGTCGCCGGGCGATGCGGCATCGCTTTTCACCATGTCGGGAAGGCGCAGCAGCACGGCAAACCAGTCGGTCGGCTCCGCAATGTGCATCTGCGCGGCTATTGCCCTGCCCTGTTCGAGATAGCTTGCGAACAGCGGGCGGTTGATTTGCGTCGACGTGTCGCTGCCGATGTTTTCGATGCCGACGACAAGGTCTATTTTGCCGCGCTCAAGGGATTGCATCACTTCGTTGCGCAACTGCATCTCCTTTTCGCGATATGCGGAGGGGATGCGCACGTTTAAATCCAGCTGTTTGCTGTTTAGTGATTTGATTTCTACCGTCACTTTCTTGTCGGGCAGTTCGGCTACGGCCTTTCCGAAGCCGGTCATTGATTGTATCATACAGGGATATAATTTTCGCAAGGGTTCATTTTACGCGATATTTCTTTTTAATCGAAACACGGGGACGCCAAGTACGCAAAAGGTGAACGGGGTCATCTTTTGTATTCCGGGCGCCTCCGTGTCCGATTTCAGTATGCCGAAGCGGTTATTTCACTTCCCACGTTTCGCCGCTCATCAGCAGGTCGTGCAGCTTGCGGACGGGTTTTGCGGCCTGCACGGCGGCGATTTGCTGCGCGACGGATTCGTCGTAGGTCGGCGCTTCCACGTCGCGGATTACGCCTGTGGCTACGGGCAGATCGTCTTTCATGAGGGCGAGCATGTTGTGCAGCGTGACGTCTTTTTCATGCGCGTCGTGCACAAGGATGTCTTCTTCCCCGTAACCGTCCTGCCCGATGGTGACGGCTTTGATTTTAAGCCCGTCCAGCACAAGGCCTTTTTCGAGGTTTTGGCCGAACCGCATTTTTTCGCCGTGCTTGAGGAATATCGTTTTTTCGGCGCGGAACGTTTTTTCGGATATTTGCTTGTGGATGCCGTCGTTGAAAATGACGCAGTTGACAAGCACTTCTATCACCGACGTGCCGCGGTGGCGCGCTGCGGCGACCATCACTTTGGTCATGGCGGGCAGGTCTACGTCTATTGCACGCGCAAAAAACCGTCCCCGTGCGCCCAGCGTCAGTTCGGCAGGGATGAAGGGGTCTTCTACCGTGCCGAAAGGCGAGCTTTTGGAGACGAATCCGCGCTCGGATGTAGGCGAATACTGCCCTTTGGTCAGTCCGTAGATTTTGTTGTTCATCAATATGACATTGATGTCCACATTGCGTCGCACGGCGTGTATGAAATGATTTCCGCCGATGGCAAGGCAGTCGCCGTCGCCCGTAATCAGCCATACGTTCAGGTCGGGGCGCGCCGTTTTGACTCCGGTGGCGATGGCCGCGCCGCGCCCGTGAATGGTATGGAATCCGTAGGCATTGACGTAGTAAGGCAGGCGCGAAGAGCATCCGATGCCCGAAATGACGGCCATCCGGTGCGGCGGGATGTTGAGTTCCGCCAGCGCTTTTTGCAGGCTGTTGAGGGTTGCATAGTCGCCGCAACCGGGACACCAGCGTACATACTGGTCGCTTTTATAGTCCTGAGGGGTGTATTTTATTTCCGTATTCATTTTCTGTCCTCCATTATTTTGGTAAATTCTTCCACTAAGCGTGTGACGGTAAACGGTTGGCCTTTGATGCGGCAAAACTTGCAGGGGTTGAAATCGTCGATCTTGCTCCGCAGGTAATTGGCGAACTGCCCGTTGTTTTGTTCGGCGACGATTACTTTTTTGTATTTCCGAAGCACTTCCGCCGTATTCTTCGGCAACGGATTGATGAAGCGGAAGCTTGCCAGCGCCACTTTCTTTCCGTTGCGCTGCATGATTTCCATCGTTTCGTAGAGATGTCCGCGGGTGCCCCCCCACCCTACTATCAGCAGGTCGGCATCCGGGTCGCCCGCCACGTCGAGCGCGGGGATGCAATCGGCCACTTTGTCTACTTTGGCTTGCCGCGTGGCCACCATTTTCTGGTGGTTGGCCGGTTCGGTGGAGATGGAGCTTGTGGCGTAGTCTTTTTCCAGTCCGCCGATGCGGTGTGCAAAGCCTTCCGTGCCGGGGATTGCCCAGTAGCGCACGAGCGTTTCGTCGTCGCGGCAGTATGCTTTCCACGGCGATTCGCCTTTGTAGTTGGAGACGTAGTTCGGCTTGATGTCGGGATACTCGTCCGGGTGAGGAATGCGCCATGCCGAGACGCCGTTGGCGAGGAAGGCGTCGGTCAGGAGGATGACGGGCGTCATGTGTTCGACCGCAATTTTGCCTGCCCAGTATGCCATGTCGAAGCAGTCGGTCGGCGTAGTAGCCGCCAGCACGATGGCCGGGCTTTCGCCGTTGCGGCCGTAAAGCGCCTGCATCAGGTCGGTTTGTTCGCTCTTCGTAGGCATTCCCGTGGAAGGCCCGCCGCGCTGCACGTCGATCACCACCAGGGGCAGTTCGGCAATGACGGCCAGCCCGATGGCTTCGCTTTTCAGCGCCAGCCCCGGTCCCGATGTGGATGTGGCGGCAAGGCATCCGGCAAAGCTTGCGCCGATGGCCGTGCATATCCCCGCGATTTCGTCTTCGGCCTGTATGGTGATTACGCCCAGGTCTTTGCGTTTGGCCAGGTCTTGCAGTATGTCGGTGGCGGGCGTGATGGGATAGCTGCCGAGGAACAGCTTCAGGCCGGCCTTTTCGGCTGCGGCGATCAGGCCGTAGGTGGTTGCCGTATTGCCGCTGACGTCGGTATAATGTCCGGGGGGGATTTTTGTCGGTTCGATGCGGTAGGTCGGGACGGATGCCTGAATGTTGTGCCCGTAATTATATCCGTCGGTAAGCGCCTTGATGTTTGCCTGTACGATCAGCGGTTTTTTTGCAAATTTGTTTTGCAGCATGTGCATTGCGCTGTCGAGCGGGCGGTCGAAGAGCCAGCACACCAGTCCGAGCGTAAACATGTTTTTGCATCGCAGCGCCGATTTGGCGTCCAGCCCGAACTCGGCCAGTCCGTCGCGCACCATTGTCGAGATGGGCGCGGCTACGACATGTACCGTTGTCAGTCCCAGTTCGCCGAAGGGATCGTCGGTAGTAAATTCCGCCTTTTCGAGATCTTTTTTCAGGAAAGAATCGGTGTCTATAATTACTATGGAGTCGGGATAAAGCCGTTTCGCGTTGACCTTCAGTGCGGCGGGATTCATGGCGACCAGCACGTTTGCTCTGTCGCCCGGCGTATGAATCTTTTTCGATCCGAAGTGTACCTGATAGCCTGATATGCCGCTCAACGAGCCTTGGGGGGCGCGCACCTCCGCCGGATAGTCGGGGAAGGTGGAAATATCGTTTCCTAAAATTGCCGAGAGGTTGGAGAAGATCGTTCCGGTCAGCTGCATCCCGTCGCCGCTGTCGCCGGAGAATCGTATCACGACATGCTCCAGTGTGGTTACTTTTGTCTGTGTTGTCATTGTGCTCTATTTTGTTGAAAAATCGGGCAAATATAATCGTTTTGTACGAAAGGGAAGGCCGGTTTGATTTTTTTAATACATACGGCGTGCAGGATAAAAAAAACCCCTGCACCTTTTCCGTATACACGGATACCGGGGTGCAGGGGAAGAATGAAAAACATGTGCTATTCCACTACCGTTTTCTCTATATTCGGCGCCCAAGGCCCCTTCACGCCCCGGTTGTTTTCCCACCGCGTGGCGACGCAAAGAATCTTGGCGTGCGCCGAAGCGGGCAGTTTGAAGCGGAAAGGCGTCCGGGTAGAAAAGTCAGAGTACGGCAATTCGTCGGCATTCGTCGGCAACGTTTCTTCCGCATTGTAAAGCCCCCATTTCAGCTCGGCGCCGTGTATGTCGGCAGGCTTTGCCGTCGAATGATCCTCGTTTTTATCCTGAAAATGTGCATCTATCCATCCTGCGCCTACTATTACGAAGCGCTTGATTACCGGATAAGTATCCGGATCCGATGCGGAAGACTGTCCCGACTTCGGCACGGTCAGCCCCAGCGCGATGCGGTCGGCGTCGGTCAGGAGCGGGTTATGAATCAGATACGCCTGATTGAACGTGCGCAAATCCGCAATATAAGCATCCTTGGCTTCATCCTTGCGTTCGCGGTTCATCGGCGTATGGGTTTCGGGATTGTGGTACTGGTTGTAATAACTGTTGAAGATACCAAACTTCGACTGCAGCGCAGTCACATTTGCAGCATCCACAGCCCATGCCGCTGCGTGCGGCGTCAGGTATCCGAAGTATTCGTTACTCCATCCTATTAAATCAGAATCACTGTGAGGAACATAATCTTTCATTTTGCTTTGTTTTAAGTGAGTATTTCTTTTAATTCAATCTGTTATTGAGTTCTTTTCCATCTTTCCGGGCGGGTTGGCGCTTAATGTCACGGAAGGCTCCGGAACTTCCGTAGAAGGCTCCGGAACTTCCGTAGAAGGCTCCGGAACTTCCGTAGAAGGCTCCGGAATTTCCGTAGAAGGCTCCGGAACTTCCGTAGAAGGCTCCGGAACTTCCGTAGAAGGCTCCGGAACTTCCGTAGAAGGCTCCGGAACTTCCATAGAAGGCTCCGGAACTTCCATAGAAGGCTCCGGAACTTCCATAGAAGGCTCCGGAACTTCCGTAGAAGGCTAAATTTTTAAAGTTTGCCGAAATCATTTTCATACAGTGTACTTTTTGAATAAAGTTTTGCAAATATCGGACATCTATTTATTTCTGCAATACTAAAAATGTTTAATTATCAGTAATTCGATGCGGGGGTTCGGAAATATCCGGTCCAACTTCTGTTTCCGTCGTATTCCATATATTCCAGTGTACGATTAAGCACGTAATCGCCATAAATTATTCTTACAATCTCGAACGATAAATCTATTCCTGCCGAAATACCTCCGGAAGTGAATACATTATCGAAATGTGTAAACCTTTTTTCTTTTTGCGGAATAGATGAGGGTACATTTGCAATTATTTCTTCATAGACCTCCTGATGGGTGCAAAACGCTTTGCCGTCCAACATTCCCAGGCTTGCCGGTATTCTGACTCCGGAACAGATGCTTAATAAATATTCGCAGTGTTGATAGCGGTCTTTCACCCAGTTTAAATAAGTGTCGTTTTTACTGACTGCGCGACTGCCGCGGCCTCCCGGTAAAATCAGGATGTCTATTTTCGGTGCGTTCTTAAAATGGCAGTTCGGCAATATGTGCATTCCGTTGAGCGCTTTAACGGGGGCGCCTGTTTCCGATACTAAAAAGGTATTGAACAGGGAATGATCGTGTAATGCCGATGATACGGCGAATACTTCAAAGGGGCCTGCAAAATCCAAAACTTCCGCATCATCGAAGATTAATATTCCAACGTTTCTTTTCATTGTGCTGATTTTTTAATTGTTGATATGTATATAAGATGTAATCTTGCCGGGCGTCAGTTGCCGCCCGGATTGTTGTTATCCTGCAGTGCGAGGATTTCGTCTATCGTCAGGCCGGTCAGTTCGCGGATGTCTTCGGGGGACATGCCTTTTTTCAGGCAGGAGGCGGCGATTGTTTTCCGGCTTTTTTCCATTCCTTTTTCTATTCCTTCTTTTCGGCCTTCTTCAATTCCCATTTCCATTCCCATTTCCATTCCCATCTCCATTCCCTTTTTCATTCCTTTCTGTTCCGCGTCCGACAGTACGCTTATTTCGGTGAGGATGCCGTCGCGGAGGCGGTCGTAGGCGAGCAGCTGCGCTTTGGTGTAGGTGCCTACTTCTACGTATTTTACCGCTTCGCTGATTTCGCGGTTTTCCATGAGGTCGGGGGAGATGTGGCTCGTGGCTTCGTTGATTTCGGTCAGGTAACGGAGCCACAAATCCTTCAGTTTCTTTTCCGCACGGTTGCGGGCGGCAAATTTTTTCAGTTCGATGAAGATAAATTCGAGGCCTTTGATTTGCTTCCGCGTGTCTTTTATGTTCACGATCTTATAATGATGATAATATTCGTCGCGCATTTCGGGGGACTTCTCGAAAATGTCGTTTACGAAGCTCAGGGCGTATACGGGCTGGAGGTACTCGTACTTTTCAGCCCTGTCGAGTTGCATTACGTATGCCTTGGAGGCATTGAGCAGCACGCGGCTTTTGAAACTTTCCGACCAGTACATTTGCATCTCCACGATGAACTGCCGTCCCTGCACGTCGGTGCAGCGCACGTCGACAATCGAGTGGCGAAGGGCGTCTATTTCGGGGAGGAGTTCTCCGGTCTGATATTCCAGATCTGCAATTTGCTGCGATTCGTCCAGCGGGAGCATACTGTTGAGCAGACTTTTGCAGAGGTGTTTGTGTTCGCCGAAGACGCGCTTGAACGTCAAATCGTTTTTAGGGTCAAGATAATATGCCATGGCTAAGTATGATTTTTATGTTTGCAGGGCAAAGTTAGCGATTTTTTCAACAACATAATGGTTTTCGCCGGAACGGGACGCGGAAGTCGCTGCGCTCCCCTACCCTCCTTGTTGCCAAAATGACAGTTGCTCCGTCAAATTTTCTCCCGTCCTTGCAAAATAATGTCAGTCCTGCTTCCGCATCGTTTTTTGGCACGGATTTCGCTGTATACGGTATGTGATTTTAAAAATCAAAAACATCATATCAAATTAAATTATTAATAACCACATTTTAAATTGACAAGAAAATGAAGATTAAACCATTAGCAGACCGAGTGCTGGTAAAACCGGCCGCTGCGGAAGAGAAAACATCGGGCGGAATCATTATTCCGGATTCGGCAAAAGAGAAACCGCTGAAAGGCGAAGTAGTTGCCGCAGGCAACGGAACAAAAGACGAAGCAATGGTCGTCAAAAGCGGCGACAGCGTGCTTTACGGCAAATATGCCGGTACCGAAATCGAGTGGGACGGAGAAACGTATCTGATCATGCGTCAATCCGACATTTTAGCAATTATCTAATTTATCATTCCAAACAAACTAAAAACGTAAAATAATCATGGCAAAAGAAATTAAGTTCAACATGGAAGCCCGCAACCTGCTGAAAAAAGGTGTGGACGAACTGGCAGATGCCGTCAAGGTAACACTGGGACCGAAAGGTCGAAACGTGATTGTCGAAAAAAAATTCGGCGCACCGCAAATCACCAAGGACGGCGTAACGGTCGCCAAAGAAATCGAACTGTCCTGTCCGTACGAAAACATGGGCGCCCAGCTGGTAAAGGAAGTAGCGTCTAAAACCAACGACCATGCCGGCGACGGCACCACGACAGCTACCGTGCTGGCACAATCCATCATCGGCGTAGGACTGAAAAACGTAACCGCCGGCGCCAATCCGATGGATCTGAAACGCGGCATCGACAAGGCCGTAGCCAAGGTAGTCGACAGCCTCGCAGCACAGGCGGAAGCCGTCGGCGACGACCTCGACAAGATTGAAAACGTGGCTAAAATCTCCGCCAACGGCGACGAAAGCATCGGTAAACTGATTGCCGAAGCCATGCAGAAAGTAAAAAAAGAAGGCGTCATCACCGTAGAAGAAGCCAAGGGCACGGATACGACCGTCGACGTGGTGGAAGGTATGCAATTCGACCGCGGCTACATCTCCGCCTATTTCGTTACCGATACGGAAAAAATGGAAGCGCAGTTCGAAAACCCGAACGTGCTGATTTATGAAAAGAAAATATCCGTACTGAAAGAACTTCTCCCCATTCTGGAGCAGGCCGTACAGTCGGGACGCCCGCTGCTCATCATTGCCGAAGACATCGACAGCGAAGCGCTGGCCACACTGGTAGTGAACCGTCTGCGCGCCGGCCTGAAGATATGCGCCGTCAAAGCGCCCGGCTTCGGCGACCGCCGCAAGGCCATGCTCGAAGACATTGCCGTGCTCACGGGCGGAACGGTCATCACCGACGAAAAGGGAATGAAGCTTGAAGATACGACGATGGACATGCTCGGCTCGGCCGAAAAAATCACCGTCAACAAAGACAACACCACCATCGTCAACGGCGGAGGCGACAAGGCAGCCATACAGGCACGTATCGGCCAGATCAAATCGCAAATCGAAACGACGACATCCGACTACGACAAGGAAAAACTGCAGGAACGCCTTGCCAAACTCGCAGGCGGCGTGGCAGTACTCTACGTAGGCGCCCCGTCGGAAGTAGAAATGAAAGAAAAGAAAGACCGCGTAAACGACGCCTTGAGCGCAACCCGCGCAGCCATCGAAGAAGGCACGGTGCCGGGCGGCGGCGTAGCCTACATCCGCGCCATCGAAGTGCTGGAAGACCTGAAAGGCGACAATGAAGACGAAACGACAGGCATCGAAATCGTCAAGCGCGCCATCGAAGAGCCGCTTCGCCAGATCGTAGCCAACGCCGGCAAGGAAGGCGCCGTCGTCGTACAGAAAGTGAAAGAAGGCAAAGCCGACTACGGCTACAACGCCCGCACCGATGTGTACGAAAACCTGTGCAGCGCCGGCGTAATCGACCCTGCCAAAGTAGCGCGCGTCGCACTGGAAAATGCCGCATCCATCGCAGGCATGTTCCTGACAACCGAATGTGTGGTGGCCGAAAAGAAAGAAGAAACACCGGCTGCCCCGATGAACCCCGGAATGGGTGGCGGCATGGGAGGCATGATGTAATCTTTTTGCTCATAATGATGAAAGGAGCGACCCCGGGCGGGTTGCTCCTTTTTTTTACATTTTCTTCCCGACGTTTGCACGTATGACGCCGCCCGGCACCGTGACCGTATTTTCCCGCTGGTTCCTGAAGACCGTCATCTGTTGCGGCTTCGACAAGTCCGCCCCGGCAACGGCGCGGCGCAGGTCGTCGATGCTGTTCACCGGCATCCCGGCAAAGCCTACGATGACGTCGTTCGACCTCAGAAAGTCGCGCAATTCGCTGCCCCACGCGCTTACGGCTACGACATACACGCCTCGCTCCGAATCCATGCCGGTGGCAGACCGTTCTCCGAGCGTGTTCAGGTTCTTGACCTGCACGGATTCCCATATAAATGTTTCCGCATCCGTCCCCCCGTCCGCCGCAAAAACAGGCGCCGGCATCCGGGGCTGCCCGGCAAGCGCCTTCAGGCGGGGCGACTCGACGCCGAAACGATCCATTGCGAAATTCTGGAAGCCCGTGCGGAAAACCTCCTCCAATGTGTCCGCCACGCGGAAATCTCCCGAAGCGGGATCCGTAAACGCCACCCTGCAAACCACGGAGCTTGCGTCGGAGCCGAAGCTGCGCGCCGTCCGGTACGAAAGGCTGTCGGTAAAAACATTGCCGTCAATCAGCGCGCCGCTCATGTCGCAACCCGCCGTCTGCTCGTATGGCGCCATCACGATGTTGCGGATAAACACGACGCCGCTTTGCTTAAACCACACATGCCGGTGCCACGTGCCGTTCACCAGGATATTGTTTTCCACCACGCGGTAGAATCCCTCCCTGAGTTTCAATCCCCCGTTCAGGCAAAGGTTGTTGCTGATAATGTAGTTGCTTGAGCCGTCGTCAAGGTCAATATCCCACCCCCGGTCGCAGCGAAAGCGGTTGTTGCGGATCACCGTCGTCTCCGTCGCGTCGGCAAGCACCAGACCGGCATATCCGCCCGTCGCGAGGAGCGAATCCATCACTTCGCGTTGCGGATGCCAGAAGCGATCCCTGCCCCAGGAGTTGAACGAGCCGTGGTCGCCTGTTTCCTTCACGGTGTCGAACACGTCGTTGAACTCAATGACGTGCCCGCCCCATGTGCCTTCGCTGACGTTGATGCCGGCGCGCGGCGTGTCGTAGATGCTGTTGCGGCTGACTGTGACGGCGCGACACATGGAGAGTTCCACCCCGGCAATCTGCTTTTCGTACAGCCCTATCTTGTGAATCAAATTGTCGTGCACCCGGCAATCGGCCGGATAGTTGCCGCCCTTCGGCCCCTTCGCCCGGTCCATTTCTTCCGGGGGGACGAACTCGGCGTATTCAAAACTCGGCGAGCGTACCGCGCCGGGATCTCCCACAAAGCACACGGCGCCGGCGCCGATGCGCGTAAAGTGCGATCCGCTGACTTCGCAGCGGCGGTTGTAGTTGCTGAAGAATACGGCATTGCCGCCAAGGTTATACAGGTTGCAATTTTTCAGCGCGCAGCGTTCCGCCCCTTCGAAAAACACGGCTGCCCCGCGATAAATCGTCCAGTCGGAACGCAGCAGCGGCTCATACGCCTCCATAAAGGTGCGCACGGTCTGCGTCAAATCCACTCCCTCCACCGTGATGCGGCGCACGGGTTCCGCCTCGCTCCCGCGTATCTCGATCAAACTTTTGAGCTGCGGGCTTTCAAACAAAGCCTCCGTCACGTCCTCTCCCGGCAGGGGATAGTAGTAAAGCATGGATTCTGCGGCGCTGTAAAACCATTCTCCCGGCGCGTCGAGTTCCTCAAAAATATTCTCCACCATCCGGTTGGCCGCGTGCAACCCGGAGCGGCGGTTGTTTTGCCATCCGCCTTCCGTTTCGAGCCTCCCCCGGCGGTCTTTCCCCGTAATCCGGTAATGAAAATCCCCCCAGTCGCTGCCGTGCATGGCGTGGAGGTAGCCGCCGGCAGGATTTTTCCACCGCTTCACGCGCCGGGGAGACGTAGCATCGGCCGCCGTCCCGTTGAAACGTATGGCCGTCGAATCGAAATCGGGATAACGCGCCTGCGGGCGGATTTCGCCGTTCACAATCAGCATATCCATCTGCGGATTCCCGGATACTTCGGTCTTCAGGATGCCGCCACGGTAAGGCGTCCAGCGCAGTCCGTCCAGCGCCACGCTGCCCTTGATGACCGCCTTTTCGTCTCCGTATGCGCGAACGGTCAGCGACTTGCCGGCGCCGCCGTCCTGCGGAGTCAAAACGAGCGTCTCCCGAAGCCGGTAAACGCCTCCGCGCAAAAACACCGTCACGTCGCCCTCGACAGGCCGGGCTGCCTCCAGCGCCTGCGCTATCGTGCGGAAAGGAAACTGCGCGCTGCCGTTGCCGGCGTCGTTGCCGTGCGGCGACACGTAATACTGCGTCTGAGCCTGCGAAATGCAGATTGAAAGCGCCGACAGCAGCAGCGTCGGCAGGATGTAAATCTTATTCATGTGCATAATTTATCAAGAAGTTAATATTGAGTTTGATTTATTGTCGTTCGATTCCACTTGTTTTCGTGCAAAATTACTGGAAATGCCGGGATTTTAAAACGAGTGAAATAAAAAACTTTCTCCGCGCTCCACGCTTCGGACAGGCAGAAGCGGGTTTATTTTCGGTTTTAAGTCGCATACCAGCGGCAGAAGCGTGAATTCGTCTGCTTTTATGCTTCTGCCGCAGGTATGAAGCATAAATCCGTCTGCTTTTACGGTTCTGCCGCAGGTACGAAGCATGAATTCGTCTGATTTTGCGGTTCTGCCGCAGGTACGAAGCATGAATCCGTCTGCTTTTGCGGTTCTGCCGCAGGTATGAAGCATATTTACACTTTTTTTTATGGTTGTGTCTATCGGCAGAAGCGTGTTAATTTTCGTTTTTTAGCTTCTGTCTATGGACAGAAGCATGAATCCGTCTGCTTTTGCGGTTCTGTCCATGGACAGAAGCATTTTTTCACTTTTCTACCCGGTTTTGTCCGGATAATATTCCGTGAAGCAGTGAGCCATGCCGAAACAAACGCGCGTGTTGCGGGGAAAAAACTTTCGGAAAGTGATTGTATCCGGTATAATATTCTCAAATCATTACGTTTTTTACGCTATTTTATTCGACAGAGTTCCGCAAGCGTCGATTTTATATTTACATTTGCGTCTGATTTTAAACAGAGAACAGATGCTTCTCCATGAAGACAAATTTTATTCAAGCCTGCGTATACGCATTTACGGAACGACCGGCGCCCGGCAACAGCCGGCGCCACGCATTGCCGGCGCGGCGCGACACAGCTATTTATCACACTTCATTTTAATAGATATATGAAATACTTGTTGGGATATGACACAGGAAGCTCGTCCGTGAAGGCCTGTCTGGTGGAAGCGGAGAGCGGGAGAATCGTGGCTTCGGATTTTTTTCCGAAGGAAGAGATGAAAATTACTGCGCACAGACCGGGATGGGCGGAGCAGGAGCCGGACGAATGGTGGAACAACCTGACGCTCGCCCACCGCGCCGTGATGCAAAAGGCCGGCGCCGGGAGGGACGAGATACTGGCCGTCGGCGTGACGTGGCAAATGCACGGGCTGGTGCTTACGGACAGGGACGGACGGACGCTCCGCCCGGCCATCATCTGGTGCGACAGCCGCGCCGTGCCGTACGGCGAAAAGGCGTTCGACGCCATCGGCAGAGAGAAATGCCTGTCGCACCTGCTGAACTCGCCGGGCAACTTCACGGCCTCCAAGCTGGCATGGGTCAAGGAACACGAACCCCGCGTGTTTGAACGAATCGACAAACTGATGCTGCCCGGCGACTATATCGGCATGAAACTGACGGGAGAGGTTGTGACGACTGTGGAGGGCTTGTCGGAAGGCATTTTCTGGGATTTCAAGACAAACGCGCTTTCGGAAGACGTGCTGGATTATTACGGCATCCCGCGCAGCTTTATCCCCGAAATAAAGCCTGTCTTCGGCGCTCAGGGCTGCGTTTCGGCCGCGGCGGCCGCGGAACTCGGACTGAAGGAAGGCATCCCCGTGACGTACCGCGCGGGAGACCAGCCGAACAATGCGCTTTCGCTGTACGTCCTCGAACCGGGAGAAATCGCCTCCACGGCAGGCACGTCGGGCGTAGTCTACGGGATCCTGGACAAGCTGAACTACGACGTGCAGTCGCGCGTAAACACCTTTGCCCACGTGAACCATTCACCCGAACAGATTCGCCTCGGCGTGCTGCTCTGCATCAACGGAACGGGGATACTGAACTCGTGGATGAGGCGCAACGTGGCGGTCGAAGGAATGTCTTACGACGAAATGAACCGCCTCGCCGCACAGTCGCCCATCGGCGCCGGGGGGCTGTCGGTCATTCCGTTCGGCAACGGCGCCGAGCGCGTGCTCGGCAACCGCGACGTCAACTGCTCGCTGCACGGCATAAACTTCAATATCCACGACAGGCGCGACGTACTGCGCGCGGCGCAGGAAGGCATCGTTTTTTCATACGAATACGGCATGGAGATTATGCGCGACATGGGCATCCGGATCGACACCATCCGCGCCGGACACGCCAACATGTTCCTCAGCCCCGTTTTCACGCAAACCCTGTCGGGACTGAGCGGCGCAACGATAGAACTGTACAACACCGACGGCGCGGCAGGCGCAGCCCGTGGCGCAGGCATCGGCGCAGGCTTCTACGCCTCGCCCGGCGAAGCGTTTGCAAGCCTCGAAAAACGCTCCGCCGTCGAACCGGACACGCACAACCGTGCGGCGTATCGCGAAGCCTACGAGAGATGGAAGGAACTGATCGTCGCACAACATAATAAATAACCCCTGAATATGAAGAAAGCATTTTTTATTATCGGAACGGCCTGTCTGGCGGCATCCTGCACGCAGACACCGCAGCAGGCCGGATGGGTGAGTACGACGGCAGACGCCGGCTTTGCCGGACAACCCGCCATCAATACCGTCGCGGCGACGGCCGACGCCAAGGCCGACGTAACCGTACTGACGGAACGCACGCTGCAGGAAATCGACGGCTTCGGCGGATGCTTCAACGAACTGGGCTGGACGACGATCTCGTCGCTGAACGAGGCCGACCGCGACGCCGTCATCCGCGACCTCTTCGGGCCGGAGGGGATGAACTTCACCTACTGCCGGATGCCTGTCGGGGCAAACGATTTTGCGCGCGACTGGTACTCGTACAACGAAACGGACGGCGATTTCGAGATGAAAAACTTTTCGATCGACAACGACCGGGAGACGCTGATTCCCTTCATCCGTGCCGCCCAAAAGGTCAATCCCTCCCTTCGCATCTGGGCCTCGCCGTGGAGTCCGCCCACATGGATGAAATACGGCAAACACTATGCCTGCCGCGCGGCAGGCGAACTGAATAATCTCCACGGCGACCCCAACGCCACGCAGGAAGGCACGAACATGTTTATCCAAAAGGCGGAATACATGAAAGCCTATGCGCTGTACTTCAAAAAATTTATCGAAGCCTACCGTCACGAAGGCATCCGCATCGAAATGGTCGCCCCGCAAAACGAGTTTAACTCGTGCCAGATCTTCCCCTCATGCACCTGGACGGCAGAGGGGCTGAGCGCCTTTATCGGCGACTATCTCGGCCCGGAGATGGAGGCGCTCGGCGTCCGTATCCTGTTCGGCACGATGGAACGCCCGAACCATCTGCTGGCGGACACCGTCATGCAGCGCAAAAGCGGAGCATACATCGCCGGCATCGGGTTTCAGTGGGCCGGCAAGGAAGCCATCGCCAAGATACACGAAACGTATCCCGACGTGCGGCTGATGCAGAGCGAAAGCGAGTGCGGCAACGGGCAAAACTCGTGGGAATACTGCTTCTACATCTGGGAACTGATGAAGCATTATTTCAATCACGGCATCTCGTCGTACATGTACTGGAACATCTCGCTCCATGCCGACGCCGCAGACAACCGATGGAAATGGCCGCAAAACTCGCTCATCTCCGTCGACAGTCGGCTCAAAACGTATCGCTACAACCCCGAATATTACCTGATGAAGCATCTCAGCCATTTCGTGAAGCCGGGAGCGCGGCGGCTGGCCACGGAGGGAGACGAAAACGTGCTTGCGTTTGTCAATCCCGACGGATCGACGATCGTGATCACCGCCAATGCAACGCCCAACCCGCGGACGCTGACCGTAAAGGCAGGCGGCAGGATGTTTTCCGCCACCCTCGCGCCGCAGTCCCTCCACACGTTTACGCTGTAATTACAAAACATTATTCATTCACATTAAATACAAACAGAACATTATGGAAATTTTAAAAGACAGTAAAGCATTTTTCCCCGGAATCGGGAAAATCGGATTTGAAGGAAAAGAGAGTAAAAACCCGCTGGCGTTCCACTGGTACGACGAAAATCAGGTAGTGCTGGGCAAGCGTATGAAGGACTGGTTCCGCTTCTCGATGGCATACTGGCATACGCTGTGCGCCGAAGGCGGCGACCCGTTCGGACCGGGCACGAAGAAGTTCCCCTGGAACGGCGCGCCGGACGCCGTGAGCCGCGCAAAGTATAAGATGGACGCGGCGTTTGAGTTTATGACGAAAATCGGGATGCCGTTCTACTGCTTCCACGACGTAGATCTGACGGACGAGGGCAGCAGCTTCGCCGAATACGAAAGCAATCTGGCTAAAATAGTAGACTACGCCAAGGAGAAACAGGCGGAGACGGGCATCAAACTGCTGTGGGGCACGGCCAACGTGTTCGGCAACCCGCGCTACATGAACGGCGCGGCCACGAACCCCGACTTCCTGTCCGCCGCATGGGCGGGAGGGCAGATTAAGAACGCCATAGACGCCACCATCGCGCTGGGCGGCGCAAACTACGTCTTCTGGGGCGGTCGCGAGGGATACATGAGCCTCCTCAATACCGACATGAAGCGCGAAAAGGAGCATCTCGCCATGATGCTGAGCCTCGCCCGCGACTATGCCCGCAAGCAGGGTTTCAAGGGCACATTCCTCATCGAACCGAAACCGATGGAGCCGACCAAGCACCAGTATGATTTCGACACGGAAACGGTCATTGGCTTCCTGCGTCATTACGGGCTGGACAGGGATTTCAAGGTCAACATCGAAGTGAACCATGCCACGCTGGCCGGGCATACGTTTGAGCACGAATTGCAGACGGCGGCCGACGCCGGGATGCTCGGCTCGATCGACGCCAACCGCGGCGATTACCAAAACGGCTGGGATACGGACCAGTTCCCCGTGAACCTCTACGAACTCGTGCAGGCGATGCTCGTCATCATCGAATACGGAGGCTTCACGACCGGCGGTACGAATTTCGACGCCAAGACGCGCCGCAATTCTACCGATCTCGAAGACATTTTCATTGCGCACATCGCGGGGATGGACACCTTTGCGCGCGCGCTGACGGTGGCCGCCGACGTGCTCGAAAAGTCGGACTACCGGACGTGGCGACGGGCGCGCTACGCCTCGTATGACACGGGCGACGGCAAGGCGTTCGAAGAAGGCCGGCTGACCCTCGAAGACCTGCGCCGCATCGCAGCCGACAGCGGCGAGCCGGCTCAAATCAGCGGCAAGCAGGAACTGTATGAAGCGTTAATCAACATGTACATCTAAATCCCGCCCGACATGCACACTGCGAACAACGGAAGCAAACGCTACCTCTACTCCGTCACGCTGGTCGCCGTTCTGGGCGGACTGCTCTTCGGATACGACACGGCGGTCATATCCGGAGCCGAGAAGGGGCTGGAAATATTCTTCTCCCAGGCGCCCGATTTCCTGTACAACAAGTTGTGGCACGGGCTGGCGTCTTCCAGCGCCCTGATAGGATGCGTGGTGGGCGGCCTCATCTCAGGCCTGCTCGCCGCGCGCCTCGGACGGCGGAACTCGTTGCGCCTTGCCGCCGTGCTCTTTTTCCTCTCGGCGCTGGGGTCGTACCTGCCGGAATTTCTTTTCTTTGAATTCGGGAAACCGACCTTCAACCTCTTCCTCATGTTCAACTTCTACCGCATTCTGGGAGGGGTGGGCGTGGGGCTGGCGTCGGCAGTCTGCCCGATGTATATCGGCGAAATTGCGCCGTCGCACATCCGCGGCACGCTGGTTTCGTGGAACCAGTTTGCCATCATCTTCGGGATGCTGGTCGTATACTTCGTGAACTACACGATTCTGGGCGATCACGACAACACGTGGGCTGCCTCCATCGGGTGGAGGCAGATGTTCGTTTCCGAGGCCTTCCCCGCCGCGCTGTTCGGGCTGCTGCTCTTCCTTGTTCCCAAAACGCCCCGCTACCTCGTGCTGACGGGGCACGACGGCAAGGCGCTGGAGATACTGACGCGAATCAACGGCGCGGCGAAAGCCGGCGAAATACTGACGCAAATCAAAGAAACCTCCCGTGCGAAAAACGAACGCCTGTTTGCCTACGGCATCACCGTGATAGTAATCGGCATCCTGCTGTCCGTCTTCCAGCAAGCCATCGGCATCAACGCCGTGCTCTACTACGCGCCCCGCATTTTCGAAGGCGCCGGCGCAGGCGGAGGCGGGATGGTGCAAACCGTCATTATGGGCGTGGTGAACATCACGTTCACGCTGGTAGCCATCTTCACCGTCGACCGCTTCGGGCGCAAGCCCCTCCTTCTCATCGGCTCCGTCGGGATGGCCTGCGGCGCCTTTGCGGTAGCTCTTTCGGATCATTTCGGCTTGCAGGGACTCGTCCCGGTTATCTCGGTAATCGCATATGCCGCCTTCTTCATGATGTCGTGGGGGCCGATTTGCTGGGTGCTGATTTCGGAAATATTCCCGAACACCATCCGCGGGCAGGCCGTAGCTATAGCCGTCGCCTTCCAGTGGATATTCAACTACATCGTCTCGTCTACCTTCCCTGCGCTGTACACCTTCAGCCCGATGGTTGCCTACGGCCTCTACGGCGTCATCTGCCTCATAGCCGCCGTCTTCGTCCTGAAATGGGTGCCCGAAACAAAAGGCAGAACGCTGGAAGACATGACACGCTTCTGGCGCAAATAATCTCCGCTGCCACGTGGCCTGATACCCTCCGGATCCGTCCGGGGGGTATTTTTTGTTTGTAAAGATGATGCAATATCTCTTTCGCTTCCCGACGCCGTCGGCGCTTCTATAGGGTGTGTCAAAACAGTCACATCCTCTTTTTATTGCACAAAGTTTTTGTAACTTTGGGTATAGTTTAAAAATTATGGCATAGTTACATTTTCGTCCTTACACACCCAACCAAACAGTACTTTTTCCGCAAAGGATGGATAAAGACATTGCGGAGAACTCCCTTGTTCGCATTCTCAACGCCATCGTTGACAGCCTTAATTCGGATAATTTCAAGAAACTCTGCAAGGAGACAGGACGATGTCCTTATCATCCTGAAATGATGCTTAAGGTCATCCTGTACGCTTACATGAATAACGTCTACTCATGCCGTAAAATAGAGCAGTTGCTGTTGCGTGATATTCATTACATTTGGCTTGCCGGTTATGAGCAGCCGGATTTTATCACCATAAACCGGCTTCGCAATCGTGTAAAGGATGAGATTAATACCGTCTTTACCCGGCTGGTTCTTATACCGGCCGACAGGGGTTTCGTCAGCCTTGAGGTGGAGTATACGGATGGTGCCAAGATTGAGTCCAGGGCAAACAAATACACTTTTGTCCGGCGAAAGACAGAGGAAAGAAATCGTGCAAAGCTGCTCAATAAGATTCGCGTCCTTTTGGAACAGGTGGATGAAGCCATCGCACAGGAGAACGCAGTGAAAGATACACCTGTAGAATTTACCCCCGCAATGCTCTCCGACACAGTGAATGAACTCAAAGATGCTTTGGAGCATGCACCTCAAACGAACGACAGGGAACAGAAAAAAGTCCGTCGCCAAAAGAAGAAACAGATAAAGGAACTTCAGGCTTATCGTGACAAACTCATGGAATACGACACTCAGCTTGCTACGCTTGCCCAGCGTAATTCTTATTCCGGGACAGACCCTGATGCCACCTTCATACGCATGAAAGAAGATGCCATGAACAATGAACCCGGAGCAGTCTTCGGTCAAATGAAATACAACATGGCATACCGACACTTCCGACACGTTGGAAAAGACAGGGTTGCAATGGACTTTGCCTTCTTTGCCACAGCCTTTAACCTCAAAAAACTGTGTGCAAAACTTGCAAAAGCAGGAAATGGAGACTTTGCTCCCAATAACCGTACGGCTGTGGTAGTCAGTCCGACGGCGAATATGATTAGCGAATATGATTTGGCGGACGGTTCGTCCGGAACGCCGGTTCCATAATATATAATGTCATCTAATATGGAGAAGCGACTTCGGACTGACGGAGGAGGCGAAGGATTATTTGATAAAACACGCACGCTTCAAAAATCGGGAGTCCGAAGATTATTCAGCATAGACGGTTTTTGCTTTCGGGTTAATTACGTCATTTCGTTTTTGTATATTTGCGAAAAAATTGTCGGTTATGAAGAATTTACCCATAGGAATACAGTCGTTTGAGGATATCCGCAGTAACAATTACCTGTATGTGGATAAAACCGCGCATCTTTACCGAATTGCAACAACCGGAAAAGTATATTTCCTGTCCCGTCCGCG
>JAISNP010000054.1 GCA_031276175.1 Tannerella sp.
CGAAGCGTTGCGGTTTGTCGGGATGCCCAATTCCATTGCCGCCAATATGCGTCAAATCATTTACGGAGGGATACTGATTTTTATGATGTTCAGGTACAGTAGAGGATTTGAATATAAAATCAATAAATAATAGATAAAACCAATGGAAAAGTGTTGCTATCCGGAGTGTATGATGCGGCGCAAAACTATAAGTTATTGACCGATATGTCATCAACTTCGCCGATGTTCCGGTTTTCGAGAGTTCAGTAGTTTTGAACAGTCAACCAAAACAATAATTGTATCTTTGAAGCAAAAAATATAAGAATATGACACAAGACACTGTCATCAAACTGTTTGATAGGGCAACCGCATCAAAAGCGTTTCCGCAAGGTTAAGATAAGGAGAGTATGGAGGAAGAAAGAAGATGGAAAGTCCCCTCTTCACCCAAAGTTTGCGATGGCACATGACATTCTTAGCCCGATAAACTAATTTTGTCGAACTACTTAATATGTATATCGAATATGATCCCTCAACCGGCTAAAAGCCGCAATCCTCATTCCCTCACATTCCGTAACCCCGCTTACTCTTACAGCCCGCCCGCCGCTTTCCGGTAATACGTTTCATGGAGGCGTCGGTTGATGCGTGCGTCAATCATTTCCAGCCATGCCTGTTGCCACAGGGTTTGGGCTTCGAGGTAGTCGGCCAGCGTCTCCATACCTGCTTCGTAATGATTGCGGCTCGTCTTCATGTTTTCTTCCGCCTGTTCCAGTGCACGGGCGGTCAGGGCTATTTCCAGTTCGGATTCTTCGTATTTGTCCAGCGCCTGCCGCAGTTCAAGTTCCATTTTTTCGTTCAGGTCGTCGCGCTGTAATTGCATAATTTGTTTGTCGGTTTTGGCGGCGCGGATTTTGTTCAGCCCTTCTCCCCAGTGGAAAACGGGTATCCTGACGGAAAGCAGTGCGGAAAACGACGTTTTGTCGACAAGCGGCGTACCGTTCAGTTGAAATCCTTGCATATAGCCGTAATTGGCCGTGATGCCCACATTCGGCAGAAAATCGCTGCGAACCAGTTTTACCTGCTGATTTTTCAGTTCGATTTGTTTTTCCAGAATCGAATATTCGGGACGTGCGGTGAAATCGGTCGTGCGCGAAATCTCCGCATGATTCTCGTCGAGCGATTCGGCAAGTTCGATTTCCGAAACAAGCGGCAAACCCATAATCCGGCAAAGGTTCATTCTCGACAGACGGATGGCATTCTCCGCCTGTTGCAACTGCAACTCCGCCCTGTTGACTTGTATCCTCACTTTGAGCACATCGTTTTTTGTTTTCATGCCGGCCTTGCAGGCATCTTCTACGTTACGCAGGAGTTCGTTCGCTACTTCCCGGAAGGCGACGGCGACTTTTCGCGACTCGACCGCTTTCAGGTGCAGCCAGTATGCCTCGTCGGTTTCGACAATGATTTCCGAACGGACAAGGCGCCTGTTCAGGCGGGCAATGTCTTTCCCGACCAGCGACATTTTGTAGGCGGACACGATTTTGCCGCCCATGAAAACAGGCTGCTCGGCGCGAATACCTGCAAAATACGTACCGTCGAGACCGAGATCGAATTTCATGCCGGGGAAATACGCATATTGCCCGAACACAGGCTTTCCGTCGGCCCCAATCACGGGAGTACCGTCGGGTTTCGTCAGGAGATTGGGTTTTAACTGCCCCGTGGCGGGATCGGGCACAAAGGTCGGCAGGTAATTTCCCTCGACGGATTTGCTCATGCGTGCAGTAGTGTAAATATACGCGCCCGAAACCGATATTCGGGGAAAGAAATTGGCGCGATAGCCATTTGATTCGTAGCCTGCCTTTTCTTCTGTCTTTTCGGCGACGGCAATCGCTTTGTTGTTTTGCCACGCTTTTTCGCGACATGCTTCGAGCGTCCACTTCTGTTGCGCCCGGACGCTTATGCAGCAAAGGGCTAAAGCCGGCAACAGGAATTTTATTTTATACATACTTGTTCTTGTTGTTCTCATTCTTTTCAATTTTTATTCCGAAAAATGCGGCATACAATACGGGGACAATGAGCAAGGTGATAATCGAGCCGAACAGCAGGCCTCCCATAATCGTTACCGCGCCCGCGCCGAACATGTCGTCCGCGACCAGCGGCAACATGCCGAAGATGGTCGTCAGCGAAGCCATCATCACCGGCCGGAAACGCGCGGAGGCGCTGTCGAGCAAAGCGCGCACCGGCTCTGTTCCACGCGAAATCTGTGCGGCTATTTCATCCATCAACACGATGCCGTTCTTGATCATCATGCCCGTCAGCCCCAGTGCGCCGACGATGGCCACGAATCCGAACGTTTTGCCCGTAAGGAGTATCGAAATAATCACGCCCGTCATTATAAGCGGGATGCAGCAGAGGATAATAAGCGGTTTCCTGTAATCGCCGAACAGCATGATCAGAATCGAAATCATCAGGATGACGCCCAGAGGCAGGTTTTTGAACAGGTATTTCATTGCTTGCGAACTGGCTTTGTATTCGCCTTCCCACTGATACGAATAGCCTTCGGGGATATTTATTTTCTTCACTTCTTCGAGGATGCTTCGGCGGGCGTCTTCCGTGCTGACGCCGAAAACGGGATTGCCCTGCGCACGCATTGCGCGCTGCCCGTTATAACGAATCACGACGGGGTCTTCCCATACTATTCCGACGCCGTCCGTAGCCTGACTTAAAGGGACGGTTCCCAATATCGACTCCAGAATATCTTCTTCCGAAACGGCGCCCGTCAGCAGATGCCGGACGGTAGTCCGGTCGAATAGCCCGTTTAGCGAGGGGATAAGGCCGAAAACAGGCGAACTGTCGAGCGTTTCAACCGGCTTGCCGTCTCGATCCACGCACTTCAGGTATATCGTCCGGCTGTGCGTGCCGTCGTAGAAAACGCCCACCGGGATGCCGCTCGTAGCAGCCAGCAGAGAAATACCCACATCCTGCCGGCTCAGCCCGATATTACGGGCGACAGGCTGGTTGTATTTTACCGACAGGGTCGGCGTCTTCGGCTCCCAGTCCGAATTGACGAGGAAAATGCCGGGACTTTTTTGCATAATCTCTATTGCCTGAGCCGTCAGGTTTCGCAGGACGGCGGGATCAGGGCCGTTAAATTGCAGTTCGAGGGGATACTGTTTATACATCAGGTTGTAGCGTTTCAGCCGCACGTATGCTTCGGGATAAGCTTGCGTCAAATGCGCCTGAATCTCTTTCATGCCCGAAACCAGCGCTTCCGGCGATGTGAAATCCACAATCAACTCGCCGTAGGAAAGCGACGGGTCGGCGATGCTGCGCACCAGATTGTAGCGCGCAGGCGTGCCGCCGACGGAACTCGTGACATGCGCGACGTCTTCACGGCCGAACAGATAGTCTTCTATCTCCGTCAAACCGGCTTTTACTTCGGAACTGTTCGTGCCTTCGGGCAGTTTGTATTCGATGTACAACTGGTCGTAGTTCATGTCGGGGAAAAAGCCCTTCGGCAGAAAGCGGTAGCAGTATGCGCTGGCAGCGACCAGCAGTACGGCGCCGAGCAGGGTTGCGGATTTGTGGCGGAACGTCCAGGACAGCGTCTTCCGCAATGCCCGGTAGTATTTATTGTCGAACATGTGCTCCGGGTTTTTGTCCGGCTCGATCTTCAGCATAAATCCAGCCTGAATCGGCACCTGCGTCAGCGCCAGCAGCCAGCTCAGGAGCAGCGACACCGCCAGGACGATAAACAGGTCGCGGACATAAATGCCTGCCGTATCGGGCGAGAGGAAGATGGGGAAAAACGCCAGCACGGCAATCAGCGTAGCCGCCAGCAGGGGCATCCCCGTTTTCCGCCCGATAGCCGTCAGCGCTTCGCGCCGCGCCGTACCGCGCTTCAAATCCACCAGAATCCCGTCGATAATCACTATCGCATTATCTACAAGCATCCCCATCGCCAGCACGAAAGCAGCCAGCGAAACCCGCTGCAACGTGCCGTCGAACAGGTTCAGGATAAAGAACGAGCCGATGACTACAATCACAAGGCTGCTGCCGATGATGACGCCGCTCTTGAAGCCCATAGTGCACATCAACAGCAGGATGACAATCACCAGCGATGCGGCAAGGTTCACCATGAAATCGCCGATCGCTTCGTTGACACGTTCGGGCTGGAAAAACACTTTATGATATTCGACGCCTGCGGGGAGACGGGTATTTTTCAGTTCCTGCAGCCTGATGTCCACCTGCTCGCCGAGTTTGGTAATGTCCGTGCCTTTCTGCGCGGCGACGGCGATTCCGAGCGCGCGCCGGCGGTCGTAGCGCATTTCGTTGCGGACAGGCTCTTCGACGGCTTTGACGACGTGCGCAATGTCCCGTATCCGCAACTGGTCGTCTTCATGCCCCTGCAGGATAAGATCGCCTATGTCTTCGACCGTCCTGTACTTATCGCCGACCGAAACGCGGAGACGGTTGCCGCCGATGTCGCTGTAACCCGAATAGACGGTTTTGTTTTGCCCGTCCAGTGTGGCGAGCGCTTCCGCAGGCATCACGCCGAGGGTGGCCATACGGGCTTCGTTCAGCTCTATACGGATACATTCCTGCTGTTCGCCGTAAATATTCACGCGTGCAATGCCTTCAATGGCCTGTATCTCGCGCTTAATCAGATTTGCGTAGTCGCCATGTTCGCGGTCTGTGTAGCCCTCGGCGGTCAGGGCGTAAAACATGCCGTACATGTCGCCGAAGTCGTCCATCACTTCCGGCCGTCCGGCGCCTTCCGGCAAATCGCCCTCCGCATCCGCCACTTTCCGGCGCAACATGTCCCAGCGCTGCTCCACATCGTCGTTCCCGACAAGGGTAGAAAGCTGGACGGTTATTATCGACACGTCGTGCATCGAGCGGCTCCGGACAAACTCAAGGTCTTTCATCGTGCCGATATGTTTTTCCAGCGCATCGGTGACTTCCAGCTCTACCTGATGTGCCGACGCGCCGGGATAAGTCGTAACGACCAGCGCCTGCTTGACCTTGATTTCGGGGTCTTCGAGCTTGCTCATGTCGTAGAACGACACTGCTCCGCCCGCCAGCAATGCAAAAATCAGGAAATACACAAGTTTGCTGTTGTCCAGCGCCCATTTGCCCGCATCTTTCATAACAGTCCTCCCACGTTGGTTGCGGATACAGGCGACAGGCGTTTTACCTTTTCGCCTTCTCCCAGCGAATGTACGCCGGCAGTAACCACAATTTCTCCGGCCTTCAATCCTTCGGAAACGACGACCGTCCCGTCGGCATGTAATTCGTGCACGACGACTTTGCGCGCCGTTACGGTAGAATTATCCGGATTGCAGACCCAGACGGATGATGCCGAATTGATTTCAAACAGGGCTGTGTACGGGATACGGACAAGCTCCGAGGCTTCCGTCCGGTAGCGGATCGTCACCATCGTCGCCATGCCGGGCGAAGGGGTTTGCCTGTCCCGACCCTTCATTTTCAGCCTTACGGTATACAGTTGGTTCATATTGGCCTTTTGCGTAATTCCGATCAATTCCAGCGGGAAAATACGGCCGGGATAAACGTCCGCCTCGCAGGAGAAAGATTCGAACCTGTCGCGACGGATATATTCCGCGGAGGGGATATTGATTTCCACTTCGGGAGCGCCCGCATCAATCATGGAAAGTACGGGCATCCCGGCTCCGACCGTTTCGCCCGCAACGAAAAACCGCTTCTGGACGTATCCGTCGAAAGGCGCAACAAGCCGGGTATCGGCCAGGGCGTTTTTGTGGGCATCGTACTTGGCGGCGATTTGTTTCAGCCCGTAGACGGCCTTGTCGTAATCGTTTTGCGTAACGCTGCCTTTTTCGTACAGCGCGACGATGCGTTCTGCCTCCGCCCTGATTTGCCTGTATTCCGCTTCGGTGGCGGCAAGCTGTATTTCGTAATCGCGCGGGTCTATCCCGGCAAGCGTATCTCCTTTCCCGACAAATGCACCCACATTCACACGGATTACGGAAATGGTACCTGCCGCCCGGAACGACAAATCGACCTCGGACGCCGCCTTCACTTTTCCGGGGAAAACAACCTTCGGCTGCTCGCCGTAAATCCGGGCGGTATCCGTCTTCACGCTCCGGACAATCTCTTCCGTATCTGTTTTTACCTGCGAACAGGC
Organism: Tannerella sp.; assembly: GCA_031276175.1. Taxonomy (GTDB): domain Bacteria; phylum Bacteroidota; class Bacteroidia; order Bacteroidales; family Tannerellaceae; genus Tannerella. The sequence continues at coordinate 6,137 of JAISNP010000054.1, forward strand.
CGTCGCCGCGACGACGAAAACGAATACGGACAAGTCAAACATATTTTTCATAACTGCGTCATTTAATGTACATGACAAATATAGGGATAAGATTCGACATACAACCGGCGGACGACGGATAAACAAATCCGCATATGCCGTTTTTAGCGTTTTTTGAAAGTATCAATCCTCCGTCCCGGCTACCGGTTATAAAGATTACGGCTTTCCGCCGGTTGAAGTATCATATCCGATATATACTGTAATGTTATCATGCTGGGAATAAGGTCTTTTTTGCCTTCCCCGGAAGATTTGGGGAGTTCCCCGGCGGTTGTCCGCCCCGCTTCAAAAAACGGTTTGCGGGTCAAATAAAACCCCGGCAGCGGAAAAAAGGAAAGCGTGAAAGGAGATTTCTTTAAATTGACGGGCATCGAATCGACACAGGTAAGAAGCCCATCCTCAACCTGTCGCCCCGAACCTGCTTAAAAATGAGAAAACACCTAAAGTATGAGTTAGGGGAAACGATTAAAAGCCGGATGGGATAACCAATACCTTATTAAACTTCTAAAAAATTAGATGCGTCAGCCCTGCTTATTTCCTGTTTCATTTTTTGCTGAATGAGGAAAGCATTATTTTTGCAACTAAAATTCATGAATTATATGCAGAATAATATAGTAATACCTCTTTTACTTACGCTGTTTGCCGGTTTGGCAACGGTGATAGGCAGTTTGATCGCTTTTCTTTCGAGCCGTACGAACAGGCGTTTACTTTCGTTTTCGCTGGGATTGTCGGCGGGAGTAATGATTTTCGTGTCGTTTGTCGAACTGTATGCCGAAGCTCAGGCTACGCTAAAGGATTCGGTTGGCGAGAAGGCCGGGATGTGGATATGTATGGCAAGTTTTTTTTGCGGGATATTGCTGATAGGTATCATCGACAGGCTTGTCCCGTCGTACGAAAACCCGCACGAGGCGCGCGCACTGGAAGACATTCAGGCTTCGCCGTCGAAAGATAGCCGGTTGATGAGAATGGGCGTGTTGACGTCTCTTGCGATTGCAATACACAATTTTCCCGAAGGCATTGCCACGTTTATGGCGGCGGTAGAGAATCCGGCGCTGGGCGTGGCCATCGCGATTGCCATTGCCATTCACAACATTCCCGAAGGCATTGCCGTATCGGTGCCGGTGTATTTTGCGACGGGCGACCGACGGAAGGCTTTCTGGATCTCGTTTCTTTCGGGGATAGCCGAGCCGGTCGGCGCACTGATTGCCTATCTGTTTCTGATGCGGTTCATGTCTCCTTTCCTGATGGGATGCGTGTTTGCCGTAGTGGCGGGGATTATGGTTTTCATTTCGCTGGACGAACTGCTGCCTGCCGCGCATGAATACGGCGAACATCATGTGGCCATTTACGGCCTGATTGCAGGAATGGGCATCATGGCGGCGAGTCTTGCCTTGTTATTGTAAGCGGGGATATTGCCCGAACCCGGAATGTTGCGGGAGAGGGTATGAGAGTGTCAAAAAATTGGACAGCAGTGTCCAATTTTTTGACACTTGTCGTTTCTCCCCGATTTAACAAAACGCTGTATAATAGATTATTGATACCTATGGCACGCTATTTGTATCTTATCTGTGCAAAAAGAGACAAGATGATGAAAAAAGCAGTATTATTATTTCTATTGATGCCCCTTGGATGGGGAGTGATGCCGACAGCAACGGCTCAGGAAAGGCTATGGACGGCGGATGACTGCATGGGCTATGCGGTAGCAAACAGCCCGGCGGTGCGGAAACAGCTTTACAAAAACGATACGCATCAAGCGGAGTACAAGGCGGCGGTAGCGTCTTTTTTTCCGAGCTTGACGACCAGCGTGTCTACGCAACACAATTTCGGCCGCGCGGTCGACCCGGAAACCAATACGTATGTGAACACGACGACCTTCAACAACTACTACGAGGGATATACGTCGCTCCCGCTCTTCGACGGCGGACAGCTCGTGAATCAGCTGCGTATGGCGAAGGTGAACCGTCAGGCGGGGATGAACGACTTGCAGAAGGCTAAGGACGACCTGGCGCTCGTGACGCTGGAGGCTTTTGTCAACGTGCTGTACTATCGCGGAACCGTGCGCTTTGCCGCAGAGAAGCGGGAGGAGAGCCACCGACTGTTGTATAAGGTGCGCCGCGAGGAGGAACTGGGTCTGAAGGGCAGCGCCGACGTGGCGCTCGCCGAAGCGCAGGCTGCCGGAGACGATTATATCCTGGCCAACCAGCAACACTTGTATCACACGGCGATGCTGAAACTGAAGGAACACATGAACTATCCTTCCGGCGAAACGCTGGAGATCGATACAGCGGTAGCAGCGCCGGAGTTGCTCCCTCATGCCGGCGAACCGGCGCAGGCTATCTTCGAATCGGCGCAGGCGACGAATCCCACGGCGTTGCAGGCCGGATTCAAGGTGGACATTGCCCGCAAACAACTCCTGATACGCAGGGGGCAGCTTTTCCCCACCGTCTCGCTCTCGGCGGGCGTTTATACCAGCTACTACAAGAACCTGAAGTCCGAGGTGAAACCGAATGCTTTCGGAACGCAGTTCGCCAACAATCGCGGCGAGTACGTGAGCCTCAATTTCCGCTTCCCCATGTTCAACGGCTTGACCCGGCTGAAGGAGGTGCGCACGGCGCGCAACCAGATGCGCATTGCACGTGAGGAACAGACGGAAGTCCTGCGGCAGTTGCAGACTGCTGTCGAACAGTCGCTCGCCGACCGCGACGACTATGCCCTCGAAAGCATCCGGATGGAAAAGAAACTGCACGCCGACGAACTGGCTTACCGGCTTACGCTGCGTAAGTTTGAGGAGGGGCTGATGAGTCCGCTCGACGTGCAGACGTGCGCCGGCACGCTGCTCGAATCGAAAGCCACCTTGCTGCAAAAGCAACTTATGTATCTCCTCAAGTGCAGGCAGGTGGACTATTACAGCGGGAAACCCATCATAAGGACGCACAACGCACGATAATCGCAACACGATAATTATACACCACAAAATAAAATCGCAACAACATGGACATTCAATTGGAACAGAAGAAAGGAATCCGCAGGAAACACGTGCCTTACCTGATTGGGGGGGCACTGTTTCTCACACTGCTGGGATGGATCGTTTTCGGCGACCATTCCTCCACACTGAAAATCGACGCGCGCGGCGTCAGCACCGGAACGGTTACGGCCGACCTGTTTAACGACTTTGTCCGCGTGGACGGACAGGTGCAACCCATCACCGTCGTACAGCTTAGCCCCGAAGAGGGCGGTATCGTGCAGGAAATTGTCATCGAAGAAGGCGCCGGGGTGCGCCGGGGCGACGTCATCGTTCGCCTCAGTAATTCGCAACTCGACCTGCAAATCCTCCAGGCCGAGGCCGACCTCGCCGAGAAGCAGAATTTCCTCCGCAACACGCTGGTCACGATGGAACAGGACCGGCTGAGCAACCAGAACGAAAAGCTGCTGCTCGAACTGGAGACCATGCGCAAGAAGCGCGCCTTCGGCCAGCAGGAAAAGCTCTACGCCGAGCGTCTCACTGCGCACGAAGATTACCTGCAGGCTCGCGAGGATTATGACCTGGCGATGCAGAAACACGCCCTCATCATGGAACGCATCCGGCAGGACTCCATCCTGCGCACCACGCAGGTGGAACAGATGGAGGAAAACCTGGCCAACATGCGCCGCAACGTCTTGCTGGTGCGCGAACGCAAGGCGCATCTGGACATCCGCTCGCAGATTGACGGCGAACTGGGGCTGCTCGACGTGGTGCTCGGACAGAACGTGTCGCCGGGGCAGAAGATCGGGCAGATCAACGACCTGTCGGACTACAAGGTGGAGGCGCTTATCGACGAGCACTACATCGACCGTGTGCGGACGGAACTGAGCGCCGCCTTCGAGCGGCAGGGCGCACGTTTTGCGCTGGTTGTCCGCAAGGTGTATCCCGAAGTGCGCGACGGCAAGTTCCGCACCGACTTTATCTTCACCGGCGAACGGCCGGACAACATCCGCAGCGGACAGACGTATTACATCAACCTTGAGTTGGGGCAGCCCTCGGAGAGCATCATCATCCCCAAGGGGACGTTTTTCCAGAATACCGGCGGACGGTGGATCTTCGTGCTCGACCCGGACGGCAAAAAGGCGCACCGGCGCAGTATCCGCATCGGGAGGCAGAATCCGCAGTACTACGAAGTGCTCGAAGGCCTCAGCGCGGGGGAGAAGGTGATACTTTCGGGGTATGAATCGTTCGGGGATAATCAGGTGCTGGTAATCGAATAGGCAGAAACAAATCACATTAACATACTGAGATATGAAAGCAATTATTGTAGCCTTTCGCTCGCTCTTCTCGAAAGGGAACAGCCACGCGATAAAGATCGTTTCCCTGGGCACGGGGCTTGCCGTGGGACTGGCGCTGATAGCCAAGGTGTATTTCGAACAGTCGTATGACGACTTCTTCCCGGATGCCGACCGCATCTTCATGATTTGCACCAATTACAGCATGGGCGACGCCGAGCCGGAGGATTTCCCGCAGGTGAGCGGAGCCATCGCTCCGGGCATGAAGGCCGAGATCCCCGAAGTGGAAGCGGCTACGCGGATGACGGGACTGGGGCTTGAGGCCGTCTTTTTTACCTCCGACAGGCGGAAGTATGCGGCAAACCTCTACCTGGCGGATACCTGCCTGTTCGACGTCTTCCCGCACCGTATTCTGGCCGGAGACCCGAAGGATGTGCTCGCACGGCCGATGTATGTCATGATAGCCCGCAAGGTGGCCGAGCGCATGGGCGGCGTCGATGCCGCGATGGGGCAGACGATCATCTTCTCCAGCTATCCGGGGCGTACGCTCACCGTGGGCGGCGTGTTTGAAGACCTGCCGCTCAATTCGCATATGAATTACTCGATGCTCGTCTCCATGCCCTCCATCGGGCAGTTCACCTACGACGGCTCGATGAACTGGGTGGGCAACGACCGCTACCGCGCATACGTCAGGATGCAGCGCGGCGCGACGCCCGAAAGCGTAGCCCCGGCCATCGCCCGGATGCAGGAAAAGAACCAGCCGATGGACATGCTCAAGGAGCGGGGCATCACGCTCGGCTATTTCCTCACGCCCCTGCTCGACGTCCACAGCGGCACGGACGAGGTGCGGCGCATGACCGGCCTGCTGGCCATCCTCGCCTTTGTGCTCATCTTCACGGCGGTGATGAACTACGTGCTGATCGTCATCTCCTCGCTTGTAGGCCGCACCCGCGAGATGGCGGTCAACAAGTGCTACGGCGCGTCGGAAGCGAACATATACGGCAAGATGCTGGCCGAGACGTTTGCCGACCTCACCGTCTCGCTCCTCCTGGCCGCCGGGCTGCTGTATGCCTGCCGCGGCATCGTGGAGGATTTGCTGGGCGCGGAGATCGAGACGCTTTTCAACCTCCGCAGCGCCGTGTGGCTGGCCGCCGTCTGCCTTGTCGTCTTCCTTGTCTCCGGGCTGGCGCCGGGATACAGCTTTGCCCGCGTGCCGGTGGCTGCCGCCTTCCGCAATTACAGGGAGAACAAGCGCGTCTGGAAGCTCGCGCTGCTCTTCTTCCAGATTGCCTGCGCCGGGTTCCTCTTCTCGCTCCTCGTCGTCATTGCGCGGCAGTACGCGCATATGATCCAAAGCAATCCGGGATATGAATACGAACAGCTGGCTTACAGCTCGCTTTCCGGCGTACCCGAAGAGCAGCGGCGCAAGGTGATTGAAGAGGTGGCGCGCCTGCCCGAAGTAGACCGGGTGACGACCTGCACCTCCACGCTCCTGGGCTTTCTCAGCGGCAACGAGGTGTCGGTGCCCGGCGATACCAAAAGCCTGCTGCACATCGGCGACCTGTACTGGGTCGGCGACGGATACCTGGACATGATGGGGATTCCCGTCGTCGAGGGGCGGTCGTTTACCGAAAATGTCTCCCCGTCGCACGAGGTAATGGTCGACCGCCGCTTTGCAGAGCAGGCCGCCGGGCTTGCCGGATGGACGGACGGCGTGGTGGGCAAAAGCATCATCGTCAGCGAGCACAGCCGCAACGGGGTGGAGCCGTTCACCATCTGCGGCGTCTTCGAAAACGTCCGCAACGGGGCTATCGGGGCGGATACGCACGAACCCACCGTGCTGTTCTACCGTAGCGCGCCCGGCAGCGTGCTGCTCGTCAAGTATCACCGGCAGACGCCCGAAGCCGTCCGGCGCACGACCGAAACGCTCGAACGCCTCCTGCCCGACCACGACGTCGCCGTATATTCCTATCCCGCCGAGATGGTGAATCTCTACGCCGCGTCGCGCCGGTTTCGCGACGCGGTGATGATCGGCAGCCTCATCACGCTGCTTATCACCCTCATCGGACTGGTGGGATACACGCGCGACGAAATCAACCGCCGCCGCAAGGAAACGGCCATACGGAAGATCAACGGCGCTACGCTGCTCGACGTCCTGCGGCTCTTCATGACCGACGTCAGCCGCATAGCCCTGCCTGCGATCGCAATCGGCGGCGGCCTCTCGGCCTATGTAGCCGTGCAGTGGCAGATGCAGTTTTCCGAAAAGTCCGCCCTTGCGCCGCTGCTGTTCGTCGGCTGCGCGGCGGGGGTGCTGCTCATCGTCCTGTTCACCGTGTACGTCAATTGCTACCGCACGGCGAACGAGAATCCGGCGTTGAGCCTTAAGAGCGAATAGACGGACCGCTTTGCAATGTGTTCATTTACATGCGATAAACCTTGCAAGCGTTAGCAGGGGTAGCCTGCAAGCGTTAGCAGGGGTGTCTTGCAAGCGTTAGCAGGGGTAGCCTGCAAGCGTTAGCAGGGGTGGCCTGCAAGCGTTAGCAGGGGTGCCTTGCAAGCGTTAGCAGGGGTGGCCTGCAAGCGTTAGCAGGGGTGGCCTGCAAGCATTAGCAGGGGTGGCCTGCAAGAATTGGAGGGAGTGTCCCTCAAGCGTTAGAGAGAGTGTCTCTCAAGCGTTGGAGAGAGTGTCTCTTCAAAGGATATGGAATTATTTTTTAAAACAAGAGAATATGTTACGAGATTTTTTATTTGTCTTTAAGCGTTTTCGGACGTCCGGTCTGCTAAACGTCATAGGCCTGTCGGCAGCCTTTGCCGCCTTCATCATGATGATGATGAAAGTAAGTTATGAATATGGCTTCGACCGTTGCCATCCTGCCGCCGACCGGATTTACCGTGTCGACCTGGTGCGGGACGGGCGTCCGGTCAATATTTTGCCGCGGGCGTTTGCCGACGCCATTATCGCCTCGTCGCCGCAGATAGAAGAAGGAACGATCGTGATGCCGTTAGACGAATGGCTGGGCGATAATTACTTCACGACGGGCGAGGGCGCGGAGAGGCGCGGCTTTAACCTGCCGGTTGAAGCCTGCTACCCGGCTATTACGCGCATCTTCGGGTTTGACTTCACGGAGGGAGACGCCGACTGCCTTGCCGCGCCCCTTCAGGTGATTATCCCGCAGAGCATGGCGTAGCGCCTGTTTGCCGGGGAACCGGCTGTGGGCAAAACGCTGCATCCCGACAATATTCTGGGAAGCAATCAACCCATCACAATCGGCGGCGTGTACCGTGATTTCCCGGACAATACGCAGGTGAAAAACGTGATTTATACGTCTATCGGCCGGATGCAGCAAAACGACTGGCGGTCGCAAAACTACCATCTGTATCTCCTGTTTAACGGGGCGAAGGAGGCGGAGGGGTTTGAGGAGCGTTTTAACCGCACGTTCGATTTCTCCCCGCTGGCCAACAATGCCGAGAACGGCATCCGTCTGATGGCGCTGACCGACATTTATTTCAGCCGGACGGGGTTCCGGGCGGGCAACGTGGGCACGGTGCGGATACTTTTTGCGATTGCATTGCTGGTGATCGTCATTGCCGCCATCAATTACATGAATTTCAGCGTTGCCATGACGCCGGCGCGTATCCGCGGCATCAATGTGCGGAAGATTCTGGGCTGCTCTACGGCCGCGCTGCGCGCTTCCCTTGTGGGCGAAGCGCTGATTACGGCCTTGCTGTCGTGGCTGGCGGCGCTGTGTCTCGTCTATGTACTGTCGGAGCGTGAGGTACTTTCGTTCATGGAGGCGGACATGCGCCTGCAAAACCATCTCCCGCTTGTGGGGCTGACGGGGCTGGCGGCGTTGCTGACGGGGCTGGCGGCCGGACTGTATCCTGCGTTTTATACCACTTCGTTCCAGCCGGCATGGGCGTTGAAGGGCAACTTCGGGCTGTCGCCTGCCGGACGTCGCCTGCGCGCCGCCCTGATCGGCTTCCAGTACGTCGTTTCCATCTGCCTGATCATTGCCGCCCTGTTTATATACAAGCAAAACCGGTATTTGCAGGATTTCAACACGGGTTTCGACCGCGAGCAGATTGCTATCGTCAAACTTAACGCCGACCTCTATTCCCGGAGCAGGGATTCGTACGTCAATGCGCTGAAGGCCTATGCCGGCATCGACGACGTCGCCTTTTCGAAACAGAAACTGGGCGCTTCCGACTCTTACACGAGCTACGGCTTCCGGTACGCCGAGGGCAGTGAGTTCGGCGGATACACGCTCGAAGTGAGCGAAAACTTTCTCGACGTCATGCGCATATCCGTCGTCGATGGCCGGAGCTTTCTGCCTGCGGACACGGCCGGCGGGCGGTTTGCCTTCATACTGAATAAGCCGCTGGCGGAACACGTCGGCATAAAAGCCGGCGAAACGGTGGAGATGACGTCGTGGGGCAATCCGGTCTGTCCGGTCGTGGGGATTACGGACGACGTGAAGTTCACATCCCTGCGGCAGGGGCAGGATCGCATCCTGTTCTGGGTCGGCTCGCCCGCCGCGCTTCCCGTCTCGTATATCCGGTTGAAAGCCGGGGTGAATGTGTTCGACGCCGTCGATCATATCCGCCGCACGGTGGCCGACATCGACCCGGCTTATCCGGTGGACGTGGAGTTTTACGACGGCGTGTTCCGACAATTGTACCGCAAGGAGGCGAACCTGAACCGGAGCATCTCCCTGCTCAGCCTGCTGGCCATCATCATCTCCGTTGCCGGGATATTCGGGCTGGTGCTGTTCGAAACGCAGTACCGCCGCCGGGAGATCGGCATCCGCAAGGTGTTCGGCTCCACTACCGCCGAAATCCTGTCGCTGTTCGGCAAGACGTATATCCGCCTGCTGTGCATCAGCTTCGTGCCGGCTGCGCCGATGGCATGGTATGCTGTGAGCCGGTGGATGGAAACCTTTGCCTATAAGACGCGGATGGACTGGTGGATCTACCTGCTGGCCTTTGCCGCAGTGCTGACGCTCACGGCCGCCACCGTCGTCTTCCAAAGCTGGCGCGCAGCCGTCGCCAACCCGGCGGACAGCATCAGGACGGAATGATTTTACTCACGCTAATGAATGAACAGCTATGAACAGATGGATGGACATTAAGTCCTTTTTCAGGTTTTTGGGCAAGAACAGGTTTTATACCCTTGTCAATGTGTTCGGCCTGTCGGTATCGCTGATGTTTGTGATACTGATAGCCGTGTATGCGATGCAGGAAATGTCGGTCGACACCTTTCATGCGAAAGGCGACCGGATTTATATTCTGGGTCGAGAAGACTCTCCCGGCGCGGCCTGGAAGCTGGGCAGTCGCCTCAAGGCGCGCTATCCCGAAATAGAAGAGACCTGCGCAACGGTCCTCGGGCGGAACGTTCCGGTGGAAATTAACGACCGCAAAGTGAAGGCCGACCTGACGCTGGCGGACAGTACGTTTTTCAACCTCTTTTCCTTCGAACTGCTCAGCGGCGACCGGCGGCAGGCGCTGGATGCGCGCAACGGGGCGGTCGTCTCCGAATCATTCGCCCGCAAGGCTTTCCCGGATACCGACCCCGTGGGGCAAACCCTCAGGTTGTACGATTCGCTCTACGTGACGGTGAACGGCGTGATGAAGGACATCCGCCGGTCGACCGTCCCCTACGCCGACATCCTGCTGCGGATTGAGCACGTGAATTATTTCAACTCAAGCCTTGCCTCGGATACGTATGGTAACTACGGCTCTACCGCGCTCTTCCTGCTGGCACGGGAACGCGCCGACCTCCGTGCACGGGAGGCCGACATGCTGGAATGGTTCAAGGAAGAGGTGTGGCTTTACAGGGACGGACATGCCGGGCAGGTGCACATCGTCCCGCTGCGGGAGCTTTATTTCGCCGACCGGTATCCGGCGTACAGGAACTACAACGGCTGGCTGCTGAACTTCGGCAACTCTTCGCTGATGACCATCCTGATGTGGGTGGGGATACTGATCCTGCTCTTTGCCGTAATCAACTACATCAACCTGACGACGGCGCAGGCCGGCTTCCGGGCGAAAGAGATGGCTGCGCGGCGGCTGCTGGGTTCGAGCCGGGCGGAGCTGTTCGTGCGGCTGATGACGGAGTCCACGCTGCTGTGCTTCGTGTCTTTCGCCGCCGGGCTGCTGCTGGCCTGCTTTGCCGCGCCGTATGCGGGGCAGCTGGTGGAGCGGCCGCTCGACCTGAACGGAGCCGTTACGCCGGGCAGCGTGGCCGTGGCAGCCGGGGTCGTCCTGCTGCTGGGCGCCGTAAGCGGGCTGTTGCCGGCGGTGGTCATCTCGAACGCCAAGCCGATAGAGATTGTGCGGGGCGGATTCCGGAGGAAAACGAAGATGACGTTCGGCAGGGTGTTCATCACCTTCCAGAACGCCGTCACCATCGTCCTTTTAGCCTCCTCCATCACCATGATTAGCCAGGTGAACCACCTGATTCGCGCGCCGCTGGGGTATCGCACGGAAAACCTGATCGACATTGCCTTTTCCCCCGGAGACAGCCGGGAGGCCAAGTTGCTGCTTGCCGAAGAGCTGAAGCGCCTGCCCGTCGTCAAACGCACCGGATTCAGCGCAGGGACGCCGTTCACCAGAGGCAACAACCAGACCATGAAACTGAGCGACGGCAAGCAGATCAGTTTCCAGCAATTCTTCTGCAACGAGGACTTCTTCGACATGATAGGGTGGGAGAAGCTGCGCGACAACCACGTGTCGGGCGAAGCCTTCTACCTGAACGAACGCGCCCTGACGGAGCTTGGAATTGCGGAAGACGCGCCGACCTTTCCCTACTACGAAGGGGTCGAGCAGGTGGCCGGCGTGGTGCGCGACTTTCAGTTGCGCAACATCACCACGCGTCCCAGCCCGGTGATGATACGGGTCATGAAACAGGAAGAACTCGCGGAGAGATATTCGGGAGGGTTTCTCTGGAACCTCGTGGTCGAGGTCGAAGGCCGGCCTGCCGCAGCCTGGAGCGCGGTGAAGGAAGTCTACGAGCGCATCATGCGCAGCGAGTTCGACGGGAAGTTTATCGACCGGCAGGTGGCTGCCTCCTTCGACGCCGAGCGTCGCACCTCGCGGATGCTGATACTCTTCACCGCCGTGGCCGTACTGATTTCGCTGCTTGGGCTGCTGGCCATGTCCACCTACTTCATCCGCCTGCGCGAGAAGGAAATTGCCGTCCGCAAGATATTCGGTTCCACCAATCCCGAAGTATTGCGGCGGATGGTGGGCACGTTCATGAGTTACGTGCTGATAGCCTTCGCAGCGGCTGCGCCCGTGGCGTGGTACCTGATGCACCGCTGGCTGTCGGGCTACGCCTACCGGATTACGCTCGGCGTGTGGATATTTCTGGCCGCCGGCGCGTTTTGCCTGCTGGTATCGTTTGCCACCGTATTCTTCCAAAGCTATGCCGCGGCCTGCGCCAATCCGGCGGTGAGTATTAAGGCGGAATGACGGATGATACGAACCGGCGCGGCACGAAAATTTCCGCCCGCCCTTTCATGCGGCGAAAAGCCGAATGTTACGAAATTATTAATTACACGAGAAAAGTTTGCGAAAACTTTCAAAAAATTTGAGCAGTGTAATATTTTCCGCTTATCTTTGCAGCGTAAATAGAACCAATACGAATTTATTAATTAAAAAAAGACGAAATGAAAAAGTATTATTCATTATTATTAGGCGTTGCAATGGTAGCGCTTGTTGCATGTGGAGGAGGTTCCAAAAGCAGCGAATCGACGGAACAGGCTGCTCCGGAGCAAACCAAGGTTGACGAAGGCGCTTCGGCGTCGAAGTCGAGTGTGTTGAGCGAATACGAAGCTTTTGTTGAGAAGGCAGTACCGTTATTGAAAAAGATGAAGTCCGGCGATACCGCCGCCGCTACGGAGTATGCCGAGCTGGCGCAGAAATTATCGGAGTTCGTAACTTCTCATTCGGAAGATTTTTCGGCGCTCTCCGGCGAAGACGTGAAAAAGTATCAGGAACTGGCACAAAAGCTAACCGATGCGGCAAACTGATTTCCGGGGGATATGACGGATATAAAAAGCGGGTATGCAAGACATATCCGCTTTTTTTATCGTTCCGCACGCCGGACGTTGAGCCGCGGAATATATCCGCACGCCGGTATCCTGATTAGATACGTCGCGGTAGCTCGCTTAGATACGCCGCGGTAGCTAACTTAGATACGCATCGGTAGCTAACTTAGATACGCACCGGTAGCTAACTTAGATACGTCGCGGTAGCTAACTTAGATACGCCGGCGTATCAGGCCGGGATACGCGGACGGCAAAAAATCATCCCCCGGAACAGGCCTGATATTGACTGCTGTATTTAAAATGCTTACTTTTGCGACTTATTTTGCAGATGACCGGAATGGACAATAACATACCATTGATTTTGATTACAAACGACGACGGCATAAATGCGAAAGGCCTCAAACAGCTTACCGCGAGCCTGCGTGGCCTTGGGCGGCTGGTCGTATTTGCGCCGGACGGGCCGCGTTCGGGCATGTCGTGCGCCATTACGTCGAACGTGCCCCTGACCTGTACGCTGATGCAGGAGTCGGACGAACTGACCGTGTACCGCTGTTCGGGTACGCCGGTCGACTGTGTGAAACTTGCCGTCAACGAGATACTCGACCGTACGCCCGACCTGCTGGTGTCGGGCATCAATCACGGAGGCAACGAGGCCGTCTGCGTGCACTATTCCGGCACGATGGGGGCAGTGATAGAGGGCTGCGTGATCGGCATCCCCTCGCTGGGGGTGTCGCTGTCGGGCTGTACCCCCGATGCCGGCTTTGCGGAATCGGGACGGCTGGGGCGGACGGTTGCGCGTCAGACGCTCGCGCAAGGCCTGCCGCGCGGCACCTGCCTGAACCTGAACGTGCCGAACGTGAAGGGCCGGGTGAAGGGCATTGCCGTTTGCCGGCAGACCGAGGGGCGGTGGGTGAACGAGTTCGACCGCGAAACGGACAGGGACGGGCGGGTGCGGTACAGGCTGGCAGGCGATTTCGTACCCGTCGCACCTCCGCGCCCCGACAACGATACGCTGGCGCTGGACAGGGGGTATGCTTCGCTGGTGCCGTGTCGTATAGACATGACGGACTACGCGTTTGCGGAGACGCTGAAGGCGTGGGATTTTTCTAACGAATGAAGATATGAAATACTTTCTGGTGGCAGGCGAGGCTTCGGGCGACCTTCATGCGTCCAACCTGATGACAGCGCTGAAGGCGGAAGATGCAGATGCGGGGTTTTGCTTCTTCGGCGGCGACCTGATGCAGTCCGTCGGCGGTACGCAGGCAGGCCATTACCGCGAAATGGCGTACATGGGCGTCGTGCCGGTACTGCTTCATGCGCGAACCATCCTGCGCTGTATGAAGCGCTGCCGTGAGGCCATCCGCGCGTACCGCCCCGACGTGGTGATACTGGTCGACTATCCGGGCTTCAACCTCCGGATAGCGAAATTCGTCAAAACAAAATGCCGTATCCCTATACATTATTATATATCGCCCAAAATCTGGGCATGGAAGAAGTATCGCATCCGTACGCTTCGCCGCTACGTAGACCGCATGTTCTGCATCCTGCCCTTCGAAGCGTCGTTCTATCGGGCGCTGCACTTCCCGGTGGATTACGTCGGCAATCCGTCGGTCGACTCCGTAGCGGCATACCGCGCAACACGCGCCGTCGCGCCGTCGCCTTTCCTGCCCGATCACGGACGGGAGGGAAGCCTGCCGCTGATTGCCGTACTGGCAGGAAGCCGCCGGCAGGAAATAAAAGGCAACCTGCCGGCAATGCTGGATGCCGCCGCCGCGTTCACCGGATACCGTTGCGTCGTAGCCGGCGCTCCGGGACTGGAACGGGATGATTACGTAAAATACATGAACGGTCGCGACGTCCCCGTAGTCTTCGGACAAACTTACGCACTGCTGGAACACAGCCATGCGGCGCTGGTGACTTCGGGCACGGCCACGCTCGAAACCGCCCTGCTCCGCATCCCGCAGGTGGTATGTTACCATTTCTCCGGCGGATGGCTGGTGAACTTCGTTTTCCGTCACTTCTTCCACGTCCCCTACATTTCGTTAGTCAACCTGATTGGAGGGCGCGAAATCGTAAGAGAACTGTTCGGGGCAAAGTTTTCGCGTAAACGGATTCGCGCCGAGCTGGCACGCCTGCTTCGCGAACCGGCATACCGGCAGCGGATGCAGGACGATTACGACGAAGTCATCCGCCTGCTGGGGCAGCCCGGCGCCTCGCAACGTGCGGCCGTCCGGATCGTGGAGGCGCTGAAAAGCGAACCGTCCGGGCGCGGATAACTCCTTCGCCGTCCTGCGGGGTATGTTACTCAAAAAGCCGGCAGTCCGAAATGCGCCAGGGCGCGGCTGATGCCGTCGTCGTCGACCGAAGAGGTGACCCATGCGGCAGCATCCTTCACCCTGTCTTCCGCATTACCCATGGCAATACCCGTAGCCACATGCTGCAACATCGTGATGTCGTTTCCCCCGTCGCCGAAAGCCATCGTCTCCTCAAGCCGGATGCCGCAGTGCGCCAACATGCGGTCGATACCCGTCCGCTTGCTGTTGCCCGCCACATTCACATCGACAAAGTAAGGCGTCCACCTGCTGTAACTGCAATGCCTCATCCTGCCGTCCATAAGCCGCCGCACCTTGTCGTCGTCCGCATACATGCATATCTGGTAAACAGGCCTGCCGATGGTATCCCGCACCGCGCGCACCGCCGGAGGCTGTATCCCCACCAGCGCGGAGGCCTCAAGGACGCGGTCGTTCACGCAATTGATGGTAATTTCCGTCTCCGACATGAAAGCGACCGGAAAAGGATCGCCTTCGAGATACGCGGCAAGCGCCTCGAGGTCGGTCTGCGGAACGGGAGCGGCGTATATCCGCACGCCGGCGCCGTCCGTGCAATATACCCCGTTGCAAGTGATGTAGCCGTCGAAAGGTATGCCGTCAAGCACACTCAGCATGGGCAACATCCGCCCCGTCGCAATAAAAATCCTGACGCCTGCCGCGCGCAAGCCTGCCAGAGCCTTCGCGGCAGATGCAGGCACACGGTGCGTCCTGAAACTGACAAGCGTCCCGTCGACATCAAAGAAAATGGCTTTTACCGGTTTCATTCCTGTAATTTGAGGCGGCAAAGATAACGGATAATTCCGTAGCCGGCAAATCCGCCGCCTTCCGGACATCCACACGGAACCCCGCGCCGACTTTTTTATTCCCGTTCAGTAAAAAAATAACTAACTTTGCCGGCGTACTCGAAAGAGTGAAATAAAAATGAAGCGGAAAGTATACATAACGACAGCGGGGTTACTTGCATTTTTGATTGTTTGGGCAGTCCCCGTATTCGACAGGCAACAACCTTTCACGGTAGTGATAGATGCCGGACACGGAGGCCGGGATCCCGGAAGCATAGGCTCCGCAACAAAAGAAAAGACCATCAATCTTGCCGTAGCCCTCAAACTGGGCAAACTGATTTCCGACGCACACAAAGACGTGAACGTCATTTATACGCGAAAGACCGACCGCTTCGTCGAAGTCGTCGAACGCGCCAACATCGCCAACCGCCACAACGCCGATCTGTTTATCTCTATCCACACCAACTCCGTAAAAAAGGCCTCAAACGTAAAAGGCGCGGAAACCTATACTCTGGGACTTGCCAAAACGCAGGAAAACCTGGAAGTCGCCATGCTCGAAAACTCGGTAATCTTAATGGAAGACAACTACGAGCAGCGCTACGAAGGCTTCGACCCCAACTCGTCCGAATCGTATATCATCTTCGAATATTTGCAAAACATCTACCTCGAACAAAGCATATCGCTCGCTTCCGGGATACAAAATGCCTTCGCATCCGCCAAACGCATCAATCGAGGCGTACGGCAGGCCGGATTCCTTGTACTCAAGGCGACAAGTATGCCCAGCGTCCTGATCGAACTCGGTTTCATCTCCAACAAAGACGAAGAAAAATACATGCGCTCGGAAGCAGGTCAAAACCAACTGGCAAAATCCATCTACACCGCCTTTGCGAAATACAAGAACGAATACGACCTCAGGCAAAGCTATCCGGACAATTCGCACCCCGCAAAAGCGCACAACGAAGAACTGCCTGCCGCCTCTGCCGCAAACGGACAGGTAATCTATAAAGTGCAGATATTATCGTCGGACAAAAAACTGTCTCCCGCCTCCCCCAAACTAAAAGGATACAAAGCCGACTGCTACGAAGAAAACGGACTGTACAAATATACCTTCGGCGAATCGACCGACTATAACGCCGCACGGCAAATACAAAAAAAAGTATCCGAAGACTTTAAAGACGCCTTTATCATCCGTACAAGAAACGGTAAAAGACTAAAATCAAATGAGAAATAAAACGACAGCTACAAAATCAATAATAACCGCACGCATCTGTGCACAACAAAATCAATATGAAAGCTAAATTCACAAAAGAAATGGTTATCGGAATTGTAACCACCATAAGCCTTGCATTACTATATATAGGCTTAAACTACCTGAAAGGTATTAACCTCTTCAAATCGGTAAACTACTACTACGTGTCATGCAGCAACGTAAAAGACCTTGTCGTTTCAAGTCCCGTCTTTGTAGAAGGATTCAAGGTCGGACTGGTACACAAAATCAATTACGACTACTCGTCGACGAATAAAATCAATGTAGAAATTCACCTCGACAAAGGAATGAAAATCAACAAGGGCAGCTACATCTTGCTCGAAAAGACGTTGCTCAGCGGCGCAGAACTGCATATCCACCTGAACACATACGTCGACGAATATCTGGAACCCGGCTCAACAATCGAAGGCCGATTGCAGACCGACATGATGGTTGCCGTACAGACGCAGTTGCTCCCCAAATTCATCGACATGTTGCCCAAACTGGACTCTATCCTGTACGGATTGCAAACGCTCATAAACCATCCCGCATTGTCTCAATCGCTGGCGCACATTGAGCAAACGACGGCCAATCTGGAAGTATCGTCCCGCCGGTTGAACCTGTTGCTGGAGCAAGACGTTCCCGGCATTGCCGGCAACCTGAAAACCACGACCGACAACTTCGTCGAATTGAGCGAAAACATGAAACAGCTAAATCTGTCCGAAAGCGTGGAAACATTAAATATTACGCTCGGCAACCTGAACAGGACGACGGACAAACTGAACTCGACAGACAATTCATTAGGCCTTCTGCTGAACGATACCTTGTTATATAACAATATCAACAAAACAATTAATAACGCATCAAACCTTATCATTGATTTTCAGCAACATCCGAAGAAATACCTTCATTTCTCCGTTTTCTGAAACAACAAAGCCGCACAATAATTAGAATAACTCCAAATTTAGGCAAAACCCGCGTTCGTTTGTGGAAGATGTAATTTCTTGATTCTATGAATGTTTTTTGCAGGCAATAAAATAACGTAATAAAACCGTAATAAATAATATACAAGCGTGTAATGCGGAGAAAAGGAAAAGAGAACCGTCGTTTTACCCGTAACAAGCAAAACCATAAATATATATAAACAACAATCTAATAACCACAGAGTTGCATATAAGCAAAAAACCATGTAACGCAACGCTCTTTTTCATTTGAAAATTATTTCTGAACTTTACAGCCGGAAAGCAAGAAATGTATAAATACTTTTTAACAACAAAAAAAGATGCAATTAGACTACAAATCATTATGGAGCGAGTGTTTGACCGTTATCAAAGGTGTGGTGTCCGAAACAACCTATGAGACATGGTTTCGTCCCATTATTCCCATTTCGTATCAGGACAAGAAAATCACGGTGCAGGTGCCCAGTCAGTTCTTTTATGAATATCTGGAAGAAAAGTATATTCACATATTGCACATGTCGCTTGAACGTGTTTTCGGTATGGGCACATCTCTGAGTTACCGCGTAGTAGTCGGAAACCAGACAGGCTTGCCCGTGACGGACGGTCATATCGAAAAAAACGGAAAGCAAACGGTAAATATATCAATGACTCCATTCACGCAAATCGCGCCGCAAGAGTTGGACTCCCAGCTTGTTTCCAGATATACGTTTGATAATTTCTTTGAAGGAACAAGCAACAACCTGGCGCGAAGCACAGGTTTGTCCATCGCCGAAAAACCCGGTAAAACAGCATTCAATCCGCTGTTTATCTATGGAGATACGGGAGTAGGTAAAACTCATCTGTGCCACGCTATCGGCTTGTGCACGCGTGAACTCCATCCCGAAAAACGCGTCTTATACGTGTCGTCCCATCTTTTCCGCGTTCAGTTTACGGATGCCGTCCGCAAAAATACAACGAACGACTTTCTGACTTTCTATCAAAGCCTCGACGTCCTCATTATGGATGACATACAGGAATTTATCGGGATGGACAAAACACAGCATATTTTTTTTCAAATATTTAATAACCTGCACCAGTTAGGGAAACAAATCGTTCTGACATCGGACAAACCACCCGTAGCATTACAGGGAATAGAAGCCCGGCTTATCACCCGTCTGAAATGGGGATTGACGGCAAAAATAGAACGTCCCGATTATGAATTGAGAAAACAAATATTAAGGCATTTAATTGAAGAAGAAAACATTGACATCGACAGCAACGTATTCGACTACATTGTTGAACACGTAACGGAAAACGTCCGCGATTTGGAAGGCGTCTTAATCTCGGTATCGGCAAATTCGCGTATAAACAAGAAAAAAATAGATATGTCGTTAGTACAAGAAGTCATCAGTCAAATGGTTATGATAGAGAATCATCAAATCTCCATTGAAAAGATAACCAAATTGGTATGTGAGCATTTCAACATGGACGAATCGCAGATTCAAACCTCTTCACGAAAAAGAGAAATCGTTCTGGCACGCCAGATATGCATGTATTTAACCAAGAAATATACGGATCACTCGCTTGCGTATATTGGGAGAAAAATCGGCGGAAAAGATCATGCTACCGTTCTGCACTCAATTAATGCTATAAAAAACCAGATGGAAACAGACAAATCTTTCAATGCCATGATTGAATCTATTGAACGCAAATCTAAAAGTAAAATATAATTCCCTAATCCCTCTAATTCTTTATTTCTAAGGCAGGCGCACTAAGGTTAAACCGATTTGTGATCTGCCTTTATTTCTTTTTTGTTTTTTGTCATGAAGCGTGTGTAGCCGTTTCATTTTTCTTATTTTTCACTTCTCCTCCGTTTCACTTCATGGACAACAATGCTTTCGGTATATTTTCTCTTTTGGAAAATTATTTGACTGTGCTATTTTAATATAATGTTGAACATGAGGTATTTATATATTGAATTGGAAAACTTTTCAACAATACAGGATTTTCTTGTTGGACAATTTGTACGGCAAGTGAAATAATCCATATCTTTGCGGCAGGTAAAATTTATATTATGACTCGTTTGAAAACATACTCTTTTGACGAAGCTTATAATGCTTCTTTGGAATATTTTGCAGGAGACGAATTGGCTGCAAAAGTTTGGGCAAACAAATATGCTCTCAAAGATGCTTTTGGTAATATCTTCGAAAAAACACCCGAAGATATGCATCGACGTCTGGCAAAGGAAATTGCCGGAATAGAAAAAAAATACCCGAATCCTTTATCAGAGCAGGAATTATTTGATTTGTTCGACCATTTCCGTTATATCGTTCCGCAGGGCAGTCCGATGACCGGTATCGGAAACGATTTTCAAATTGCATCCTTGTCCAACTGCTTTGTAGTCGGATTAGAAGGCGATGCAGATTCTTACGGCGCTGTTATCCGCATTGACGAAGAACAAGTACAACTGATGAAACGGCGTGGAGGCGTAGGACACGACTTGTCGCATATCCGACCGAAAGGTTCGCCGGTGAAAAATTCGGCGCTGACTTCCACCGGGCTGGTACCGTTTATGGAGAGATATTCAAATTCTACACGCGAAGTGGCGCAAGATGGACGACGAGGCGCTCTGATGCTGAGTGTTTCCGTCAAACATCCTGATTCGGAATCGTTTATAGATGCCAAGATGACGGAGGGGAGAGTTACGGGAGCCAATGTTTCCGTAAAGATAGATGATGATTTCATGAACGCCGTCATTAATCATTCACCTTACGTACAGCAATATCCGATTGATTCGGCCAATCCCAAAATGAAAAAAGAAATTGATGCCACCGCATTGTGGACAAAAATCATCCACAATGCATGGAAATCTGCCGAGCCGGGCGTATTATTCTGGGATACAATTATTCGTGAATCGGTTCCCGACTCATATGCCGATTTGGGGTTCCGCACGGTATCGACCAATCCATGCGGCGAAATTCCGCTCTGCCCCTACGACAGTTGCCGATTATTGGCGATTAACTTGTATTCATATGTAGTCGATCCTTTTACGGACAAAGCCCGCTTTGACTTTGATCTTTTTAAAAAACATGCGATTTTGGCTCAGCGCATTATGGACGATATCATTGACCTCGAATCCGAAAAGATTGAAAAAATCCTGCAAAAAATCAGTGATGATCCCGAATCGAGCGAAATAAAGCACACGGAAATGCATTTATGGGAAAAAATTCAAAAGAAAACATTGCAGGGACGTCGTACAGGCGTGGGGATCACTGCCGAAGGTGATATGCTGGCCGCTCTTAATCTGCGCTATGGAACGGAAAAAGCCACGGATTTTGCCGAAACCATCCAGAAAACACTTGCATTGGCGGCTTACAGTTCGTCCGTTACCATGGCTAAAGAACGCGGCGCTTTCGAAATATACGATGCTAAACGCGAAGAAAACAATCCGTTTATCAATCGCCTGAAAGCCGAAGACGAACAATTATACAAGGACATGGTCAAATACGGCAGACGAAACATCGCATGTCTGACCATCGCTCCGACGGGAAGTACCAGTCTGATGACGCAAACGACGTCGGGCATTGAACCGGCCTTTTTGCTGGTATATAAACGCCGTCGCAAAGTGAATCCGAATGACAAATCCGTCAGAGTCGATTTCGTGAATGAAACGGGCGATGCGTTCGAAGAATATATCGTTTTTCACCACAAATTCAACATATGGATGAAGACGCAAGGCTATTCTACTTCAAAAAAGTATACTCCTGCGGAAATTGATGAAATTGTCGAAAAATCACCTTATCATAAGGCCACATCCAATGATATTGACTGGATTCAAAAAGTAAAAATGCAGGGACGCATTCAAAAATGGGTAGACCATTCCATAAGCGTTACCATCAATCTTCCGAATGAAGCTACGGAAGAATTGGTAAATTCGTTATACATTGAAGCGTGGAAATCAGGATGTAAAGGATGTACCGTATACCGCGAAGGCTCTCGCTCCGGCATACTGCTGGCGCCCGACAATAAAAAGAAAAAAGACCGGGATTGTATCGAGCCGCCCATCATCGTGGCAAAACGTCCGCGCGAACTGGAAGCCGATGTCGTCAAATTCCAAAACAACAGAGAGAAATGGATCGCTTTCGTCGGATTGCTAAACAACCGTCCGTACGAAATCTTTACCGGACTGGCTGACGATGACGAAGGAATCATGTTGCCGAAAAACGTGACAAAAGGCACGATCATAAAGAATCACAATGTGGACGGCACGAAGCACTATGATTTCCAGTTTAAAAACAAACGCGGTTTTAAAATGACGCTGGAAGGACTGGACGGCAAGTTCGAACCGATCTATTGGAATTACGCCAAACTGATTTCGGGCGTACTCCGCTACGGAATGCCTATCGACCAGGTTGTGAAACTCGTAGAAGGACTTGAACTGGATGACGAATCTATTAACACGTGGAAAAACGGCGTAGAAAGGGCTTTAAGGAAGTATCTGCCGAACGGCCCTACCAAAGGAAAATGCGGACATTGCGGAATGGAAACCCTTATCAATCAGGAAGGCTGTATAATCTGCTCGAACTGCGGAACTTCAAAATGCTGACAAACAGGGGCAACGGCAAATGAAGATTACATTTAATATCCATTATCTTGCCGGCACGGGACAAAAAATATGTATTGTCGGGGCGATTGATGAACTTGGCGCATGGCAAACCGTTCTCGCAAAAGAAATGAATGACTGCGGCAACGGACAATGGATTTTGGATGTGGAAATTCCCTTCTTCGTCAAAACGCTTGATTATCGGTATGTGTTGAAATTGCCTGACGGAACAACGATATTCGAACCTTGCAACAAAACACACTCGACGCAATTCTCTCCGAAACAAGCACGGTATTATCTATTTGATTACTGGCTGGCTATGCCTGAAAACCCTGTGCTTTACACATCTGCATTCATTCGGACGATATTTGCGCACGCATCGCAGGCATATCCCGCAAAAGAGGAAGACGGGGAAATCATCATCCGCGTATCTAATCCCCATGTCGGTAAGGATCAGCACGTGGCTATCGCAGGCAATCAGGATGTACTCGGAATGTGGCAACCCGAAGATGCAAAAGAAATGATTTGCACGCATTTTCCCGAATGGGAAATCAGGCTCGGCTTCGACGGGATAACCTTTCCCGTCGAATACAAGTTTCTTATTCGCGACACGAAGAAACAAACATGCCTGTGGGAAACAGGCGATAACAGAATACTGCCGCCACTTCCGCAGCACGAAAAGGCCGCGTGCGTCGTATCCGAATATCCGTATCGAGACAACCGTATGCCGTGGAAAGGCGCCGGAGTCGTTATCCCTGTTTTTTCGCTACGCTCGGCACGCAGTTTCGGTATCGGCGATTTGTACGACCTGAAGTTGCTTGTCGACTGGGCAGTACTTGCAGGCTTGCATCTGATTCAGATTTTGCCTGTAAACGACACGACACGCACGCATACATGGGAAGATTCATATCCCTACAGCGCGATTTCGATTTATGCGCTGCATCCGGTTTACATCTCGCTGCAGGAAATGGGCGCGCCGAAAGACGAAAAGAAGGCTGCATTTTATGCACGTAAACAACAGGCGCTGAACAGGGAGAACGCCGTGGACTACGAGGAGGTGGAAAAATACAAAATGCAATACTGCCGCGACTTTTTTGAGCAGGAAGGTGCGCAGATTCTGAAATCGCCGGCGTTCAAATCGTTCCTGAAAGCCAACCGATCATGGCTGATCCCCTATGCCGCGTTCTGTTTCTTCAGAGAAAAATATCATACGTCCGATTTCACGCAGTGGGGCGAAGATGCCCGCTGCAACCTGCCCCGAATACAGTCGCTTTGCAAGGAAAGCAGCTCAATTTATTCCGATATATCATACACTTACTTTCTGCAATTCGTCCTGCACACCCAATTCAAGTCCGTGTCGGACTATGCGCGCAAAAAAGGGGTCATCCTCAAAGGCGACCTGCCGATCGGCATCCACCGCACAAGCGTCGACGCATGGCTTGAGCCGCCGCTTTTCAATCACGAAGGACAGGCCGGCGCGCCGCCCGACGATTTTTCCGAAACAGGA
Organism: Tannerella sp.; assembly: GCA_031276175.1. GTDB lineage: Bacteria > Bacteroidota > Bacteroidia > Bacteroidales > Tannerellaceae > Tannerella. The sequence goes on from JAISNP010000054.1 coordinate 29,884, forward strand.
CAAAACTGGTCTTTCCCCACTTACAACTGGGACGTAATGGAAAAGAATGATTTCCTCTGGTGGAAAAAACGGTTTGCCAAACTGGGCGATTATTTCAATTGCATCAGAATCGATCACATACTCGGTTTTTTCCGCATCTGGGAAGTGCCCAACGATTTTGTACAGGGGCTTTGCGGACATTTCAGACCCGCCCTGCCGCTTACCGTCCGCGAGATAGAATCGTTCGGACTGGAATGGGACGAGCGCCTGCTGAAACCGCGCATACATCGCCGGTGCTTGGATGAACTTTTCGGCGTCGACGCCCGAAAGCATCTTGACACGTTTCTGATCGAAGAAGACAGCGCGCATCTGACGCTGAAACCGGTATACGATACGCAACGAAAAATTGAAGGCGCGCTTGGAAAACATGCGGACGCGCTTTCGGTCGAAATTAAAAACGGCCTGTTTGCCATCGCCCACGAAGTCCTCTTTCTGAAAGACCCGTATGCACAGGCAAAATTTCATCCCCGTATCTCCGGAAACAGATCGTTTGCATACGCCGAACTGTCGCCGAAAGCACAAACTGCCTTCGACAGGCTTTCGCATCATTTCTTTTATGAACGGCACAACGCTTTCTGGAAAGCGGAAGCGCTCAAACGGCTCATCCCGATTATCGAAAGCACGGACATGCTGATTTGCGGCGAAGACCTGGGCATGATACCTGCATCCGTCCATGAAGTAATGACGCAACTCCACATCCTGAGCCTCGAACTGGAACGCACGCCTAAAATACTCGGAGAGCAATTTGCGTGCCTGAGCAAACTGCCTTACCTTTCCGTATGCACCACGTCGACCCACGACATGAGTCCTCTACGCCTCTGGTGGAAAGAAAACCCCGAAAAGCGACAACAATACTACCAGTCCGTCTTACGGAGAAACGGTACGGCGCCGGCATCATGCTCCGCAAAAATTGCCGCACAGATACTCGGCAACCATCTGGGCGCATCTTCCATTCTCGCCGTCATTCCGCTTCAAGACTGGCTTGCCATGAGCGACGCACTGAAATATCCCCGCGCGGAAGACGAACGCATCAACATTCCCGCCGATCCCAATCACTATTGGCGATACAGAATGCACCTCACGCTCGAAAAACTTATCGAATCCGACGAATTTAACCGTAAAATCCGCAACATGCTGGCCGAATACGGCCGATTATGAGTATTCGATCACAAGTTTACTTTTTATTAAATTATTATTTTCAATATTTAAGGACAAACAATGTGGAAAAGTGCATTTTTTTCAGCAAAAAACACATGTGTTAGGGCAAAAAACACGTGTTTTGGAGCTGAAAACGTATGTTTTGGGGCAAAAAACTCGTGTCTCAGGGCTGAATACGCATGTTTTTAGGCAAAAAACTCGTTTTTTTGAACTAAAAACTCATGTTTTAGGGCTAAAAACTCGTGTCTTTATCGTAAAGACTCGTGTTTTTATCACAAAGACTCGTGTTTTTGTCGTAAAAACACGTGCTTTTGTTGTAAAGACTCGTGTCTTTGTTGTAAAGACTCGTGTTTTTGTCTCAAAGACTCGTGTTTTTATCGTAAAGACTCGTGTTTTTGCTGTAAAGACACGTGTCTTTGTCGTAAAGACACGTGTCTTTGTTATAAAGACTCGTGTTTTCGTCGTAAAAACACGTGTTTTTGTCTTAAAGACTCGTGTTTTTGGCGTAAAGACACGTGTTTTTTGGTGAAAGACTCGTGCTTCTTGATCATAAACGAGGGGTTTTTTAACATATACGCTGTTTTCTCGTTTATCATAGCTGTCTTTCGGGCGGTTTTTCTCCTTTTGCCGTATTAATTTTTAGTTTTTTCGGCAATAATTATTGTTTAAAGCGGCAGGGGGTTGATTGTATCCCGGATTCGGGCAGGTTTTTTCCGGGTATTCTTGCATTAAGTGCAGTTAGTATAATTTATGTGAATAGTATTTAATGATTATCCGCAAATCGACCGGAGAGAAACGGTCGGAAACTGTTGTGATGATGCCGTTGCAAAAGCCGTTACGGCACAGGTTGACGCAGAGGCGGAGCCGGCTGCCGACGATTCGACAGCGTATGCAAGTCGGGCAGGGATGTAAAATCGCTTGAGGCGCATGTTGTAGCGGCAAAATATAGCCCGAAGATATTTCCCCGGGCAGATGCGGCCGTCGGTAAGTCAAACGGCTGCAAGAAGCAGCCGTTTCATACGATACCGATGTGAAGTCGAAAATTTATAGCAAGTCGCTTTGCGGATAATCACATTTTATTTCCGCTGTGGGGCGGCGGGGACGGAAAACGCGGTTTCATTCGTCGTTTCATCGTCGTTTCCCAACGGATTCTCTCCCGACATTGTGCAGGTGCCGTTGAACTGGGCGCCCGGTTCAATCTCAAGCGTCTGGATAAATATGTCGCCCCTGATGATTGCTGTGGATTTGAAGACCAGTTTTTCTCTGATTCTCACGGTGCCTTCCACTTCGCCCAATATTTCCGCATTTTCGGAACGGATGTTTCCTTTGATGCTTCCTTTCGGCCCGATGACGATTTTGCCTTTGCAGGTAATGTCGCCTTCTATCCGTCCGTCCAGACGAAAATCGGATACCGTGAGCACACTGCCCTTGACTGAAGTTCCTACTGCCAATACATTGAGCATTCCGCCGTTACCGGAAGGCGTTTCTTCGTTTTGTTTTGTACGTACCATAGAGTGTTTGTTTATATTTCCGCAAATGTAGCAAAAAAAGCAATCCGCCCATTTTTTTCATTACCTTTACGCAATCTTTTTTACATTATATGAAAACGATGATTGAACTGAAATCAATGAGGTTTCATGCTTTTCACGGCGTTTCTCCGCAGGAAAGGAAAGTCGGCAATGATTTTGCGGTTGACATTGAATATACTTCCGCCTGCATCGAAAAAGCCGCAGGGAGCGACAGTTTGGACGATACGGTCAGCTATGCGGATGTATACCGGATGGTGAAAGAGGAGATGAGTATGCCGTCGGGGTTGCTCGAAAATCTTGCGGGGCGCATGTTGTCTGCGTTAAAAGCGCGTTTCCCTCAACTTGCATACATTAAAATAAAGGTATCCAAGCTTTGTCCGCCGCTGGGAGGCGAAGTGCACAGCGCTTCGGTTACGCTCGAAGAGTGCTGGTAACAGGCGCAAGGGTACGGACGGACGGCACGACGGGCGAAGGTTTTTCGGCTCCTGCGTAAGGCCTCCGTATTTGAATTTGACATTTTTACAGAAATTTGAGTGGCTTGTTCGAACTTAATGATATATTTTTGCCCAAAAACAGAATACGAATGGAACAGTTTCAAAAAACAGGCTTTTTAAGCAGTATTCCGCCTGTAACTAAAAATCTTATTATAATCAATCTGCTGTGCTGGGTGGCAAGTATTGCGTTGCCCAAAGTGAATATCGACATGATCGGTTTGTTCGGGCTGCATTTTCCCGGCACATCGGATTTCCGGTTTTTCCAGTTTTTCACCTATATGTTTATGCACGATACACATTCTTTCGAACATGTTTTTTTCAACATGTTTGCTGTGTATATGTTCGGAAATGTCCTTGAGCAGGTCTGGGGTCCGAAGCGTTTTTTGCTGTTCTATCTCGTGACGGGACTTGGCGCGGCGATTACGCAGGAACTGGCCTGGCTCTGGTCTATTCAGTCCGTGGCTTCGGCCAATCAGATAAGCATTGCCGCGCAACTGGCTTTCGACCCTAACGTGCATCTTCTGGTAACGGTAGGGGCGTCCGGCGCTGTGTTCGGAATCTTGCTTGCCTTCGGGATTTTATTCCCCAATATGCCGTTATACATTATCTTTATACCGATTCCCATCAAGGCAAAATATTTCGTGACGGGCTACGGATTAATCGAGCTGTTTTTGGGGATAGCCAACTTCGGAGGAGATAATGTGGCGCATTTTGCTCATCTGGGCGGGATGGTTTTCGGGTTTTTCATGATTATGTACTGGCGGAGGAAGATCGGTAATGGATGATATCCTTGTTAAAATAAAACGTTTTTACGTGCAGGGAAGTATGTCGACCAAATTGATCTTTATCAATGTGGCGGTGTTTTTGGGTATGCGCCTGTTTTTTGTTGCGGCGACGCTGTTCGGGGCGGGCGACGGCGATTTCCTCGGCTACCTGCAGATGCCTTCGTCGCCGGAGCGGTTTATTTACCGCCCGTGGACGATACTGACGTATATGTTCCTGCATGTCGATTTTCTTCATATACTGTTCAACATGCTTTGGCTGTACTGGTTCGGGAACATATTCCTGCGGTTTTTCAGCGGGCGGCATCTGGGAGGGATCTACGTGCTGGGGGGGATTGCAGGGGCGCTGATGTTTATGGCTGCATATAACATTTTCCCCTACTTCAGAGATCCCGTGCGGCAGGACAACCTGCTTATGGGCGCGTCGGCATCGGTGATGGCCATCGTCTTTGCCGTTTCTTTCTACCGGAAGGATTATGAGATAAATCTGCTGATTGTGGGGCGTATCAAACTGGTGTACCTTGCCCTGTTCGTGTTGCTGATTGATTTGCTGTCCGTCACGTCCGAGAATGCGGGCGGGCATATTGCGCATCTGGGAGGGGCTTTGTTCGGCATCTTTTTTACCCTCCGGTTTCGCAGGGGGACGGATTTGACCGCGGCGATTAATCGGATGATAGACCGGGCGGTCAATCTGTTTAAGCGGAAACCGCACATGAAAGTAACTTACAAGCGTGCGGAAACGGATATGGAATATAACGCGCGGAAGCGGGACGAGATGGAAAAATTAGACGCCATACTGGACAAGCTGAAACGTTCGGGCTACGAAAGTTTATCGGCAGAGGAGAAGAAGACGCTTTTTAACGCAAGCAGGAGATAGGAGATGAAACCGCTCGGCTTCTTTCACCGCGTAATGCTGATGCTGAACATGATCGTGATGCTGCTCTTTGTGGTGGCGGCATATTCGTATCTTGTTTCGCCGAAGCAAAGTGTCGTTTTCCCGTTCCTTGGGCTGATGTTTCCCGTGTTTATGGTTGCGAATTTGTTTTTTACGGTCTACTGGCTGTGTTTCCGCAAATGGCTGCGTTTCCTTGTGGTGGTGTTTTCTTTTTTGATTTGCTGGAAGTCCGTGTCGAGCTATGTGCCGATACACATACCGCACGCCGAAGCGCCGGCGAAGGGTGTGATAAAAATATTAAGCTACAACGTGATGGGATTCGGCTACAAAGATCATACGGCGAAAAAGCCCAATCCGATTCTCCGCTACATTATTGATTCGGGCGCCGACATCGTCTGCCTGCAGGAGTACATGACCGGAATTTCGCCCGACGGCATACTTACGGAAAAGAAGATAAGGGACGCCCTCAAGATGTATCCCTACTACTATAAGTTGCCGCTGACCCGTAATGCCCGCTACACTGTCGGGCTGGGGATTTTTTCGAAATATCCGATTCTCAAGTCGCGCAAGGTACGTTACGACAGCGCGTTCAACGGCTCTACCCTCCACGAGATCCGGGTCGACGGCAAGACGGTATACGTGATAAACAACCACCTGGAGTCGTTCAAACTGACGATGGGCGACCGCTCCCGTTACGCGGAGTTCATCGGCAGCATCAGCTCCGGCGTGTCCGACAATTTGATTGAAACGATGCAGCGCAAGCTCGGCGCCGCGTTCCGTATCCGCGCCGAGCAGGCCGAAATTGTCGCCGAGGAGATTGCGGCGCTCAAGGACGAGCGCATTGTGGTGTGCGGCGATTTCAACGACACCCCCGTTTCGTACGCCTACCGTACGGTGCGCGGCCGGCTGTCCGACGCCTTCGAAGAATCGGGGTGCGGCGTGGGCGCCACGTACAACCAGAATTTTTTCCGCTTCCGGCTGGATCATATCCTTTTTTCGCAGCACATCTCGGTTTGCGAAACGAAGATCGACAGGATTCCTTTCTCGGATCACTATCCCGTCTGGTGCAGGGTGGAGATACGGTAGACGTACGAAAAAACAGCGCCGGGGATTTTCTTCCCTTACTTTTTGCCGCGCGCGAAGGGAGTGCGCGAAAATCGATACCTTTGCAGGATTAAAGAAAAAGCGCTTATGAAGAATTTTTTGCTGCTGCCTGTTTTGTGTGCGATGATGTCGTGCGGCGGGCAAACGTATTATTACGAAGAGACGGGAAACGTTTTCCATACCTACTACAGGATTAAATACCGGTCGGAACGTATTTTGACGAACGAAATCGAAACCGAACTCCGCGCCTTCGATCTTTCGCTGAACCCGTTCAATCCCAATTCTACGGTGGCGAAGGTGAACCGCAACGAAGACACGGAGGTGGACGCATGGTTTGCCTCGGTGTTTACAAAAGCCATGGAAGTGTCGGAAAAGTCGGGCGGCCTTTTCGACGTCACGGCCGCGCCGCTGATCAACGTCTGGGGATTCGGTTTTGAGCGGAAAGACAGCGTTACGCCGCACGTGCTGGACAGCCTCAAGACCTTTGTCGGCTACCGGAAGGTGCGCCTCGAAGGCAACCGCGTGGTGAAAGACGATCCGCGCCTGATGCTCAACTTTTCGGCCATCGCCAAGGGATATGCCTGCGACGTAGTGGCCGCCGCGCTCGAACGCGAGGGGGTGAAGGACTACATGATCGACATCGGCGGCGAGGTAGCCGTAGCGGGGCTGAATCCCCACGGCGAATGTTGGCGGATAGGCATCAACACGCCTGAAGAAGGGGCGCCCGCAACGGAAGACCACCTGAGCGAGATCGTCCGGCTGTGCCGCAAGTGCGGGATGGCCACGTCGGGGAACTACCGTAACTTTTACGTGAAAGACGGGAAACGATATGCCCACACGATAAATCCCTCGACAGGCTATCCTTCCGAAAACACCATCCTCAGCGCCACAATCGTAGCGCCGGACTGCATGACGGCCGATGCCTACGCCACGGCATTCATGGTCATGGGAGCCGAAGACGCTCGCCGAATGGCCGAAGGTATCCCCGAAATCGCTTACTACATCATCTGCACCGGCGCAGACGGGAACGACGAGGTCTTGTATTCCGCCACGATGGAAGAGATGATTGGGAAGCGATGAACCCGGACAAATGCAAGCGGCAACAGTGCATATAAAAAAAGCAGGCATATTCCCGGCAATCGCCGGAAAACATACGTGAGATAAAAACAATCTCCTGCATGTTTTTTTCATCCGTACACCCGAAAAATGCAGTCCCACGGTTGCCTTTGTCCCGGGCGTTGCGGTGCACGGCGCCATCACGGAAGGCGTGCTGTCCGGCATCCGGGGCTGTCTCAAAAGCATAACGCCCCTTTATTTATTTTTCATATCCATTAAATTCGGCAACTTGACCGCATAAAATAAAAGACATGGCTAAAACGAATGTTTTTCCTGTGTCTTTTCATTGCTTTTCGCCCGGTTTGCCGAAAATCGGTCAAACTAAACTGTACGCAGTATCGTCTTGTGCATTGCCCGTCAGGGCATTCCTGTCAACAGAAAAGCGCATCTGCCAAAGCGCCTCATTGCCCGTCAGGGCATTCACTTGCTGTGTATGACTCCCCTGAACGGGGAACAGGGAAGGCGGGGCGACCGATATTTCTCAGGGCTGCTTTCATTGCACAAAACCATGCCGCGAAAAGTGTAAGCCCCGACGACAGGAACTCAAGTCCCTGCGACGCGGACTCAAGTTCCTGCGACGCGAACTTGAGTCCCTGCGACGCGTACTCAAGTTCCTGCGGCGCGAACTTGAGTTCCTGCGACGCGTACTCAAGTTCCTGCGGCGCGGACTTGAGTCCCTGCGATGCGTACTCAAGTTCCTGCGGCGCGGACTTGAGTCCCTGCGACGCGTACTCAAGTTCCTGCGGCGCGGACTTGAGTTCCTGCGATGCGAACTTACACTGTCCGCGGTATCGTCTTGTACATTGACCGTCAGGGCATTACTGTCAATATAAAAGCGCATCTGCCCACGCGCCTCATTGCCCGTCAGGGCATTCACCTGCTGCTTATGAATCCCCTGAACAGGGAAGAACAGGTCTGCTTTCATTGCACAAAACGATACCGCGTACAGTATAAACACTTCGGGTTGGTAAAACAGGGCTTGCGCCGCCTGAAAATATAAATGAGGCTGCTGCGTTTTGGGACAGCCCCATGTTTCCGACTGTTTTTGCGGAACTGTCCATGGACAGAAATGTTTTCCCGTTTTCCTTCCCGTTTTCGGCCGGATAATATTCCGGGGAAAAAGGAAGTGATGCCGGACAAACGCGGTCTGCCGCCTCACCGGATTTTCGAATCTTGAATTAAATGATTAACTTTGCCGCCACAGAAAAAGAAACAATAATTCAATCAATATGGCTTTACGGTGTGGTATCGTAGGACTTCCCAACGTGGGCAAGTCCACCCTGTTTAATTGCCTGTCCGGTGCAAAGGCTCAGGCGGCAAATTTCCCTTTTTGCACGATTGACCCGAATGTGGGGACGATTACCGTCCCCGACGAACGGCTGAATACGCTTGCGGCGCTCGTACATCCCGAAAAAGTTGTCCCTACAAGCGTGGAAATAGTCGATATTGCCGGATTGGTCAAGGGCGCAAGCCAGGGCGAAGGTTTGGGAAACAAATTCCTCGCCAACATTCGCGAGACGGACGCCATCGTGCACGTGCTGCGATGTTTCGACGACGAAAACGTGACGCATGTCGACGGAACGGTCGATCCCGTGCGCGACAAGGAAATCATCGACTGCGAACTGCAACTGAAAGACCTCGATACGGTCGAGACGCGCATCGGCAAAGTGCGGAAACAGGCGCAAACCGGCGGCGACAAGCAGGCGCAAACCGCGCTCGACGTCCTGCTGCAATACAAGGCCGCCCTTGAGCAGGGCAAGCCGGCGCGTGCCGTCCGCTTCGACGGCAAGGACGACGAAAAGATTGCCCGCGAGCTGTTCCTCCTGACGAACAAGCCCGTGCTGTATGTCTGCAACGTAGACGAGGCTTCCGCCGTATCGGGAAACAAGTATGTCGACGCCGTCCGCCGCGCCGTCCGCGAAGAAGATGCCGAACTGCTGGTCGTCGCAGCCAAAATAGAATCGGAAATTGCCGAACTGGAAACTTACGCAGAGCGCGAGCTTTTCCTCGGCGAACTCGGACTGCAGGAATCGGGCGTAAACCGACTGGTCAAGACGGCTTACAGGTTGCTCAATCTGGAAACGTTCCTTACCGCCGGACCGCAGGAAGTACGCGCATGGACATACCGCAAGGGCAGCAAGGCGCCGCGATGCGCAGGTATCATACACACCGATTTCGAACGGGGATTCATTCGCGTCGAAGTCATCAAGTATGACGACTTTGTCCGTCTCGGCTCCGAAAGCGCTTGCCGGGAAGCAGGTAAAATCAACGTCGAAGGAAAAGATTACGTCGTGCAGGACGGCGACATCATGCACTTCCGGTTCAACGTCTGAAACTGCGGGGCGGACAGCCTCCGCACACGCATCACCCTCGAATTTTTATCCATTATAATATAGTAAACAATAAAATTTTTATCCATGAAATCATTATCATTATCTCTGTTTTCAGGAATATTCCTGTTCCTGTTTTTCTCGTGCGGGAATCGTTTTTCCGATTTGGAGCAAGGATTTGCAACGCCTCCCGACAGTATCAGAACGAGCGTGTACTGGTATTGGATCAACGACCACATTTCGAAAGAAGGTGTGACGAAAGACCTGCAATCAATGAAGCAGGCCGGCATTACCCGCGCTTTTATCGGCAGCAACATTGTGAGCGGCGATTATTTCGGAACCGTAAAAGTCTTTTCCGACGAATGGTGGGAAGTGCTGCACACCGCCCTGAAAACCGCATCCGAGCTGGACATCGAAATCGGCCTGTTCAACTGTCCCGGCTGGAGCCAGTCGGGCGGGCCGTGGGTGAAGCCGGAGCAGGCAATGCGTTACCTCGACGCATCCGAATTGCGCGTCAAAGGGCCTGCAAAGATTTCGCAGCAACTCGTCAAGCCCGACACCTTCTTTCAGGACGTGAAAGTACTGGCCTTTCCCGTAACGGCGGACTACGGGCGTAACCTGTTGAGCGCACCGGGCGTAAAGCTCATCCCTTCGAACCTTCGGATACTTCCCCCGTCGCCGAAGCCCGGACAGGCAAAATTCGTTTTGCATGAAAGCAAATCCGCGCTCGACATCGTGTTGCCGGAAACCGGAACCGTGCGAAGCCTCTCCGTATATCCTGCCGGAAACATGCACGTCACGGTAGAAGTCTGCGTCGACAACGGCGACGGATACAAACCGGTCAAGCGGTTCGACGCCCGGCGAACCAATTACAGCGTACAGGTCGGTTTCAACCCTTATTCTCCCGTAGTAATATCGCTCGGCGAACTGAAGGGGCAGAAGTTCAGGCTTGCGTTCGACAAACATGGAAACGGCGACAGCGAGATACGCGACATCGTACTCACATCGACGCCCGCGCTCGAACGGTTTGCCGAGAAGACGCTGGCCAAAATGTCCGAAGGCACGCTTCCCGAATGGGCGCACTACCTCTGGGACGTGCAGCCGGAGCCGGGCGACGTGCGCATTGCGCAGGCCGCGCAGGTCGTGGACATTTCCGACCGCATGTCGGCAGACGGCCTGCTGGAATGGGATGCGCCCGAAGGCGAATGGATAGTCATGCGCACGGGGATGCGATTGACGGGTGTGAAAAACTCGCCCGCCTCGCCCGAAGGCACAGGCCTGGAAGTAGACAAAATGAGCCGGGCGCACGTAGCCGCGCATTTCGACGGGTTCATAGGCAAAGTGCTGGCACGAATCCCGGCCGAAGACCGCAAATCGTTCAAAGTCGTGGTGGAAGACAGTTACGAAATGGGCAGCCAGAACTTTACCGACGGCTATCTCGACGAATTTAAACAACGCTACGGATACGACGCAACGCCGTTCCTGCCCGTCTTCCGGGGACACATCATCGGGAGTCCGGACTTGTCGGAGCGGTTCATGTGGGATGTGCGGCGGATGGTGGCCGACAAGGTGTCGTATGACTACGTCGGCGGGCTGCGCGAAATCAGCCGGCAACACGGCTTAACCACGTGGCTCGAAAACTACGGCCACTGGGGTTTCCCCGGAGAATTTCTGCAGTACGGCGGGCAGTCGGACGAAGTAGGCGGCGAGTTCTGGGACGGACAGGGCACCGACCGCTACGAAAACCGGATAGCCGCCTCGTGCGCCCATATCTACGGAAAAAACAAAGTCTCCGCCGAATCCTTCACCAGCGGAGGCCCCGCCTTCTCCCGCTATCCGAAAAACTTCAAGGGACATGCCGACTGGTCGTTCACCGAAGGCGTCAACAACACCCTGCTGCACGTGTACATCGAACAGCCCTACGAAAACGATTACCCCGGCATCGACGCATGGTTCGGCAACGAATTTAACAGGAAAAACACGTGGTTCGCACAAATGGACCTGTTCACCCTCTACCTGAAACGGTGCAACTTCATGATGCAGCAAGGACTGAACGTAGCCGACGTAGCCTATTTTATCGGCGAAGACGCCCCTAAAATGACCGGCATCCGCCACCCCGAAATCCCCAGGGGATACAACTACGATTACATTAACGCCGAAGTCATCCTGCGCGACCTGTCGGTTCGCGACGGGCGCCTCGTCCTGCCCCACGGCACGTCATATAGTGTGCTTGTACTCCCGCCGCTCGAAACGATGCGCCCCGAACTCCTGCAAAAGATCGGGCAACTGGCTGCCGACGGCGCCGTGATCCTCGGCAACCCGCCGAGCCGCTCGCCGAGCATGAAAGATTATCCCGAAGCCGACCGGCTGGTGCGCGAACTCGCGCAAAAGATGTGGGGCGACCTGTCGGCATGGAAGCAGCGAGCTTACGGAAAGGGAACAATAATTAACGACAAAACGCTCGAAAAAACCTTCGCCCTCCTGTCGCTTCCGCCCGACTGCCTGACGGACAATCCCGCGGTTTTGTACACGCACCGGACGCTCGGCGGCGCAGACATTTACTTCCTTTCCAACCAAAGCGAAGAGGCCGTGAGCTTCAAAACGCAGTTCCGCGTAGCGGGGATGCAGCCCGAACTATGGGACGCCCTCACGGGCGAAATCCGTCCGTTGCCCGCCTTCGAGCAGCTCGCGGAAACAACCGTCGTCCCGCTGAAACTGGAAGCTGCCGGCAGCGCGCTGATTGTCTTCCGCAGAAAAGGAAGCCCTTCGACCGCCGACGTCGCAGCCAACTTCCCACAGCCGGAAGTAATCGCCGTCGCCGAATCGCCGTGGAAAGTCGTGTTTGAACACGACGCCCTGAAGCGCGGCCCTTCCGAACCGGTCGTCTTTACCGAACCGGCAGACTGGGCGCAATCCGCCGACCCGCGCATACGCTACTATTCCGGCGCCGCCGTCTACACAAACACACTGCACATCGGCGAAATCCCCCCGCGGAAAACCTTATACCTCAGCCTCGGCGCGGTGAGCGCCATGGCCAAAGTAAAGGTAAACGGCATTTACGCCGGCGGCGTATGGACGGAACCCTGCCGCGTGAACATCACCGGCCTTGTCCGTCCCGGCGAAAACACGCTGGAAATAGAAGTCGTCAACACGTGGCGCAACCGGTTGATCGGCGACATGCAACTGCCCGAAAACGACAGACCGGTACGCTCGCAATACAGCCGCTGGACGGCCGACTCGCCCCTGCAACCTTCCGGACTGATGGGGCCTGTGGAAATCCTTGCCGCAGACTATTAACATACCGTCTCCTTCCTGCGCGTGCGCACATTCGTCCGGATGTGCGCACGTTTGCTTTTCCGGCAGGGCAGGACGCCCCTCCGTTGGGACGAGATTCCATCTCGTGCCTGCTATCCGTGAGATTCCATCTCACACACACAACCGGCTGAAAGCCGCAATCTTCATAACCGGCGGTCGCCGACCGCCGGCACGGATAGACCCGACGAGCCGGAATCTCGTCCCAACAGCCGGTTTTCGACCCCGCAATCTTTCTTTTGTTCAGGAAACCCCGCCTTTCGTACAAAATAGATGAATACAGGATAAGTTTCAAAAAAATTTCCCTTTCCTTTGTGCCCTGTGAAAATCGCTTGCGTAGAGAAAAGAAAACTTACTCACGCGGTTTACGCATTCAATAATTGAACTTTTAATTAAACGAATAATAACTTTTAAAAACAAATTGCTTATGAAAAAGAAAATTTTTACTTTGATTTGCCTCAGCTTCTTGCTGAGTGGTACGGCTTTTACGGCGATGGCGCAGACGGCGGTGTTTGAGAGAAACTATATTGGACAAGGGGTTCCGCCGATAGATGGTCGTCAAACGGGTTTTGAGGACTTCTATTACCCACTGACATCTCCCTTATATTCCAATTGTAATTATACGGTAAAACTCAAGGCTGGTAATGACGCAACGAATTTTGTACTTTCATTGTGGGGATCTTATATAGATGAAAATGGTGCTACTCATCGAGATTCCCTTACATCCTATTTGAGTGTACCGGCTATTCCCAAGGTTGCAGCAAAGGATTCGATAAATGTTACTTATTACATAAAAGATCTTCCTGCGAAGTATACAGGGATTGAGGTGTTGGCTCATAAGGACAAAATTCCTGTTGGTGGTAGCGGTGCGGTTGGAAGTATTGGTGTTACGAGATATTTCAATTACCCCCAAATCACCGTGAAATATGAAGCGCCTACTCCGGACTATGACGGCAGTGCGGAACTCTCAATTGTAGGCGGCAGTTCACAATTGCAATACTTGTTAGGTAACGGAAAGTGGGAGTACGTTTATACGGCAGGTTTGCAAGGTGAGACTTGGAATCCCAATGCCGATTCGATTGTCCCGTTTACGGCTACTCAAATCAGCAACTTCCCCGATGTCATTTACTTTAAAGAACCTAATACTTCTACGTACAGGGAGATAAGAATCAGAGGCGAGGAATATCCGGTTGTCCCGATCACGCCCCGTCTGGTTACGATCCCGACGGTTTCCGGCGCTACACTGTTGCCCTCCGGCAAGGTATACGTAGAAAGCGGCAAAGATTTGGAACTTACGATTACGGTGGACGATGTGAAGAAAGAGCCGAAACTGACTGCCGACCAGGGATGGGAGGTAGAAAGAGAATATCTGGGCGGCAACGTGTATAAATACACGATAAAACGTGTAACCAAAGCCACCAACATCCATGTAGAACTTGTACCTGCCGGCATTTCGGACGTCGAAGGCAGCAGCGTATGGAGCGCAGGCGGACAGATATACGTCACAGCCGCAACAGCCGCATCGGCACAGATCTACGGCGCAACAGGCGCGGTAATCAAGCAGGTGTCGCTCGGAGCAGGCGAAACGACCTCCGTTTCCCTCCCCGCAGGCTTCTACATCGTGACCCTGAACGGGAATGCGTATAAAGTGATTCTGAAATAACCATTTTTTTTTGTAATAGGGATTATAGATTATTCATGACTGTGAATCCCGGACGTCTTTGTGATGTCCGGGATTTTTTTTTTTGCTGCCTTCCGGCGGGATTCCATCACGCATTAGCGGTTGGCGGTGGTTCGACCGCCGCCGCCGCACGTTAAAACGCGCGGTTAATAAAGTGTCGCCCCTGCGGGGCTTCCCTCGCAGCAGCCGCCTGTCCCGCAGGGACGACACTTGATTAACGGTAACAAGGGAACACATCTACCTCCAAGTCCCGCAGGGACGGCACTTTATTAACCGTATGCTTCAGCTTACGGTAACAAGGGAACGCATCTACCTCCAAGTCCCGCAGGGACGGCACTTGATTAACCGTATGCTTCAGCTTACGGTAACAATCAGCTTACGGTAACAAGGGAACGCACACACCGCCAAGTCCCGCAGGGACGGCACTTGATTAACCGTATGCTTCAGCTTACGGTTCAGGGAAAAATACGAAGCATTTATCTATGAGATGGCATAGCATTGGATGCGCGCGATCGGGACAGGTAATAGCGTGTTGTCCCTGCGAGACGGCCTTGTTACCGTAAGCTGAAGCATACGGTTAATAAAGTATTATGTATATCGGATATAATACCTCAATCGGCTGAAAGCCGTAATCTTCATAATCGGCGGTCGGGATGCTCCGTTCGGACGAGATTCTATCTCGTCCCTTCTATCCACACGGATTCCATCCGTATACTTTGTATATGAGACAGAATCTCCGGTGATAGACCCGACGAGATAGAATCTCGTAGCAACAGCGCGTTTGCGACATAGTAATAACGTAGCACATGAGATAATAATAACGCGAGCGCGACATAGTAATAATGCAACGCATGAGATAGTAATCACGCATATCATGTTATTACTATGTCGCGCGTGCGTGATTACTATGTCGCGAGCAGCCTCTTCATCAAGAGGCCACATGCCCCGTTGGGGCTGTATCAAAAGCTCTTTTTCAAGCAAATTACTCCTGCTACAAAATGTGTTGTGTGTGTGGGGGGGGGAATTGTAAATTCCGGCCTTTTGACACACCTCCACCTATCCGTGAGATTTCATCTCACATATAATATACGGATGGAATCCGCAGGAATAAACCGAACGAGAATCTCGTCGGAACATGGATATGATACCTCAATCGGCTGAAAGCCGCCCGATCGCAGAGGCATTTATTGCGTTAAGATAAGACAATAAGTCTGATGAAACATGAATTGCATGTATTTTCATTACGTTTTCTTCACTAAAAACGTCCGATTTGCGTGATACAGGAACCATACAGGAACCATACAGACAGTATACAGGATCCCTATAAGGATGCTTTGGGTGGATTTTAATATGTGTTATGATATGGCGGTTAATTTTATCTTATTCCTGCGGATTCCATATGTACGTATCCTTATTATATGTGTCGAACTCACGTCATTCGGGGATATGCTTGCGGCGTTAAACGCGCATTGCTACTGAGGTTGTTTTGTTGTTTAAATTAGGTGTAAATTAGGTTTAACTTACCGCTTATCGTTTACAGTTCATCCGAGCCGGAATCTCCGGTGATAGACCGAACGAGCCGGAATCTCGTCGGAACCTAATTTCCACCTAATTTCTTTCCACAAAACAACCGCAGCAGCCAAGTGACGATACGCGCACAATAACCTAATTACCTAATTAGTCAGTCCTTATTAACCTTTCATTTAACTGAATATCAATAAAATAATTGCGAAAAAGCTTGTCGGTATCAACCGGTTTTTGTACCTTTGTCGCATAAAAACCGGAAAATTATGTCAGGAAAATTACCTGTGGATGACCATCGCGAACTGTTTCGCACCCGACTGGCGGATTTGATTAATCCTGAGCACGAACCAGCCCTTTCGGCAAACGGGATCGACGGGAATTACTTTGAAGATGAGTTTAAGAATTTGTATTTCGACAAGCCAAATCGTCCCCAGATGCCCATATGGTTTATGGTTGGCGTTATGATGCTCAGGCATTTATACAATCTTGGTGATGAACGGATACCGGAGTATTGGATTCGCGATGTTTACTTTCAATACTTTTGCAGCGGGGTGTTTTTCGAACATAAATTTCCCTGTGATCCGAGCGACTTTGTCCTTTTTCGTAAGCGGATCGGCGAATCGGGATTTCAAAAGATTTTTGCTTACACAGCGTGCATCTTCATGGCGAGGAGGTGGTCAAACAATCCAAATTTGTATTGTCGGACACTACCGTTCAGGGTAATTTTACGACCTTCCAGACAGACGCAAAAATATGAGTGAAGGTGATTGACATTAGTTCGACAAACCTACAACAGCAAGCATCCCAAACGAGCGAAAGCAGCAAAGAAAGCGAAAAAACGATTGAAAACGATTGCCAATTACAGCGCTCCGTTCAAATTGGCGATGCCTGCTTCTAAAAGCATGGTTGCAAATGCAGGTCCGTCAAAAAGTTGAACATTCCCGGTGTTTGCCGATTTTCGTGCTTCTTCCGAAAAGCTATCGCTGGAAGAAATCACCCAGGCAATTTTTGAATATCCATCGACTGTCCCCTCCTTTTGCAATTTATAGTTAGTTATCTGTTCGATTGCCCAAGCCGAAGTTTCGCCCAAATGAAATTTTACTCGCGTGTAAATGATGGTTTTTATCGGCTCAAAGACGGCTACAACATCGGCATCGCCTTCTTTTCCGCTTTCATTTTTGACAGGGATATCGACGTTCGTAGCGCCGATTCTTTCAAAATACCATTTTACTAACTGCTCAAACTTGTCGGGCGTTAATTCCGATCGTATCGCGTCCAAAATTTGTTGGCTTGCCGTTTCAACAATCCGGGAGTAAATATTCAGCAGCTTCTCTTGTTTGAATGTAGCCAATGCTTTTTCGACGCTGCCTTTCAAGTCGCTAATGTCGGCACTGGCTTGACGGATTTTCATTCGTGCCGTCAATGCAGCATCGGCGTAATCGTAGCGTGGAATCTCGGTGGCGACCGGTTTTATTCGTCTGAAAAATCCAAGGTCAACCGGATCGTTTGCCGCCCCTCCTTTTTTGTACAGATATCCGTTTTTTCCCATTTCAATTGCGTTACCGGACAAGTCTTTGACAGCCGTCAATTGAAGCAATTCAGGAACAGATAACACGTTGTCGTCGGTTATTTCGAAAATAGAAAACGTTCCCGTCTTCGGAACAACCACCCAATCGCCTGTTTTCATTTCGGCGATAAAATGCCACAGTGAATAACGATTGCGGGGAAGATTTCCCCATTCGTTTTGAATAGTTTTATTAAAATAATTTCTGCCATTTTCGCCCAACGATTTTTTAATAAATTCAGGCTTGCTGAAATCAGACCAGCCGATTGATAAATACCCTTCGTCGAGAAGTGGGTATGAAACTTCCGCGCAATGCGAGATTCTGTGTAACCAAATCATATTCGTTTAATTTTCATTGTTTATTGCCTAATACTTTCGCTATCGTTTCCGAAATCTTCATTCCGGTTTCCAGTTCAATCCGGAGCCATTGTCCGTTAGGGCTACCCTTCAAAAATATTTGCTTGTCTTTTGGCGTTACATCTGTCGAAACAGCCGAAATGCAGATTCTTTTTTTCAAGTATGGCATACCATCTGTCTGGAAACCGGTGAAATTATATATCAATCAGTTTTTTGCAATTTTGACCAATTTGTCGCCTGAGAAATATAAATAAGTTGGACTCCCATTCCAATAACTACGGACTTGCCACGTTTCAGTAGCCGCTGTTTTCTCAACAACCATAACTTGGGCTGCAATTTCTTTACAAACTGCTTTGCTCATTCCTATTTCATATTTGCCTGCGAGAATCTTATTTGCCATTGTTGCACCATATTTAGTGGTAAGGCGCTGCTTGTGTTGAGCCTGCTCTTTTGGTATTTGTTGTTCATTCAAAGCTATTTTCTGTTTTTCTTGTTGTTTGCGGAGAGCTAGTTTTTTTTCATGACTTAGATATGTTTTTTTTAATACCATACCCTCGTCGTAATCTCTTATTTCATCAAAAATGTCCACAAGACGATAATTTATTTGTAAAGTAGTATCTTGTTTATTTTGTAAAACAAGAGCCGCAGTTTCCCCTGTTATGAGATAGATATAGCCATATTCATCAATAAAATCTTTCGCAACCGACACATCAATACATTTCCATTCGCTCTTTACTTCTTTGTTTTTGCAATGAACAAAATCTTGCCCTGTCAATTCATTTTTGAGTTTCAGAAATCCACCAACTAAAATAAATTGTGGCCATGTGTGTGAATACCAAGGAATATGCTCGCGCCTTTCAGAACTGTAGAAGCTCAAAAAATCAGAACGGAAGTCTATTATATGAGAGCCTCCAAAAGATCCGCCGCTCAGTACAAATATTGATCCACTTTATCTTTTTCCAACAAAAGAAACCATGGTAGACTATCTATGGGAACATCACAGGGATGACTACCACCCAGTTTGTGAGGATAACGAAAGTTACACCTTTCTCCAAAATCGTTTTTAGGATTTCTTTTGCTCATTTCCGCGTGTGAAATAACATCAATTATCTCATAATATTTGTTCTTTTCTCCTATTCCTATAAGTTCGCCATTGGTATCCCATACCGTATATCCGCTTTCAGCAGAAAATAATTGTTGCCCGATGTATTTTTTATATGGCTCAAATAGTGGATATGGCTTCATGTATATGTAAGTACTGTCATAAGGCGCTAAATAAGTGTCTTTCAGATATGACCATCCGGGTTCTTCTACTTTCTTTTGCGGTGGTTTAGACTCTGTAAAAGTAATTTGTGCCGACAAACTAATTGACAGCAGCAGGCTCACTATTGTAAAAATAATATTTTTCATATTCGTAAATTATTTATTTGTTATTAGACCATTGAAAACACAGTCTCCAATCATCGACTCTTTTAATTTAATATGTATTCAAAATTTGTTATTTCTTCCCTACTCATTTGGCTTTTCGGACTCGCCCCGTTTTTGAAATGGTCTCTGGTCTCCATTCTCGAATTGCTGTTCAAACTAACTGGTACATTCATTTTGTCTGTAATTTAAATTATTATTGATCGGTTGTTTATTTCATTTTGGACAATAAAAAAAGCGTGAAACTTAACTGTTCCCCGCTATCTGAGGTATTTGGCGTAACCTTGCGTACTGAGATTAGTCAAGTCCACGCTCTCT
>JAISNP010000077.1 GCA_031276175.1 Tannerella sp.
TGGACGGGATGAGCCGGCATCTCGTTCGGACGGGGGAGGTTGACGCGCGCATTGCGTATTGCTCATTGTTCATCGCTTTGCATTGCATTTCTTAAAAATTTAGCGTAAGTTTGCATCCGTGTTTACAGTAAAGAAATTATGAAAAGGGGAAAAATATCCATGAAACGGTTAATGCGAAGTTTCGGATACGCATTCAACGGGATCGGACTGCTGATCGGTCGCGAACCGAACGCACGCATACATATGGCGGCAATGTGCTGCACGGTGGTTGGGGGATTTGTATTCGGTATCAGCGCGTCGGAATGGATCGCCGTCGCGCTTGCATGTGGCGGTGTGCTGACGACAGAGGCCGTTAACTCGGCCGTAGAGGCGTTGTCGGATGCCGTATCGCCGGAACGTAATCCGGGGATTAAGGTTGCCAAGGATCTGGCGGCGGGAGCCGTGTTGCTGGCTGCCGTATCGGCGGCGGTTGTGGGCTGCATCGTTTTTGTGCCGCGGATAACGGCGTATATATATAATGTATAGCGATGCGATTGTTTCGATAGCGGGCGCCGTGCCTTCGACGGTGGCTATGCCTTTTATCGAGCCGCTTTACTGGTCTGTGCGAAGGGGTGAGCACTGGGCAATCGCGGGTGCGAACGGCAGCGGCAAGAGCCTGACGGCGGGGATCGTGTGCGGGCGTTATCCGCTTCGTGCCGGCAGTGTGCGCTACGGGCTGACGGGGAAGCCGCACGAGGGGATTAAAAGTATTTCTTTCCGAGATATATATTCGACCGGCGATATGCGCAATGCTTACTACCAGCAGCGCTGGCACGCTACGGAAGTGGACGGTCTGCCTGCGGTGCGCGATATGTTTGCTGCCGAGCCGGACGCCGGGATGGCGCGGGCGTTTGGCCTTGAGGGGTGTTTCGACAAGAAAATCATCCACCTGTCCGGCGGCGAAATGCGCAAGTGCTTTCTGCTTCGGGCGTTGATGTCGGCGCCTGAGATTCTCATCATCGACAATCCGTATGCCGGCCTCGACATTGCTTCTCGCGAAATGATGAACGCGATGTTGACACAGATTGCCGCGATGCGCCGCACGCAGCTCATGCTTTTGATTGCCGATGCGGGGGAAATTCCCGACGTGATTACCCACGTGCTGCCTGTCGTCGGAGGCCGGTATCTTCCGCCGGCGAGTCGGGAGGCTTTTCTTGCCGACGCCGCGCTGTTGCACGAGGTATTCCCCACGCGCGGCGCGGCTCCGATGCTTCCGCCGGCGAGGCGGGAGGCTTCGACGCACCGCGTGACTTTCAGGATGGAAAATATTACTCTTCGCTACGGCAACCGCACTGTTTTCGACGGCTTGAACTGGGAGGCGCTCAACGGTGAGAAGTGGTCGCTCACGGGGCCGAACGGCAGCGGCAAGTCTTTGCTTCTCAGTATGCTGTATGCCGATAATCCGCAGGCGTATGCGCAGCGGCTGTATGTGTTCGACCGACGTCGGGGCACGGGCGAGAGTATCTGGGACGTGAAGCGGCGCACGGGCTACGTGTCTCCCGAAATGCACCTTTATTATGCGGATGGCGTCGGGGCGCACAGGGATGTTGTGGCGGCGTGGATGGAGACTTTCGGCATCGGTGGGATGAGTGCGCGTCCGTTTTCGACTCTTTCGTTCGGCGAGCAGCGGCTGATGCTTCTGGCCGGCGCTTTTGCGAATGACCCTGATCTTCTTATTCTTGACGAACCGATGCACGGACTTGATGCGGCGAACAGGGCGCGCGTGCGGGGGATTATTACGGATTTTTGCGCGCGGGAGGGGAAGACGCTTGTCTATGTTACGCATTGCTTTGATGAAATGCCG
This sequence comes from Tannerella sp., assembly GCA_031276175.1. Taxonomy (GTDB): domain Bacteria; phylum Bacteroidota; class Bacteroidia; order Bacteroidales; family Tannerellaceae; genus Tannerella. Next base: position 1,844 of record JAISNP010000077.1, read on the forward strand.
GATTGTGTGACGCGGCATTTTTCGCTTTATTAGCTGGATTTTAATACGTATAAGAATTATTTTAACACGGAGGCACGGAGGGCACAGGGGGGATTCGGTAAGTGGGATTATTGTTTTGATTTTTTGTTCGGACGAGATTCTATCTCGTTCGTGCTATTCGTGAGATTCTATCTCACGTCCGAGATGTTCGGATGGAATCCGTGGTGATAGATGGGACGAGATGGAATCTCGTCCGAACTTTCCGCGGGATGGCGACTGTTTAAGGATAGGTGAAAAAACCTCATTTATACCTGATTTTTACTCTTGACAAAACCACCTCAGTAGCCGGATGTGTGTGCAGGCCTTTACTTTATTACCTCATTATTTATGAACAGGTGAATAATGGGGTAATGAGGTTGTTTTTTGCTTACCGTTTTATGGCTACTGAGGTTGTTTTGTTGAGAGTAAATTAGGTGGAAATTAGGTTGGGTTTTTTTGTGTTGTTGATTTTGTTTTGGTTTTTTGTATCCTCATTGAAACATGTGTTATTTTTCTTCGGGGAATTTTTATGCTTGTGGGAATTATTTTAACACGGAGGCACGGAGGGCACAGGGGGGATTCGGTAAGTGGGATTATTGTTTTTATTTTTTGTTCGGATGAGATTCTATCTCGTTCGTGCTATTCGTGAGATTCTATCTCATGTCCGAGATATTCGGATGGAATCCGTGGTGATAGATGGGACGAGATGGAATCTCGTCCGAACTTTCCGTGGGATGGCGGCTGTTTAAGGATTGGTGAAAAAACCTCATTTATACCTGATTTTCATTCTTGACAAAACAACCTTAGTAGCCGGATGTGTGTGCAGGCCTTTACTTTATTACCTCATTATTTATGAACAGATGAATAATTAGGTAATGAGGTTGTTTTTTGCTTACCGTTTTATGGCTACTGAGGTTGTTTTGTTGAGAATGAATTAGGTGGAAATCAGGTTGGGTTTTTTTGTGTTGTTGCTTTTGTTTTGATTCTTTGTGTTCTTTGTGCCTCTGTGTTGAAATGAAAATATGCGAACAAAAAAAACGGACGGGAGCAAAGAAACTTTGTCCCGTCCGACGATCGTAGCGATATGCCCGTTCGACTACGAAAGTATGACGCTTACGATTGGACCCCACGGGCCGCGTTCGCCGGTCGGGTTGACCCATGCCCCGGCGGCGTGAAGCTTTTTGCCTGCATTATCGAGCGGAAAGACGAGCCGGTACGGTGTACGTGTGATGGTGACGGGCGTTTCCGTCAGGTCGTCGACCGATTCCGGCGTTTCGGCCGAGAAACCGATACGTATTACGGCTTCGTGCACGCCGCGCGGCTTGGCAATCGACAGCGGTGTATTAATATCGTGATAGCGCAAGTCGGCAGTGCATTGTCCCAACACGTCAAGCGTAAGCACCGGCCATGTCACCGGCGGCGGATACTTGGGTTGACGTCCCGACGAGGGCGGCGCTATCTGCAAAATGTCGTAATCCGAAGGCTGAAGCGTCGGCAACGACCTCAGATTTTGTATCAACGGCTCTACGGCCTTCACAAACACTTTACGCTTCTCTATCATCGCGGTATGCGATGCCTTAGTCTTGGTTGACGGATTGATCCAGATGCTGTGGGCATTCTGAAGGTCGTTCAGCTTTATCTCCACATCTTTTTCCCATGATTCGCTTATGCCCCAGTTGAGCATATTCAATTTCAGATACGTAAAAAATGAAGCCGCCCATGCGAGCAACACTTCGATGTTTCCATGTAATACTTTCATAGTTCTTGAATTTTAATTTTTAATAATGTATAGCTCAATTCACTCTTTGATATGCGTTGGCGATAAATTCGAATGCGTATTTGATACGCTCAAATTCGAATTTGAAGGACTGAAATTCGAATTTGAAAAGCTCAAATTCGTATTTGAATAACTCAAATTCGAATTTGAAAGACTCAAATGCGTATTTGGGAAGCTCAAATTCGAATTCGAATTACTGAAATTCGAATTTGAAAACCTCGAATCCGCATGTGAAATATTCGTTTTGTACATACAATAAGTAATTTATGCGTTTACTGTTGCAAAGATAGGGTTTAATTTTATCATTCGAGCAAAAAAGATGAAATAAAATTCGTATAAAATGAAGAAAAATGAGTTTGGGCGATTTTTTATGTTATTTTTAGATTCGGCGCAGGTTTTTTGTTCGCGCGGGTTGTGATATGCAGGTTGTTAATCGGATTATGAATAAACCTCATTTCCACCTAATTTTTTCTCTTAACAGAACAACCTCAGTAGGAAAGTGGATGTATGGGTCTTTACCGCATTACCTCATTGTTTGTTTGTTTGCGATTAATGGGGTAATGAGGTTGTGGCGGGCGTGTTGTCTTATTGCTACTGAGGTTGTTTTGTTGGGAGAAAATTAGGTGGAAATTAGGTTGGGTTGTTTGATGTTATTGGTTTGGTTTGGGTTTTCCGTGTTCTTCGTGCCGCTGTGTTGAGATGGAAACAGGTGAATCGAATGACCGGTTGCGCGGTTCTTTTTATCGTTCGGGGAAAGGGGATGTAATAAAATTCGGATAAAATAAAAAAAAGCGGGTTTGAATATGATTTTGCATTGTTTTTTATTGTAGTTTTGTGGTGCATAAAATTTATTTTGCATGACACATTGTATTTAAATACACGCGATATGAAAAGATTCCTTATTATTCCAATGGCATTGTTCGTCCTGACTGTGTGCAGCGAGGAACACAGTAATGATTTTACGCGCGACAGTACGCCGATTTCGGGCGAGTTTATCGAAGTGGATGGTCTGTTGGGCAGGCCTTCGAACCTGATATATATTGACGGTTTTCTTTTGATGGAAGATGTGTACGACGGTAAGGCGCTTACGTTGCTGGATGTGGAAACGGGACGGATAGTGAACAGGTTGTTGTCTGTCGGAGGCGGACCCGATGAAGTATTGCCCGGTTCCGGACGCATGTCGTATTCGCAGGAAAATCGCGAGTTGTACAGGTTTCAGATACAGTCGGGCGATTTTTATACTTACGCCGTTCCCGCTTTCGGTCGTGCGGAGGAATGGATTCCGGAGCGGAAATCGTCTGTTCGCCTTGCAGACCGTCCGGCCAATGCCGTCGCTATGTCGGAAGCGCTGGTCGGCATCGGCCCTTTTGAGGACGGACGCTATCATGTATACGACAAAAACGGAACGTTTGTTTCTGCGGCAGGGTCGTATCCTTTCGAAGGCGAAAAAATAGATTACATACCACGATTCTTTCTTTACCAGGGCTATTTTTGCGCACAGCCGGGCGGGAACCGTTTTGCGCAGGGATGCAGCTATTCGGACCATCTGGAGTTTTATGAAATCGAAAACGGTATTCGTCCGATCAAACAGTATGGCTCTACGGACGTACGCGCGTCTTTCGGCGACAACAGGATTATTCTTGACGACAACTGTCTGTTGGGATATAAGGGTTCATATGCCACAGAATCGTATTGCTATATGCTGTATTCGGGCAGGACGTATGCGGAAAACAGACGACAGAAGATGTGGGCGAAATATATATTCGTCTTTGACTGGAACGGACGTTTCGTCAGGTCTTTCGTGGCCGACAAGTTGATATATTCGTTCTGCGTGGACGAAAAGAATGAAGTAATATATGGCATCGGGATGCACAAAGAGGAATATGCTTTAATGAAATTCAAAATATAAATCGATATGAAATACATGTTATTAATAAAAACGTTTGCCATGCTCGGCCTCTGCCTGTCGGCCTCTGCAAATATCAAGTCCGCATCGGTACTGATGCAGGACACGACGAAAACAGTGGCCGACAAACGCATTGAGACGGCGTTGCGAAACGCAGGGATGCCACTGTATGGCGTGTCGGGCGACAATACGTCCCTGGTGACGGAAATCATTATCAACGACACGACCGTCGCGCCGGAAGAGGCCGAATCGCGTTTGAAACGCATAGATCCCAAGCAGATACTAAGCATCGGCACGTCGTATGACAAGGGGGGCATTCGGCTGTATATCTATTTGAAGGAAGAGAAAGTTAAGGACGTAAAATAAAGTATGCGGCGATGAGGCCTTACTGTCTTTTGCTGCTGCCGGCATTTGTTTGCCTGTGTTGCAGGCACGAAACGTCGACGGAAAAGTATCGGACGCGACGCGACAATATTGTCAACGTAAGCGAGAAAGTACGTGAAATAAAAATAGACGAGGTAATGATCTGTTCGATAAGCCGCATGTTCTTGGCGGACGATTGTTTGATCGTACTCGATTACAGGTCGTTCGACCGTCTTATTCATCTGTTCGACCGCAATACGTATGCGTACTTGTGCAGCGCTGTTCCGCGCGGACAGGGGCCGGGCGAAGTCGCCAATCCGGGTCATATCGGCATAGATGAAGCCCGTCGGCGCTTCTATATATCCGACCACGGCAAACAGACGATATTTGACTGCGCGCTCGACAGCGTGCTTGCCAATCCGCGCCATGTGCCGGGAGTAAAGATGAAGATGAACGCCGTGCGGTTTCCCGGCGAGTATCATTATATTAATGATACGCTGTGCTACGGAGTGGTAATAGAGCCTTCGGGAAGTTCGGACTTCAATCCGTCGGTCGCAAAGTGGAATATGACGACGGGCGAGATTACGGCGATGAAATATACGCATCCGGAGGTGAGAAAGAAGCGCATCCACCTGGCCGTATCTCCCGAACGCGGGATATACGCGGAGTGCTACTCCCATCACGACCTGATTACGATATGTACGCTGGACGGCGAATTAATGTATAATATATACGGAAACAGTTGGAGCAGCGAAACGACAAACCGAATTACTTATTACGGAAAGGCGGCGTGGTGCGGCGACAGGCTTTTTGTGCTTTACTCCGGCAAAGAAACCTTTCCGAAAGACGGCAGGCAGACAAGACTGCCGACGGCGTTTATTGTTTTCGATGCGGCGGGCAATTATATATGTACGCTGGAGACGGGGTTTTGTGTAAGCGATTTTTGCTATGACGAGAGGAACAGCCGCATCGTAATGACGCTGGATGATGAGATGCAGTTTGCCTTTTTGCCGTTGGCGGAGGTGGACGCCGGATGGTGAAGGCGTGGGCTTATATTTGAATGTTTTATTTGTGAGATGGAATCTCACGGACAGGGGCGACGAGATGGAATCTCGTCGGAACGGGAGGGCTTGCGTGGAGGTGGCGTTCGGACGAGATTCTATCTCGTTCGTTTTATCCCTATGGATTCTATCCACAGGTTTTTACTTATGCCAGCCGGCACTGTGCGAGCAGTTGTTGTGAGATGTGAATCTCACGGACAGGGGCGACGAGATGGAATCTCGTCGGAACGGGAGGGGATTCTTAGAGGTGGTTTGTTGAAGCGGAGTTTGTATTTGTTGTATATTTGCAGTGAACTTAATTATTTTGATATGAAACATGCCTCTTTTTTTAGTGAAATGACATTTTTATGTTTTCCGGTCTTCGCCGTTATGTTCTGCCTGTGCGTGGCGTCGTGCCGGGAGGCGGAGCGGATGGAGTTTCGGCTGGTTCGGGGGGATAAAACGCTGTCTTTTCCGTTGGATAAAAACACGAAGTCGTCTGTTTTTTCCCTTTTTCCTTATACGGATGTGAACGGGAAGGAGTATCTGACTTTTCAGAATCCAGGACATGAAGAAATATTGTTTTACGACATGGAATCGTGCCTCCCGGAGTTTAAAATCCGTCTCGAACGTGAAGGAAGCAACGGCACGGGGCGCGTGGGCGGTTATCATGTGCACAACATGGACAGTATATTCCTGACGGCGCTCGGCGCGCCGATCATTTATATAGTAGACAGCGGGGCGCGGGTGAAGGATAAGTTTCGTTATGATAAGGCGACGGACGGAACGACGCTCGGCGACTTTCCTGCATCGAGCAGCGTGTACAAGCCGATGGTTGTGATTGGGAACCGGCTGTTTATTTTTCCGCGTCCGAACAGGCATCAGGACGTAAACCCGCTTTGCTGCGCCGTAGATCTGGCTGATAAATCGGTGTACGGACTGGAAGTGCAGTTTCCGAAATTTCCTTTTGTGAGGGAAACGTTTAAAGCCGCGGGCGCGGAGACGGAATTCAGCAGTTGTTTCAACGGCGACGGGTTTGCATATTCTTTTTACTACGACGAAGATATTCTCGTGGCCGATGCAGCACATTCGACCTCCCGCCGGATTAAGGCCAAGAGCCGTTACATCAGTCGCGTGGGGTATCCGAACGACAAGGCTTCCACTCCAAGAGAGATATGCGAGAATGCGGATTACGGAAACATGATTTATGATCGTTACCGGGAGGTTTACTACCGTATTGCGTACCCCCGGACTGAGGTGGATAACGACGTATCTTTATGGGAGCTGATTCAGAATGGTCGGAAGACGTTTTCGATCGTCATCCTGAACAAAGATTTTGAGGTAATAGGCGAAACGCGTTTTCCGGACTATACGTATAATTCTATGGTATGGTTTGTACGTGCCGACGGGCTTTATTTGTCTGCCAGTCATTTCATGAATCCGGATTATAGCGACGACTGGTTTGTGTTTCATCGCTTCGATTTAGTGGGAAATTAGTGGCGAATATGGTGAAATGCTATCTTGTTTGTGCTGTTGCGGCGAATTATATCCGAATGTTTTATTTGTGAGATGGAATCTCACGGACAGGGGCGACGAGATGGAATCTCGTCGGAACGGGTTGTCGTGCGGAACATGGGGTAGGGTAGTGTAATCTCTCCGGGGCGCTATTCTGTTTTCAGCGATTTGACGGGGTCAAGTCGTGCGGCGTGGAGGCTTTGCCACGAGACGGCGAGAGTGGAGAGTATCCAGACCGACAGTCCTGCAACGGCAAAGCTATGCCAGTCGAGGCTTATTTTCTGCGCAAAGTTTTCCAGCCATCGCGTCGTAGCCCACCATGCGAGCGGCAGGGCAATGGCGAAGGCCGTGGCTATCCACAGTGATATGCGTCGGTTCAGCATGAGGACGATGTCGGCGGGCGTGGCTCCGTGTACTTTGCGGACGCCTATTTCTTTCGTCTTTCGTTTGATGATGAAGGCCATGATGATGATCAGTCCCATATTGGCCGTAAGGAGGCTGAGGAGGGCGAAGAGTTGTACCATGGCTTCGGCTTTCATCTCGCTGTGGTAGACGTCGGCATAGACGTCGGTCAGGAACGTATAGTCGGCCGGATAGTCGGGTATGACTTCCGCCCATACACGGTTGAAGGTTTCGAGCGCCTGCGGGAATCGTTCGGGCGAGAGTCGCACCATGATGCAGTGAAGGAACATTTGCCTTTGCATAAGGATAAGCGGCGCGGATGATTCCCAGGCTGTGGTGTAGGTAAAGTTTTCGGTCACGCCTGCAATCCTTCCCCTGTTGATGTATCCCAAGGCGGAGTGTTCGAAATGCAGCATCTTCCCCACAGCTTCGTCGGGGGAGGAGAAGCCGAGCTGCTGCATGGCGGCAAGGTTGATTACGTATTCTTCGGAAAGGGAACCGGACGGTTCGCTGCGTCCGCTAATGAGGTCGAGAAACAGTTTCTCCTCTTCCTTGTATGCAAGCGTCGAAGGGCGGAACGCGTTTCCCGCCACGGGGGTGATGCCGAAGAAGGGCAGGAAGTCGTCGCCCACGACCAGCAGGGGGATGTTTTGTCCGTCGTCGGTTGTTTGTCCTTCGCGTCGTACGACGATGCCGTCGCGTACGACCGTTCCCGGCAGTTGCATTGCCGAGGTGACGGCTTCTATTTCGGGTCGCTTCAGGAGTTCGGCTTTCAGCACGTCGTATCGTGCCTTCACGGCGTCGGGCTGTTCTTTCATCACCAGCAGGAACGGGTCGTTTCCGCCCACCTGTGCGGTTTTTATCATCCGCATCTGCCGGCTTATCCCGAATCCGAGGATGACGATGAACATCACCATGACGAACTGCGCCGTGAGCATGAAGCGCACGCCGGAGAGCGAAAAGTGCGAGGGGCGCAGGTCGTCGCCCCTGTTGAGGAACAGCGTGGTCGACATGCCGCGCAGGACGGGCAGGATGGAGATGGCCCACACGATACCCGCGAACGCGAGGCAGAAGATGGCCGCCTCCGCGCCGTTCAGGACGTCGAGCCTTACGTGCAGCCGGGGATAAAGGGCGTAAGTCAGCAGTCCTCCCGTAATCATGGAAGCCGCTCCGAGCACAAGCGCCGGCAGGCTCTCGTCGACAAGTACGTGCATGGGCGATGCGCCGTTCAGCCGCAGCAGGCGGTAGTATTTCCTGCTGTGCGAGAATATCAGTCCGGCGTTCAGCCGCAGATTGAAGAGCACGACGGCGAGCAAAAGCAGATTCACTGCGGCAATGATATAGACGTACCGGATGTTGCCGTTCCTCTCGGCCTCCCGCTGCATGTGGCTGTGGAGGTGGATGTCGGTCAGCGGCATCAGGATGGGGGAGGCTTTGCGCGGGCTGTCGCCGTCCGCCTTGTCGAGCCATGCGGCAATTGCCTGCTTCACCTGTTCCGTGTCGGCTTGCGGATGCAGCAACAGGTAGGCGTAGGCGAAGACTTCTTTTTCGTTGTCGGGATGATGGAGTATGAGGTCGGTATGAAAGTGTGTGTTTTCGGGGAAATCTTCGAAGACGCCGCTGATAAAGACCGTCTGCGTTTTGAATCTTCGCCCCGACAGTTGGATTTCTTTCCCTGTCGGCGATGCTTCGCCGAAGAGTTCCCGGGCAAAGCGCCGGCTTATTACTGCTTTTTCGGGGGAGTCGAGCACGCTGTGCCTGTCGCCTTCCGTCAATTCATAGTCGAATACGTCGAAGAAGTTAGCCGTTGCAAAATAGAAGTTGTTCACCACGCGCGCCTTTCCTTCGTGCGTCAGTATGCCGGTTTCCGCTTTGTACATCAGTACGGCATCTTCCACTCCGGATGCGCCGGCCGCCGCGACGTCGTTTTTCGCGAAGCCGTAGAGACGCCCGTCCACAGGTTCGTCGCCGTACCTGACGGAAAGCCGGGCAATCCGGTCGGCCTTTGTGTGAAAACGGTCGTAGCTCCGTTCATGCTTTACGTAAGCATACGACATCAGGATACATGCAAAGGTTACGGAAAGCCCGACAAGGCTTGTGATTCGCAACGACAGGTACTTCTTCAGACGATTCGTTCTCATATTGTGTCAAATCAGACTTTGGGGAATGTCCACGGCGCGCGGTATTCTTTCGTCAGATAACGGTCGGCCTCGCTGTCGTGGAAAGATTTCCCGTCCCACGCCAGTTTTTTCCCGGTGCGGAAGGCGAT
>JAISNP010000114.1 GCA_031276175.1 Tannerella sp.
GGACAGTCGCAAGCCGTCCGTTCCGTCAACGAAGCAATCGTCGAAACCAATTGGCATATCGGTCAATACATTGTCGAATATGAACAGGAAGGCAAAGCGAAAGCCAAATACGGTAAAGCGCTCATCGAAAACATCTCGAAAGACCTCATGCTACTGCATGGAAAAGGATTCAGCCGAAGTAATCTGCAACGAATGAGGCAATTTTATCTTGCTTATCCAATTTGTGCGAAGCCTTCGCACAAATTGAGCTGCTCGCACTGCAATACCGCTTGACATTATCTCATATATATAATATAAAAAATTAAGGAGAATAATAATGGACAATTGGAATTCGCGGGCTAAAGCCGTTGCATGTCGCAAAGTTTTTTGTAGTATCCGTTGCGGGCGAGCAGTTCGTCGTGTTTGCCGCGTTCCACGATTTCGCCTTCGTGCATGACGCATATTTCGTCGGCGCCGTATATCGTCGACAGGCGGTGGGCAATCACAATAGTGGTACGGTTGCGCATCAGTCGTTCGAGGGCTTCCTGCACAAGGCGTTCCGATTCGGTGTCGAGGGCGGAGGTGGCTTCGTCGAGAATAAGTATGGGCGGATTCTTCAGGATAGCCCGTGCGATGCTGATGCGCTGGCGTTGTCCGCCGGAGAGTTTGCCGCCGCGGTCACCGATATTGGTTTCGTAGCCATCGGGTGTTGCGACGATGAAATCGTGTGCATTGGCAATGCGGGCGGCTTCCTGTACTTCGGGCATCGTGGCGTGTTCGACCCCGAAAGCAATGTTGTTGAAAAACGTGTCGTTGAACAGGATCGCTTCCTGATTGACGTTGCCCATTAAACTGCGCAGGGCGGGCGGCGAAACGTCGCGGATGTCCGTCCTGTCGATAGTGATACATCCTTTGTCGACGTCGTAGAAGCGCGGCAGGAGGTCGACCAGCGTACTTTTGCCCGAACCGGACTGTCCGACCAGCGCCGTGGTTTTTCCCTTTTCGATGCGTAGAGAGATGCCTTTCAGCACCCATTCTTTGCCGTACTTGAACCATACGTCCCTGTATTCGATGGCTTCGGTCAGCGCGACCGGTTTGGGATAAGGTGGGGCGGTGATGTGGTTTTCGGCCATCAGTATTTTGTCGACCCGCTCGACCGAAGCCATACCTTTCTGAATGGCATAGACCGATTTGCTCAAATCTTTGGCCGGATTGATCATGCTGTAAAAAATCACCAGGTAATAGATGAATGCGGATGCGCTGACGGCGCTGTGGTTGGACAGGATCAGCGTGCCGCCGTACCAGAGGATGATAACGATAGTGAGTGTGCCGAGAAATTCGCTCATGGGATGCGCCATCTGCTGGCGGCGGTAGATGCGGTTGGTGGTACGGCGAAACATTTCGTTCGTCTGTTCAAACCTTTTTTGTATCTTTTTCTCCGCGACGAAGGCTTTTATGACGCGCAGTCCGCTCAGGGTTTCCTCTATCCGGCTCATCAGCAGCCCGAACTGTGCTTGTCCGAGCAGCGACTTTTTTTTCAGTTTCTTTCCTACCTGACCCATGACGAATCCTGCCATCGGCAGCAAAATCAGTACGAAAACCGTCAGTTGCCAGCTGATTACCAGCATGACGGCAAGGTATATGATTATCAGTATCGGATTTTTGAAGAGCATGTCCAGCGAACTCATTATCGACGATTCGATTTCGTTCACGTCGCCCGATACCCGTGCAATGATGTCGCCCTTGCGTTTTTCGGAGAAAAAACTCAGCGGCAGTTCCGTGATTTTCCGGTTTATGCGGTTGCGGATGTCGCGCACCACTCCTGTCCGTATCGGTATCATCGTATAGAAAGCCATGTACATGGCCGTAACTTTCAAAAGCGTCGTCGCTACGAGCGTCGCGCCGACAATCAGCAGCGTGTACTGTTCGCCGTGCGTGCCGATCATGTCGTTCACGTACCAGAAGAAATTGTTTTTGACGAGTTCGGGCATATTTTTCCAGGCATCCCACGAGCCGAAGTCCCATTCCCATGGAATATACGAATACGTAGCATCGCTTGTCTTGAACAGGATGTCCAGTACAGGGATAATCAGCGCGAAGGAAAAGACGTTCAGTATTGCGGAGAGAATATTGAATACGATGTTCAGGAACATGTACTTCCTGTATGGCGGCACGAATCGTTTCAGTACGCGAAAAAAATCTTTCATCAGATATGAATTTATTTGATGACGACAAAGATACGGATAAAATCCGGTTGTCGGATTGAATATTGTGCAGCCCAAATAGCCGCAGTATCATCTTTCCGTCTACATTCATTGTCAATCCCTTATTTTTTTAATTCGTTTATAACCACATATTAATCTGATATACTGTAGAAACTAATTAATTCCCCTAATACTTTTATTATTGTGACCTACATCATACGTAAACACAACCTACATCATGATTAACTCTGATGTAGGTTTCATGATATTGTGATGTAGGCCGAGAATACAATACTTCTATTTGAAATCACTAAATTGCGGTGTGTGTTTAAGTAAAAGACGGTTTTTATTTCATTTAATGTGCGGCGCTATTCTTTATGAACTTTATAAACAGTAAAATAGTTGTCCGTGGAAAAACGTGCGTTTGTCTGTCGGGCACACGGAAAGGCGCTACTGACATATAGGTAATTTTTTGTACATAAATACAGAAAAAGCGGTATTGCCGGATACCGGTAGACGATGCACCTTTGCTTCGTAAATTTAAATGGAATATTTATGAGTAAAATTGGAATTTTTTATGGTACATCGGGCGGCAATACGAAAGATATTGCGGGACGGATTGGGTCGAAACTGAAGGTGAACGGCGCGGATATACGCGATGTAGCATCGGTGAAAAAGAGTGATTTGGCGTCGTATGACGTATTACTGTTCGGCAGTTCCACATGGGGACTGGGCGATTTGCAGGACGATTGGGAAGGTTTCATCCGGGAAGTTGCTTCGGCCGATTTGTCCGGGAAGAAAATTGCGCTGTTCGGCTGCGGCGATTCGTCTTCCTATCCCGATACTTTTTGCAATGCAATCGGGCACATATACAAGGCTGTAAAGGACAGGGCGACGGTGATCGGCTTTACCGGTACGGCGGGCTACTCGTTCGACGATTCCGAGGCCGTAGTCGACGGCCGGTTTGCCGGCTTGCCGCTCGATGAAGATAACGAAAGCGACCTGACCGGGGAACGTATCGACCGATGGGTCGCGCAACTCGAAAAAGAAATGGCATCATGAGGATTTTTAAATGCAAATCCTGCACGAAAATACATGTCGAGGCCGGTAACGTACTCATCCATTTCCCTTCGCCGGAGCGGTTAAAGAAGTTCTTGAATTACCTTGAATCTATTGACGTCGACTATTATTCGGCGCTCAATCGAAACAAGGGACTGGCCAAGGATATTTTCCTGCCCGTAGGCGACATGTCCGTCAATATGGCCTTTTCCGTGGAAGAATTTGAAGAATTGAAGCAGGCGATACGCGATTACCCGGCTATACATGAGTCGGATGAAAGTTCCGTCACCAGCCTTCTCGTGTTATCAAAAGCCGGATTGAACTGAGGCTTGTGCTGCTATCGCAAGCGCACGTTTTTTTAGACCGGAGCGTTATCATTTAAAAAAAGACATTATCTTTGTCCCGGATTTTGGTGATGCCGCTTCCATTCGGAAGTAGCAATGAAAAGGGAATCAGGTGCAAATCCTGAACAGACCCGCTGCTGTAAGCTCCGCCAAAGTCTTTGGACAATACTCAACCCACTGGAAAATCGAGGATCGAAACATCCGTTTCCGGGAAGGGCGTCCAAAGACGGAGTAAGTCAGAAGACCTGCCAAAAACCTGAGTTTAAAGCTTTCGTGGAATAAAGCTTGAGACAAACAAGGCAGGTTTCTGATTTACATGATATTTTTCCTGCAAGGTTTATCCCAACATTATTTTTCGGAAATAAGTTTTCCGATTTTTCCTGTACGAAAGCTGTTTGATTGTCAGATTAAAACGGCTTTTTATGTTTCATATCAAAATGTTATGCACAAGCGGATTGCTTGCTGCAAGTGTGGTTTCTTTTGCGCAGGGCAGGCTGGACAGTATCCAGCGTCTGGACGAAGTGACGGTTGTGGCCGACCGCTACCGTGAGGTCATTCCGTCTCAAAGGCTTGCGGGGGAAAAACTGGAAGCCCTGGGCAGTTTCTCCGTAGCCGACGCCATACGTTATTTTTCAGGAATCCTGATCAAAGACTACGGAGGCGTAGGCGGATTGAAAACAGTGGACGTGCGCAGCATGGGGACAAATCATATGGGTGTGTTCTACGACGGCATCCAACTCGGCAATGCGCAGAACGGACAGGTTGACCTTGGCAAGTTCTCGCTCGACAATATCGAAGAAATATCGCTCTACAACGGACAGAAAAGCGAAATATTCCAGCCGGCCAAAGATTTCGGCTCGGCGGGAACGATTTATCTGCGTACGCGCCGCCCGCATTTCGCCGGAGTGAAAACAACCAATATAAAAGCCTTTTTCCGTACCGGCTCTTTCGGCCTCACGAATCCTTCCGTGCTGTGGGAACAGAAAATCGGCGAGCGCGTCGGTTCGTCGTTCAATGCCGAATACATTTATTCTTCGGGCAAATACAAATTCCGTTACCGCAAGGTTTTTCAGGATGGTTCGGTGGCTTGGGATACAACCGCCGTCCGCCGGAACGGAGATATTCAATCGTTGCGTCTGGAGGGAGGCCTGAACGGTTACTCCGAACAGGGGAAATGGCATGTCAAGGCCTATTTATATGATTCGGAGAAAGGCATTCCCGGCGCCATAATAAATAATGTATGGAAGCGATCGCAACGGCAGTGGGACAGGAATTTTTTTGTACAGGGCAGTTACCGGCAGCAAGTATTCGAAGGATACGACCTGCTGGTCAACGTGAAATATGCCGGCGACCGGATGCGTTACCTTAATCCCGATACCACGCTCATGTATATAGACAACACGTTTCTCCAGCAGGAGATTTACGCCTCGGCAGCCAACAGGTATGCCATTCTTCCGAACTGGGATATAAGCCTTTCGGCCGACTATCAACGAAACATACTGGATGCGTCTTTGCGGGACTTTGTTTATCCCCTTCGTCATACGGCGCTGACGTCGCTGGCCACCGCCTTTGAATGGCATCGCCTGAAAGCGCAGGCAAGTCTGCTGGGAACGTTTGTATTTGAAAGCGTGACGCGCATACGTCACGGCGCCGGCGAACGCTTGCCCGATTCGCAAACCGGCGCTCCCGACGACAGGCGTGAATATACGCCCGCCGTGTTCCTTTCCTTCCGGCCGTTCGCAGGGGAAAACGATTTTTCACCCCTGCAACTGCGCGCTTTCTACAAGCGCATTTTCCGGATGCCTACCTTCAACGACCTCTATTATACCGACGCGGGTAACATCGCCCTGCATCCCGAATATGCTGTGCAATACAACCTGGGATTGCAGTACGAGAGGCATTTCGACCAAGGCCTTATCCGCTATGTGAATTTCCGGACGGACGCCTATTATAATGAAGTAACCGACAAGATTATCGCCGTCCCCAAAGGCAACGGGCAATACCGCTGGATGATGATGAACATCGGTTATGTGGAAATCCGGGGAATAGACGTTTCCGGGCAGGCCGGCTGGCATTTGCCTTGCGGGATACGGGTGAACACAAGCGTGAACTATACCTTCCAGCGTGCGCAGGATTTCAGCGACCCGGCCGACAACGATCCCGAAGCAGGCACCTATGGCGGACAAATCGCCTATATCCCGAGGCACAACGGTTCGGCAATCGTAAACATGATCGGGAAATCATGGGATTTGAATTACAGTTTTATCTACGTGGGCGAACGTTATCACAATTCATCCAACATCCGCGAAAACCACGAACAACCCTGGTATACGCACGACCTGACGCTCGGAAAAACTTTCCTGTACCGGAATCTGAAATGCAAATTCTCGGCGGAGGTGAACAATCTCCTTAATCAATACTATGACGTGGTACGAAACTACCCGATGCCGGGACGTAATTATAAACTGATTTTGAAGGTGGAGATATGAGAAGAAGGCTAATACACAAGCGAACCGGGGATGATTCGTTTAATGTAAACAATATCATCTTCAATCGTAAAGATAATGTCCATCTTTTTAAAGATGATGCGACGCGCGTCATCTCCAAACTTTGCCCGGACATATTTGTTGGAACTTATAATGCCGGCATTGATAGAAAGTGTTTGAATGACATCTTCCAAGTCCGTCATGTATTGAGACGCCGTATATGGAGACTTCAGTTCATCCCTGATGTATCTCTCCAATACAGCCATGTCGTTATCCGCCTCGGGAGAGAAGTAGATATGAAAACTCATAACGTCCGCAAATCAACGCCATAATGTTCGGAAAGATTATCATACATCCTCTCCCGTATCTCTTCCCACGGAGTGCCGACGGGGTCGCCGTTTTCGTCGCGCGGAATTTTGTACGCTCTTGCTTTTCCCGTTTCGGGATTGGCGGCCGGTTCGCTGAGGATACGTTGGCCGGCTTCGGTTGTTTCGTCCATGTGGATGGTGGTCATGATGCAAACGGTTTTAGTAATATCATACAAAAGTAATCAATAAGAATCATATGAGAAAATTCATCTGTACAAGTCTCGCCTTGTGGATGTGGCTGGCGGCCTGCCGCGACGAGACGGAAATCTTCGTCCCCGAAGAAGTGATTGTCGCCCCGCCCGGAAAACAGGCCGACGTCCGGGGATTCTACCTGCTGAACGAGGGGAATATGGGCAGCAACAAGGCAACGCTGGATTATTACGACTGCGCGACGGGCGTCTATCACCGCAATATCTATGCCGACG
>JAISNP010000119.1 GCA_031276175.1 Tannerella sp.
TTGTAGTTCATGCCGAACGAAGGACTCAGCGAAAAGACGTCTTCGCCCGGAGCAAGCGCATACAGCAGGGCGGCGTTGCCGTTCAGTCCGTCGTCGCGGAGCCGTTTCAGCGTGATGCCGATCACTCCTCCGGCGATGTCGGCATCGAATCCGGCGCCGGCAGCAGGCAATATTTCGATGCGCAGGATGTCTTCGGCACGCAGGGTTTGCAGATAGCGAATCAGGTCGGCGCCCTGTTCGCGCAGCAAACGGCCGTTGACCGTCACGCGCGTGCCGCTTTTCCCATTGATGGAGACCGTGCCGTCGCGTTCCTGTACAAACACGCCGGGCGACATGGAAAGTATGTCGCTGCCCGTTTTCCCGAAAACGCCGGGATCGTTCGCAAGATTAATGACAAAGCGGTCGGATTTCCTGACCGTCCGTTGCGCCTTCACCGTCACTTCGCCGATATCGACCGTCGACGGCGTCAGCACGATTTCGCCCAAATCCGTATCTTCACGTATCGAAAGCGCCTTCTCGAAATGTGCGTAGCCGATTACCGAAATCCGGAACGCATAATCTCCGGCAGAAACGCCGATACTGAATTTACCCTCTTCGTCGGAAACCGTTCCCTGAAAACTGTCCCCTGACTGGAATACAATATTGGCAAATTCGACGGGCGCTTTCCTGTCGTCCACCAGTTTCCCGCTTACCTGCACCTGTGCCGCGACATTTGCCGCCGACAGCAAGGAAAAACACAGAATCATACTCCGTTTTGTGCCGTCGGTGAAAAACGGCAAAACCAATTGAGAGACTACACTTAAAAACATCTTTTTCATACCTGAATAATTTTATGCTGTCGATTAAAACGCGTCGCAAAGATAGCAATAAGTAATTAAACGGGCGTTTTTTTTGTCTATTTTGCAGGGAATAATGATTTCGGATAAATTTTATTTGCAAAAACAAGCCTTTTATTTACGCCGACCACCGGATTACGGTCGACAGTAACCGGATTATGTACGGCAGTAATGTCAAACAGTTGATCTTTTTATACCTGACCGGGCATCACAGTCAAAGAATCCGGAAAGCGGAAGTTGTCGGGACTAATTTGCACGCTGTAAAAAACAAGAGGTGTTTTTCACCTGTCGCCTGACAGGTAAACTTCAGTTTTTTGATGATACCAATACGCAGCCCCTTGCTGCGCGAAGTAATAAAAATGAAAGTATAAAAAGAAAGAGACGGAAAATTCGAAAATTTTCCGTCTCCAAAACTTATACTGTTTATGATTCTGTAAAATTACCGTATCAGGTTTACAAAGTCCGAATTAGTTGCATATTTTGCGAATTCGAGATCAAGTCCTGCTTCTTTTGCAAGAGACGGCTTTTTTGCAATGGCTGCTTTAAGATTACTGATGACACCGCTTGCATCATTTGTGCGTGCGGAAACAATCGCTTTCAAATAATCCGTTACGGCATCTGCGTTCGGAACAGCATTGAGCGTCTGGGATGCTTTGCTGTAATCTTTTGCTAATATTTGAGCCAATGCGGCATTATTACTCTTCGTTGCGCCGAATGAACTTACGGCTTTGGCATAATCACCCTGTTCGAGATAGAGTATCCCCAGCGCTTCACCCAATTCGGGTACGCCGGATGCACCGCCTATCAGTTGTTGTGCTTTTGCAATATCGCCTTTGGTCAATGCTATTAATCCGAGATTGACGTTCGATTCACTGTTATTTTTGATGCTGTTGGCTTTGGTGAAGAGTTCTTCGGCCTTTGTCAGGTCGCCGGCGCGGAAACGCTGTACCCCCACATTGTTCCATGCGCGATAGTCGTTAGCAAACAATTGTGTCGCCTTGTTGTAGATGACCTCCCTGCCTGTGGCGCTATTTATCAACGTGGCTGCGTAAAGCAGTTCTTCCACATTCAGTTCTTTCGGATTGCTTTGTGCCAGACGGCTGATTTCCTCGTCCGACTTGCCGATAATTTCGATGTTGGCAGTTAGGCGCGAACGGCGCAGTTCGGGCAGGATTTCGTCGGCCAGCGATTTGTAGACGGACGAAATGTTTTTGATTTCACGTTCTCTTTCTTCCGGATCCTTATACATAGAGAGCACGCGCAGTACGAGGTCTTTGTCTTGCAGGCTCGATTTGGATACCAGCGCCTGAAATCCTTCCCAGTCCTGAGCGGTATAGTTGGCGTCGACGGGCACGTCGATTTTCTTTTTCTTCAATTCCTTTTCGAGGTATTTGGTCGTGTTCGATTCGCGTCTTTCGGCCAGTGCATCGTTGAGTTTCAGTCCTCCGTCGGGCGAAGCGTATGCCGCGATTTCGATGGAGACATTCTTGTTTGCTACACTGTTTGCCTCTTCGACGAGTTCTTTCCAAGCCTTAATTTCATCCTTGTTCAATTCTTTGGAACGAAGTTCAGCCTGCTGGATGATGAACATGATGCTGGCGTCGTGAGATTCCTTGATGATGCGCTGGAACTTGTCCGGCCCGATGGCGGGATTGGCTGTTGCCGCATCTGTCAGCTCCGAAGTCGCGATTATGCCGTCGGCAATCTTAATGTCGGGCAATTTCACGATTTTGTTTTTGATTTTGGCATCAAATGTCAGATAAAGTTCCGATTTTTTCATTTCGGGTTTATACTTGAAAGACGATTTCATTGTCACGTTTCCACCATTTGCATAAGAAATAGCCGTGTTGTTTGCTTTTACTTTTTCGCCTTGATACGTGTAGGCCGTACCCCACGTTTCGCCGGTGGCGTAGCGCAGTACGGGCGTCACGGTGACCACGGCATTTTTGTTGAACCATTTGGCCGGATACGCAATATTTATGGTTGCGGGAACTTGACCGCCGACCGCTTCCAGTGGTTGCGGGTCGACATTAACGTACTGTCCTGAAAGGGGTTTAAGCTTTCCCGAACAAGATGTAAAGGCAATAATTGCCGCCATTACACAGAATGGCATAAAAAGACTTTTTTTATTCATAATGGTTAAGTTTTAAATTGTAATTATTATTTTGGTTATTACTTTTTTCACAATAAATTCTAATAGAATACTGTCGCACTCAATTAAGTGCAAAGCTATCTTTTTTTTTCATAAGAATAAAAACATATGGGAGTAAAATATGATTTATTAACTTTAATTAGCCCAAAGGTCATACTGTCCTGATTTTCGCCCTCGGATTTTCACTAACTTTGTCATCTTGATTGTCGGATTATCATAGTTGTAGCGCGACGAACTTTACCGGCGTCACGGCGTGTATTATTATAAAGAAAAAAATTGTATGACATATCACATAAAAGCTTCCGCCAGGGCGATGCGGTCGGCCGCCATACGGCTTCCGTCATCCAAAAGCATCAGTAACCGAATATTGATACTGAATGCTTTGAGCGAACATCCCTGCAAAATATCGAACTTGTCGGATTGCGACGATACCGCGGTGATGCAGTATGCCTTGCGGACGGGGGAGTCGCATGTCGACGTCGGAGCGGCAGGCACAGCAATGCGGTTTCTGACGGCATATTTGTCCGGTCGGCAGGGACGATGGACTCTCACCGGAACGGAGCGGATGAAAAACAGACCGATAAAAATGCTTGTCGACGCATTGCGGACAGCAGGGGCAAAAATCGAATATACGGAAAAAGCCGGCTTTCCGCCGTTGCAAATCGAAGGGAAACGTCTGCAAGGCGGTGAAATACGGCTGGACGGCAGCGTGAGTTCGCAGTATATCTCCGCATTGTTGATGATTGCACCCCGGATGGACGACGGACTGAAACTGCATCTGACCGGAAATCCGGTTTCGAAACCGTATCTTCGCCTGACGGTTCAGTTGATGCGACGGTTCGGGGCGACGGTTCTTGAGAATGGGCAAACGTTTACCGTCCCTCCTCAGCAATATACGCCTGTTCCTTTTACGGTGGAAGCAGACTGGAGCGCGGCGTCGTACTGGTATGAGATTGCGGCGCTTTCGGAATGTGCGGAGATTGAATTAAGCGGATTGTCGTCCGACAGTCTGCAGGGTGATGCGGCCATCGTGCCGTTATTCGACCGCTTGGGAGTGGAAACGGTTTTCACGCCGCAGGGCGTCACGCTCAGGCGAAAGCAGAGGGTGCGGCATCATCACACGATGGTTTGCGATTTTACGGACATTCCCGATATGGCGCAGACGTTTGCCGTCACTTGTGCGGCGCTGGATATTCCGTTTTTCTTCAGCGGGCTGCAAAGTCTTAGAATCAAGGAGACCGACCGTTTGTCGGCGCTTGTGAACGAACTCCGCAAATTCGGATACAGGCCGGAAGCACGCGACGGAAGCATCCTTGCGTGGGACGGCAGTCGCGGCGAAGCAGACGGTATGCCCGTCGTGGCGACGTATGAGGATCACCGGATGGCGATGTCTTTTGCCCCGATGGCAATGCGTTTTGCCGAAGGAATCCGGATGGATAATATTGAAGTCGTATCGAAAAGTTATCCGGGATTCCGGGAGGACTTGCGGAAGGCGGGATTTGTGGTTACAAAAGTATGATTATGTGGTATCTTGCAGGAGGATTGGTTGTGCTGGGGATTTTTGCTGCGGCGGCAAACGTTTTGTCCGAAAGGAAACGGCTTCGTTCCGGCGAACAGGAGGAAAACATCCCCGACGCTAAATCCATGATAGTCCCCGCCGAATGTTGCGGCCTGCACGAAGCGTGCGAACGCAACAGTCTGCCGGCTGCGGCGAACAGCGCCGCAGAATACTTCGACGACGAAGAATTGGACGCATACGCCGGCCTGCCTTCCGATGCGTATTCCGAAGACGCGGCTGACAAATTCAGAGAAGTACTCTACACGTTAAAAGATACGGAAGCGGCAGAATGGATTCGCAGCCTGCAACTGCGCGGCATACACCTGCCCGACGCGCTGAAGGACGAAGCATGGCTCATTGTCGGAGAAAGGCGATTGTAAGATGGAGATTCTGCAATATACATTTTTCCGGAATGCGCTGGCCGGCAGCTTACTGATTGCCGTGGCCTGCGGGATTGCCGGCACGTATGTCGTTTCGCGGCGGCTGGTATTCATCAGCGGCGGTATCACACATGCTTCGTTCGGCGGACTGGGGCTGGGCTTTTATCTGAACGTCAATCCTTTTCCGACGGCGCTGGGCTTTGCCTTACTGTCTGCTTTCGGAGTGGGATGGATGAACAAATCGTACCGGGTGCGCGAAGATTCGGCCATCGCCGCCATATGGTCGCTGGGGATGGCGGTCGGCGCCATCTGTATCGGCATGACGAAAGGCTATACGCCCAACCTGTCGTCGTATCTGTTCGGAAATATACTGACCATCACACGGTCGGATCTTGTGTGGGCGGCAATATTCGCCCTTGTACTGTGCCTGTTTTTCATCGTCATGCACAGGGAGATTATTTATACGGCGTTCGACCGCGATTTCGCTTCGACGCAGGGAATACCTGTGAAATTCGTGGAATATCTGATGACCGCGTTTATCGCCGTCACGATTGTACTTTCCATTCGCCTTGCAGGCATTATGCTTTTGATGAGCCTGCTCACCGTTCCGCAGATGACCGTCAATCTTTTCACGCCGGATTTTCGCCGAATTGTGTGGGGGAGCATCCTGTTGGGCTTTCTGGCATGTCTGACGGGGCTGTTTTCTTCCTACTTTCTTCAGATTCCTACCGGCGCGTCCATCACCGTCGTGCTGCTGTTTTGCTTTCTGTCGGCAAAAGGGATACTGTTTTTTTTGAAAAAAAGGGGTGGGGATAAAATTACAGGTTAGCATGAATCAATCGTGAACAAAAAAAAGGCAACGCACCGCTGCATTGCCCTTTTTCATTTGCTATTCAGCCGTCGTTACGGCACGACGGCGCTTTCGATGTCGCTCCACGGGCCTCTCTGCCCCTTTTCGTTCTGCCAGCAGATGGCCACGTAAACCGTTTTGCCGCGTTGTTCTTCGGTAAATTCGAGGGTATGCGGCGTGCGGGTAGCCAGCACCGTATGCGTCAGTGCATCGGGGTTGGCAGGCGGCGCGTCGAGCACGCCGTAGGCGATGACCGCGCCGTTTGTGCCGTAGGGCCTTGCCTTGTTTTTGCTGTCCATGTCGTGAAACATGAGTTTCAGGCGACGGACGTCCACTACGTGGAGCGTCATATCCGGGCGCGTTACCGGCGGGGGGATGTTCGACGGCGTAGTGTCGCGCACATGAAGCCCAAGGGCAATGCGCTGTGCGTCGGTGACGACGGGGTTCTTCAATCTGAAACCAACCAGCCCGCGGATGTTCGCTTCCAGCGTCTTACGCGCTGCGTTCTTTTCCGCCACGAGGACGGTAGTTTTCGCCGGACTGTCCACCTTAGCTTGAAGCGTGGAAAACAAAGTGTCGGCAATCTGAAGGTCTTTTACTTCGTCGGGCGTAACGCCCCACGACGCGGCATTTGCAGTTATCCCTGCCGTGAAATTAGCGCTCCACGGCACCAGTTCCGAATCCTTATGCGGAATGTAATCATTCATAATTCCTCCTTTTTTAATGGTTAATAATTTATGTATGTTGTGTATGTTTCCGAACGATTTGGAGAGGTCTCCGAATGTTTCGGAGAGGTCTCCA
The DNA here is from genome assembly GCA_031276175.1 of Tannerella sp. Taxonomy (GTDB): domain Bacteria; phylum Bacteroidota; class Bacteroidia; order Bacteroidales; family Tannerellaceae; genus Tannerella. Next base: position 6,578 of record JAISNP010000119.1, read on the forward strand.
AGTGACTCGGAGAGGTCTCCAAACGACTCGGAGAGATCTCCGAACGACTCGGAGAGGTTTCTTTTCTGCCCGTCAGGCATCCTTTACGGGATAAAGAGTTATATTTTTCGGCTGCTGCCATCATTTTATGTTCAAACATTGGGAGCAAAGATAAATGAAAGTTTCCGGACTGCAAAAAAAAACATTTGTTTTCCGAAAAAAAATTCAAGAATCAGCGTGCGTCAACTTGTTGTTCGTACAAAAAAATTCCCCGCTCCGCACAGCATTACCGGCTGTGCGGGCGGGGATTTTTGTTTCGCTAACCTTCGGCAGGGGGTTATCCCTGCGAATTGTCGAAATAAGAAAAGTCCTTTGTTATTTTATCGCTCTCTATTGCGAAAATGGTGCAGATGGGCAATTCCATCTTCGAATCGTCCGGCGCTGTGCCGGTCGTTACAAATTCCACGACGATGTGCTTGTCGCCCGAAAGATAGGTTTGAATTACGCTGTTTTTCAGGTCGGGGAAGATTTCGTTTAATTCCGAATATTTTTCCGCGATTTCCGGTTTGGTCATCGTAAAGATTTCCGTCCCGACCGCAGGGTCTTTAAACTCGGCGCCGTCGACATACATGTCGGCCATTTTCTGCCATTCGTGGTTGTTGAAAAGTTCAAAATACTTTTTTACCGTCAATTCTCTTTTATCCATATGTTTTCTTTTTTGTGTCCGTGTTTGCACGGACGCGGTTCATTGTTTTTGTTCTATTCCGGTGATCAAAAATTGTCGTAATACGAAAAGTCCTTTGTGATTTTACCATTCTCTATTGCGAAAATGGTGCAGATGGGCAATTCCATCTTCGAATCGTCCGGCGCTGTGCCGGTCGTTACAAATTCCACGACGATGTGCTTGTCGCCCGACGGATAGGTTTGAATTACCCTGTCTTTCAGGTCGGGAAACATGGCGCTCAATTCCGAATATTTTGTCGCGATTTCCGGTTTGGTCATCGTAAAGATTTCCGTCCCGACCGCAGGGTCTTTAAACTCGGCGCCGTCGACATACATGTCGGCCATTTTCTGCCATTCGTGGTTGTTGAAATGTTCAAAATATTGCTTGACTGTCTGTTCGTTTTTCGCCGTTTGATCGGAGCCTGTGCTTTTCTCTGCACACGCCGCCGTCAGCAGCAAAACCGAAATCAATAATACCGTCCACACGTTAGCGTGACGT
>JAISNP010000036.1 GCA_031276175.1 Tannerella sp.
TACGGCCCTGCTGATCGTCGGGTGCGGAGAATCGGATACGTCGTCGTCCGACTATATGAGCCTGGATGAGGTGCGATACGTGAATGAATTTCCTCAAACATTCTCTATAGACAGTGCGATTGAAGTGAACGCAGATATTATAGGGATGAAGTATTTTCACATTTATGATTCTCTGCTGATTTTTTCTACCGAAGACAAGGACGGATTATGGTCGTTCGTTTCTCTTCCCGACTATCGGTTTTTGGGGAAATTTCTTACAAAAGGGAATGGGCCGTATGAATTTTTCCAAAGCCCGTCCGTCGGACATCAGCATTTTTTCAGGGAAGAGGGCGAACTGTTTTGCTTCATATATGATTTTCAGAGAGGAAAACTCTACCGGATGAATGTTGACGAATCCATAAGAGACAGTCGGCTATCTATTGATATGCTTAACGATTCCCTGCCGCCTTTCATGTTCAATTTTGTAGTGATTGACAGCGCCACGTTTTTATGTCGGGAAATAGACGGCACACAGACGCAACAGACAAGATTTCTGTGGCACAACGGTCAAAAAACAGGTACACCTCTTTTAGGAAAACTGAATCGGGCTGCAGTCAGAGCAGGAGAAGATTTCAATATCCTGTCGAACATCACTAAACGTAACAGCGAAAGTAATCTGGTGGTGGAAATGCCCGTCCTCCTTAACTACATCAACATGTATTCGCCGGACGGTTCTTTCGGTAAAACAATCTGTATTGGAAAGAAATTGGACAACATCGGGAAGATACAGGATGAAAGCATGGAGAACAGGATATATCCTTTCATCTCTTTAAGTTTGTTTTCCGAGTTCTGGGGTGTGATATACGTAAATGAAGACACAAAAACGTATTTGACGGAACGAAAAAAACTTCCTGTCATACTTCTTTTTGACTGGAACGGGGAACCGCTGGCGAAACTCAAGTTGAACGGTTTTATCACTTCGTTTGACATTGATTTCATCAACGGTTATCTGTATACACTGGATCTTTACACGGACGTATTTTGCAAGTATGATATAAGGGATATACTGGAGAAACTTTAGAACACAAACACCGGCTGTTTGCTTCGAATCAGGATTTATAACTCCTGAAATCCGGTTATTCGATTTGCAGTAATTCACGGCAGAAGGGAAATATCAATTCAAATTTCACAAATTAAATTTTTAAATATATGAAAAAGAAAATTTTGGTTTTTATGATTGTAATGGCTATCGTAGCCCTGGCGGGCTGGAATGTAAGCCAAAGTAGAAGTGAAGAAGGGTTGTCGGATGTGGCTCTGGAAAATGTGGAGGCGCTGGCGGAAGGTGAAGCCACAATTACGTGCAGTAACCCCAATTCCAATCCGTATGGCGGACAGTGTTATGAAATGGATACTACCTCTTGTGGAGGTTCCTGGTGTGGATGCAGATTTTCAGGTTACCAGTCTGATTTCTGCTATTACGGATGATTAGTTATGCAGGGAGGGTATTTTGCCCTCCCTCTCATTTATGTATTTGAACCACATGAAAACAATCTATTTTTTATTAGCCGCTATTTTGTGCTGCATATCATGTGTGCAAAACGCATCAAAAGAACAGTCCGGATCGAATGAGAAAAATCCGAACGATAAAACAACTCATTACGCAATCAGAAACAGTACTATTACGGTTGATTTCGACAAGCCCGACGAGGCGTCCGTATTTGACTATTTCAAATCCGTTGAACTGATTCCGCTGGAAACCAATCAGGATGTGCTTATCGGTCAACTTAGAAAAATCATCTTTCACAATGGCCGATACTACACCTTTGACCGCCAGCAGCAAACGGTTCATGTTTTTGACGACAAGGGGAAGTTTATCTTCAAAATAGACGGGCGCGGGCAAGGCCCGGATGAATATCCCTCTCTGGACGATATGCCGGCTTTTCGAATGAATCGCGCAGTAATCCGCCAAAAAGAATAGAGGAAGCCAATACCAAATTCCCCTGCCGGATGTTTGCTTCAGGTCAGAACAGCAGGTACGTGATGGCGCAAATCATATTCAAGACAAAATTCGTAAATGCAATATACGACAAGTCCTCCGGAAAAAGCAAATACATTTCCTGTTTTGCGGAAGAAGTACTGTTTCGTCCGATAGTTGTAACCGACGAATACGTACTGGGCTACTGCAATCCGGGCGAACTGGAAGAGTACGTCGCGGAAAACATGCTGGACGAAAAAAATCGAAAGACGTTCAACGAACTGATCCGTGAGGACGCCAATCCCGTCATACTGAAATATCATTTCAAATGAAAACATGGCATGTCATTCTGATTTCTATAGTCGTCGGCAGTCTGCTCGCCCTGAATATCCGCCTGATGCATATCAACCGTCAGGAGAGGAAAGCGCGTGAGCAGGATAAACTGCTTGTGGAAACACTGAACAGGGAATTGAACAAAACGAGCTATCTCCGGGAATTTGAATATTTGTATAATGCCTCCAAAGAACTGACCGTTTTCAGGTTGCAGCATGAATTGTATTCATTGACAAACAGCAAGGTTTATTTTGGGACGGATAAAAGCAGAATTTTTCCGATAGAAAATCTCGTCAAACGCCCCAAACTGATATTCGGCTCATCTCAAAATATGTGTTCTCCCTGCATTTACGCTGTTTTGGACAAACTTAAAGAGGTTTTTCCGGGCTATGCGGGAAATGAGAATATTCTTTTTGTAGCCGATATTGAACAGCGGCTGAAAGACAATTATCATCACAAGCAAGTACTCGGCTTTCACAGGGAAGAAGATTTTCCGCTGTACAGTCTGGGCATGCCTTATCTCTTTGTTTTAGACAGGGACTTGGCGATTAAGATGCTGTATATTACAGATAAGACAAGTCCTGATTTGACAGGTGAGTATCTTAAAGCAGCAGGAAAGCATTTGCCTGTCTGGGAGGGATAGCCTGTATGAACGACACGCTGTATGCCATAGAGTGCATCGGGTTGAAAGTTTTTACGCCGAACGGTGATTTTGTCAGGTCGGTAAAAAGTGAGAGCAACAGCAATATCGAACCGTTCATATTCGGCATGGACGACATGGGGTTTATCTATTTATGCTCAAATACGGATACATTCCCACTGGTAAAATATGATGCGTATATGAACAGACAGTTCGGATTTGGAACCCGCATGGGAGGTGATGATGAAAGAATATCCGGCAATCAGTACATGCTGCAACTTTATGGTAATGAAATTATGTCGGTAAAAAGAGACGAACCTCTGATTACACTGTATAGCCGTCAGGGCGAAATGCTGCTGAACAGGCGAATTGACAACCGGATTTTCGACAGTCGACTTTTATTCAAAAGGCAGGAGCAGGAAAAAGACCCGGCAAACAGAAAAAAAACATACCAATTATTCGGCGACATTGCGATTGCCAAAGACGAAGTGTATCTGCTGTACACTCATCATGATTCGAATAACCGGCCGTACGGTTTACTTACAATCGTGTCATCAAATATCAAACACGCATCTTCGCTTGCGTATTCCCGAACCGATGACTTTACCTCTTGACATAAATCTTTGTGCTATTGACTGATGTGTTTTGAACAGTCGTGTAACTGCCGGAAACTTTCGGGTAATTACTCCGGTTCTTCGGGTAATTACCCGGATTTTTTGAGTAATTACCCGGATTCTTCGGGTAGTTACTCGGATTTTTCGAGTAGTTACTCGGATTCTTCGGGTAATTACTCGGATTTTTCGAGTAATTACTCTGATTCTTCGGGTAATTACTCGGATTTTTCGAGTAATTACTCTAATTCTTCGGGTAATTACTCGGATTTTTCGAGTAATTACTTTAATTCTTCAGGTAATTACTCGGATTTTTCGAGTAATTACTTTAATTCTTCGGGTAATTACTTCAGGTTTTCGGGTAGCGGCCGGAAGGGTTAAAGTTATTGCCGAAAAACGCCGTACGGTTGCATGAAAATTTTTGATTGCGCTGCAAAATTCTTTTTGTCCGCGGACGGTTATTCTTTTAAATTATATCGTCGGAAAACGACTTCAAAGCAAGGGGCGAGGTACGAACCTCGTCCCGGAGAGAGTCTATTCGCCTGCGGGGATTGTGGATTTGTTTCCGTCGCGGACGGCGCGGTAGTGGGGTATGATCATTTCGATTCCCGCCTCGTGGAAGGTGTCGAGGATATTCCGGTGCATTTCGGAATATATTACCGCCTGCCGTTCGGGGTGTCGGGTGTAGGCGTTTATCTGATACGAAGCCGAGTTGTCGCCCAGTCCGAGCGAGAGCACGAAAGGTACGGGTTCGGCCAGGATGTGCGTCGTCTTCAGCGCTGCCGTGATCAGGAGGGCGTACACTTTCTGTTGGGGCACTTCGTAGCCCATCGTGACCGTTGTGTAGAGGATAACGCCTTCGTCGAGCGCCGATGTGCTGTAATTGATGACGTTGGAGGAGAGTATCGCCAGGTTGGGCACGGTGATGATTTCCTTCTTGATGGTCTTCACGCGGATGACAAAGGGGCTTTTTTCGATAATGTCGCCGAATACTTCGCCTACCTTGATGCGGTCGCCTATTTTAAAGGGGCGCATGTAGGTGATGACCAAACCGGCCACGAGGTTGCCCACGATGGAGGTGGAACCCAACGAGACTACAAGTCCGAGGAACATGGAGACGCCTTGAAATATCTTCGAATCGGAGTTGGGCAGCAGCGGGAATATCAGTATGACGGCGAAAGCCAGGAGGAAGATGCGGATAATGTTGAACGTCGCCCGCGCCCAGTCGGGATAGAAGCCCTGTATCGTCATCCGTCCCAGTTCGATTTCGCGCATGACGTATCGCATGAATTTTATCAGGTAGCGGATGATGATGACGATGACGACGATTCGCAACAAGTTGGGCAGGTAGTTCACAAAACCGGTCAGGATGCCGGTCACCGGCGTCAGTATCCATTCCAGCAGCGTATGTGCAAGGCGTTGCGTCACGGGAAAGATGCTGAACAGCAGCGGCAGCGCCAAGTAGAGCAGTACGGCGTAGAGGAGGTAGCGCGCTATTTTCGACAGGAACAGGATGGTTTGGATTTGTTTTTCGGAGTTGATGATTTCGAGGTTCCGGATGCGAATACCTTTCAGGTACTTGCTTTTACGTTCGGCCACTTTCCGGTCGATGATTTTAATGAACAGGTAGTTGACGCCTGCAATCAGCACGCACAATATCAGTACGACGAGTATGCTGAGGGCTACCCGCTTCAGCGTGTTACCCACGCTTGTCGCCTTCCTGTACGCCTGTATGGAGGCGAGGATGGCGTCACGACGCTCCGTTGCAAGCTCGACGCGGCTTTGTCCCGTCCACATGGCGTCGAAGTCGGAGATGCTCATCAGCGTCGTTTCGCGGTACATGATGTCGTGTGTCGAACCCATGTTCATGATGACCAGCGAATCGCTTTTCGGCGAAAAGAGTCGCGCCGTCTGCAAAATCTTCCTTGCGGCAACTTCCGCCCGTTCGTCGGGCATGAAGGCGCCGAACTTCGTATAGATACGCATCACCGTGTCGTTGCCGATGACGACGGGTGCGCCGACGGCATAGCGTTTGAGCGAATCGATCTGAATCTGCATGGCGGCATGGCGAATCGAATCGTCTTCGCGGAAATGCCTGAGTTGCGCTTCCAGTTCTTCGCGCCGCGCCTTGTCCGTGTGCTGCGCTTCCAGCTGTTCGGCCAGCATTGCCTTTTTTAGCGACGAGGTCATATTCTCGTCGTATGCGCGCTGTATCAAATCCGTCGCCGCCGTGTTCTCCGCGTAGACGCTGTCGGATTCGACCTTAATCGTGTCGGTCTGTCCGCATACGTGCTGCATCCATCCGAACGAAAGCAGCGTGATAAGATATAAAAACTTCTTTTTCATCGGCTATATAACTATTTTGTGCATACATAACGGAACTCAAAGTCCTTTACTGACCTGTTCTTTCGGACGATTGAGGTAGCATATCCGATATACATATAACTATTTATCATCGCCATCTAACCACTTCTTACCGGAAGGAGTTTTAGACCAAAAATGAAAGAGAAGAGCGCCAACAAGAAGAAACCCTAAAATCAAATACGTACTCATAATAAATTATTTTAAATTTCTCAAACCTAAAAACAGTAAAACCAAAGATATTCCCAAACTTAATAATGCAATGATCCATCCATTTACATCAGAAAAATTATTCAATAAAGAGGTTATAAACACTCCGGTAATCATATACTTAGAAACATCTACCAACCATCTGCCAATTTCTTTTCTCATAACTCAATTATTAATTCTCTTCAAACCGCTTTTTATCCCCCTGCTCCGACGAGATAGAATTTCGCCGGAACGCCTTCGCGTTTCCCTTCCGCGACGTGGCGGACGAGGGAAGTTCCGCCGGCGCTTTCAATCCTGATATTTCCTCAACCATTTCCTCACCGGGATGTCATACCATTTCATGGCGGCATACGAAACGACAAGCACGGCCGCAAAGACGGCATACGGCGCCCAGCCCGCTTCGGCAAGGGTACATTTCGTGTCCGACACCCAACCCGTATGCACGTAGCAAAACGGATAGTTCACAAGATAGACGGGATAGGAAATGTCGCCCAGCAACCGGCACAGCCGCGAGGCAAATTTCCCCTTCACCTGTCCGCCGGCGCCCATAGCAACAATCAGAGGGAAAACGGCGAGGATAACCGCCGCCTCGTACAACCCGTTCGCCCAAAGCGACGTCATCCCTCCTATACGCGGCACGACGAGCACGGCCACAAGCAACAGGCTGCACCATACGAAGGCATGTCGTATGCGCACGACCTTGCCCAGACGATACAACAACAGCCCGGCAAAAAACGGATACAGCAGCCGCGTAAACCCGATGCGCATATGCTCCCCATCCAGCGTCCAGCCTCCGATGACGTCGCCTTGCGTCAACGTCAGATACAGCGTGGCACAAGCCGCAAGCGAAACAAAAATCACAAGCGCAGCCTTCGAAAATTTCCTGACGAAAAGCGCGTACAACACGTTTGCCGCATATTCGAAAGCAAGCGTCCAGACGGGCGCATCCAACGTATACATCTCTTTCCACCCCCTGATGTCGACCGACGGCGGCGTGGGAAGCAACAAAATACCCACCACGGCATACAGCAGCATCTTCCACAGCGGCACGTCGCGTATGAGCGGAAACACCTCCGACGCCCCGAAATAGAACAGCACGACGCCCAGCAACGTCCCGAACACAACCATCGGATGAAGCCTGAACACGCGACGCTTCAAGAAACTGCCGACCGTCATTCTACCCCAGCGATCATCGTAAGCATATCCAATAACAAATCCCGAAAGCACGAAGAAGAAATCGACCGCCAGATAGGCATGATTCAACAACTGGTCGAAACGACCCGTAGGACTTGTAACATAATACGCCTCGAGGACATGAAACCCCAGCACCATAATGGCGGCCACTCCGCGCAGCCCGTCAAGTATTTCGTAATGAGGCTTTGCCTGCAATAAATTTCCCGTTTTCATTGTCGACAAAGGTATAAATTATTTTTTTGTATAGCCGTTTCGCGTTCAAATTCTTTTAGCCCGAACGCATGAAATTATTCACTGCGTACAACTTTGCTGCCGCATGAGCC
>JAISNP010000048.1 GCA_031276175.1 Tannerella sp.
TCACGTTTTACCTGATGGGATACTGGAATCCGAAAACGTACGTCCTGCCGGGTCAAAGCGCCGGCAATAACCGTTTTGCCGGAAAAGGACTGCAAGTGATGCTGGTGTGGAATCATTAGCCGGCAGTAAGGCAGGCTACTTGAAGCGGTTATACCAGCCCCGGTCGGCAAATTCGATCATAGCCCTGTCGCCATGGCTGTCGCCATAAGCCCAGAGTTCGTACTGCAGACGGTCGGGAAACTGCTGCTGCAAGCGGTTTACCTTTTCTTGTCCCGAACAGTTCGGCGAGCGGAATCGGCCCGTCAGGTTGCCGGATGCATCGGTTTCGGGCTGTGTGGCAAGGACGATGTCAATGCCCTGCGCCCTCGCCCACGGCAGAATCCAGTTTTCTACGGATGCGCTTACGATGACGACCGTGTCGTTTGCCTTACGGTGTGCGGCGATTGCGGCGGCAGCTTTCGGACGGACATGCCGGGCTATCTGTCCGGCAAAAGCTTCTCCCCAGCGGTTGAATTGCGTTAACGGCACGCCTTTGTAAAAGTGCGAAAACAGTTTCTGCTTTGCTTTCCGCGCCGGATAAAGTTTCAGTCCGAAGGCTATCAGCATCGGGGCGTAGACGAGGGCGGCCTTGCAGAGGGCGGCCTTGCCACGGGTGAATTTCACAAATCCGAGAAAAGAGTCTCCGGTTGTGATGGTGCCGTCGAAGTCGAACGCCGCAATCCTCACAGGACGTAGATGATTATAAGAAATCCGATTATCCACAGCGCAAGACATGCCTGTATGAAGCGGTCTTTCAAAAGGATGCGCGTAGGGCTGCCGCTTTGCCCGTCTACCAGCGTGATTTGCAGGTAGCGTATGATGCCGGCCAGTACGAATACGGACGTCAGGTAAACATACGGGCTGCCCATCCGCACGATGACTTCGTCCGAGACGGAATACATGATGTAGCAGACGATGGTGACGCTCGCCAGAATGGCGAGTATCTGGTTCAGGAAGTCCGGCGTATACTGTTTTGCAGCAGAACGGACGGTAACGCCCGTGGATTGACGGATCATTACGTCGTCTCGCCTTTTGGCAAAGGCCAGAAACAAAGCCAGCAGGAAGGTCATCAGGATGATCCAGTGCGTAAGGTGGACATGTGTGGAGAAACCTCCGGCTACGACACGCATGACAAAGCCTGCGGCAATGATGAATACGTCTACAATGGCGACACGCTTCAGCCCGAAGCAGTAGCCGATGTTCATCGCGTAATACGACAGCACGAGCGCCGCCATTTTCCATGCGGTTTCTTTCCCTCCGGGAAGCAGCGCCGGCAGGGCTGTCGAAACGAGCAGCAGGGCGAACGCCAGCGCGTATCCGGTACGGCGGCCGACCTTGCCGGCGGCGATGGGACGACGGCATTTCAGCGGATGCAGACGGTCGGCCTCGCAGTCGCATATGTCGTTGATGCAGTAGACGGAGCTTGCCGCCAGACAGAAGGATGCGCACGCGATGCCTGCGGAAACGAGGCAGGTCGCGTCCGTCAGCCGACCGTCGAAAAACAGGGGAAGAAAAACGAACATGTTCTTCAGCCACTGCTGCGGGCGGAGAAGTGCAATATATGCGGTCATCGGGACGGAATCGCCTTTTTCGTCCGTAACGAACTTATCCACCATGCTGCAAAAAATATGACGAACGGTATGCAGGGATAATGATAGCGTTGCGAACCGTAAATCAAAACCTGCATTACGGTGCACAGGACTATCGGCAGCAGTAACAGGTACATATCCCTGTTCCGCTTTTTCCTGAGTTTGAACAGAGCCGTCATGAAACAGAGCATGACGACATAATAGGTCAAGCTGAACAGGAAACCGGAAAGGACGCGCTGTATTTTTTGTACCGCCGAAGGATTCGTGCTCATGAACGACGGATTACCTTTTAAAAAGCCGCCCAGATAATCGTCGCCCCACCACATGCGCGCAAATTTGACGGGGATTAAGGATATGTATCCGACAGGATTTTTCTTGATCCATTCCACGCTTCGGGCTTTCCATATCGAGTCCCGCTCCGCAAAGGTGCGATGCGCCATATCTTCTATATATCCCAAATTGCCTTCCTTGAAACATTCTTTTCCGTATCCGCCGTCGGCATGGTCGTTGGCGCCCTGCACGAGGTTAAATCCTCCGGACGAAGACTGGTATACAAAGTATCCGGAACTGCTTTTCGAACATACGCCTATGAGCAGCGTTGCGGCAAAAAGCGGGAGCAGCAGCGACAGGTAGTTTCGTGCATGAAACTTGTGCATGAACATATATATCACGACCGGCAGCAGAAACAGCAGGGCGACAGGCCTTATCCAGTTTGCCGCAGCCAGCAATATGCCGGCAAGCGCCAGGAGGAGATATTTATCCCGACGGACTGAGCAGACGGCGCCCAATACGGCGGCCATAAAAGGCAGCTCGGTTAAATGCGTCTGCACAATCAAGGTGTTCGACGGTAAAAGACAGTACAGGATGACAGAGATGAGGGCTGTCTGTCTGTCGAAAAAATATTTTGCCAGCAGGAAGATTTCCCATACGATTAATACATTCAACAGGATATTGCACACGTTCACGAAACTCAGCGAGCCGAAAACGAGAAAGTGCAAAAGCAGCCAGTTTACATATCCGGGATTAAATATGTAATTCGTATACACCTGTGTGGCATCAGGATAGAGCGTTTTATGCGCATAGCACTGCCGTGCATATTCATCATACATGGCTGCGTCCGAAAACTGAGGCGCATCACGGTAGTAACAGAGCGTGACCACCTGCGCAATAATCCAGGCACAAAACGTAATTACGGTTATCCGAAACAAGTAATCTTTAGTTTTCATAATAAATTGCGATCCTAAAAACAACATGCGATACAGTCTGTAAATCGCACAAAAGTAAGACATTTAATTTGAATAAAAAACGTGTCTCCCGGAAAAACACCGCCTCCGTTCCGGCAAGATGACGGCTCGCCCCATTCATTTCGCAGATTCCGTCCGCGCGCAGCCGGCCGGCACAAACCGCCCGTATTTCGACGGATTACGTCAGGCGCCGGACAGCGCTGTTCGGATTTCGCGAACGCTAATAAGATTTGGCCAACGCTGATTAGCGTTCGCCAACGCTGATTAGCGTTCGTCAACGCAGATTAGCGTTCGTCAACGCAGATTAGCGTTCGCCAACGCAGATTAGCGTTCGCCAACGCAGATTAGCGTTCGTCAACGCTGATTAGCGTTCGCCAACGCTGATTAGCGTTCGTCAACGCTGATTAGCGCTGGAGAACGTCGATACGATTAAACGGTTTGTTTGCAGCGTTTTACCTGAAAAATCGTTCGCCGAAGAAGCCCGAAGGCGCGCGGCTCAGCGGTTTTCTTCCAGATATTCGTGTTTGAGGATGCTTATCATCAGGAAGAAGAGCGAAAGTAATAGCGGGCCGAAGACGACGCCCCAGAATCCGAATACGGCAATGCCGAAAATGACGCCGAAGACGGTGATGAGCGGATGCGTGTCGGCAAGTTTCTTTTGAAGGATGAAGCGGATAAAGTTGTCGATATTGATCAGTATGATGCTGCAATAGGCCGTCAGCCCGATGGCGCCCGTCCAGTTGCCGGTCAGCGCCATGTATGTCACTACGGGCACCCATACGATACCTGTTCCCACCAGGGGCACGATGGTGGCGAAGCACGTCAGCACGGCGGTGAGGAACGCGCTCGGCACGCCGAAAATGAGGTAGCCGATGTAGGCGATCATCCCCTGTATGAGGGCAAGCAGCGGTATGCCGATGGCGTTGGAGCGCACGAGGCGGTAAATCTCGCTTGCCACGTTGCGCCGGTTGGTGTCGTTGAACGGCAGGAGGTCGTAGACGTATCGCTCGATTTCGCGGTGCTCCACAAGCATAAAGTACAGGAGGAAGATGATGGTAAGCGTCGTCACAAACAGGCCGCTTACCTGACTGATCAGTACCTGCACGCCCTTGGTCAGGTAGCCGGTGGCGGTGTTGACGATGTCGGCGTTGAGCAGCGTATATCCGAGTTTTTCGCGGACGAGTTCGTCGAAGTGGCGCACGGTCTGCATCAGCGCCGATATGTCGATGTTTACGCCCTGCACCTTTCCGAGCAGCACCCACGTCAGGAAGTAGACGGGGACGATGATACATGCCGCCGTTTCGAGCAGTATCGCCGCGGCGGCAAGCTGTTTTTTAATCCCGGCCTTTTCGGTGAGGTAAATCATCTGCCGGCGCACGAGGACGAAGATGGTGAAGGCGCCGAGCAGGCCGTTGACAAACATCCACAGCTTGGCGACAATCAGTGCGCCGAGCAGGAGGATAAGCACGATGAGCGAATATTTCCAGTAATGTTCCTTAGTCGTAGTCATTTTACGGTTGCTTTAAAATCCATGTGTAAAGGTAACGAAAATGCCGGTCGGCGCGCCTTCATTCTATTTTTTTCCTCAGCCCGGCCAGCAGCGCCTTCATCGCATCCGTATCCCTCCGCCGTATGATTTCCTGCAAAGCGGCCAGCTCGTCCTGAATACGCGCAATCTGAATCGGGGTGCGCGGGTTGAACATGATTTCGGTCAGCAGATAATCGTCTTCGGACAGCAGGCCGCGGGCAATATCCATATGTCGCTTAAACGTCGTGCCGGGCGCATCCTGATGCACCATCGTAGCGGCAAAAACCATCGTCGATGCAAACGGAATGCCGAGCGAAAAAGCTACCACCCGGTCGTGCTCCTCGAACGTATATTCAAAAATATTCAGCTTCAGCTTCCCGTACAGGTCTTTGAAAAATATCTTCCCCAGATGATCGCCTTCGGAAATGATGATCGTATTTTCCGACGCCAGGTTGCCGAGGTTGGCAAACGTGGGGCCGAACATCGGGTGGGTCGACACGTAGGGGAAGCCGCACGAGGCATAAAATTCGTGCAATCCGGTCTTGACCGACGCCACGTCCGAAATGATGCACCCCGGCGCAAGATGCGGCAGCACCGTCCGGAAGGCGTCGACGGTATGATTCAGCGTCACGCAATTGACGACCATCTCCGGCGCAAAGCCGGCCGCTTCGTCCGCCGATTGCATCCGCACGGCGTTGTAGATAAAACGCATCCGGCGCGCATCCTTTTCCAGCACCGCCACTTCGTGCTCAAAACTCAGCAGGTCGGTAAAGAACGACCCCATCTTTCCGGCTCCCAAAATCAGTATTCGCATAATGCTGTCGTCAAATAAAATTACTTGTTGATGACAATCATTTGCTGCGCCGCCGACTCTTCGTGAATCAGTTTAAGCAGTTTTTCAATAAACTCGGCGTTCAGATCCATTGCGGCGGCGGCCTTTGTCCTGTTCTCCAGAATCTCGTTGTATCGCGGCGTCTGCAAAATCGGCATATTATGCTCTTTCTTGTATATACCTATCTCGCGCGAGATGCGCATCCGCCGGGCCAGCAGTTCCAGCAGGTTTTCGTCGACGGCGTCGATCTGGCGGCGCAGGACGGTCAGGTTTTCGGTCGTCCGCGTCGAATTGCGAATCACCAGCAGGCTCAGCACGTAGTCCAGCACGTCGGGCGTAATCTGCTGCGCCGCGTCGCTCCACGCCTCGTCGGGGCGGCAATGCGATTCGACGATCAGCCCGTCGAAATTCAAATCCATAGCCTGCTGGCTCAGCGGCGCAATCAGTTCGCGCTTGCCGCCGATATGGCTTGGGTCGCAGATAATCGGCAAATCCGGATAGCGACGGCGCAGCTCGATGGGAATATGCCACAGCGGCAGGTTGCGGTAAATCTTCTTATCGTACGAACTGAACCCCCTGTGTATGACGCCCAGCCGGCGAAGCCCTGCGCCGTGGAAGCGCTGAATCGCTCCGATCCACAAATCAAGGTCGGGATTGACCGGGTTTTTAATCAGCACGGGTATATCCGCGCCTTTCAGCGCATCGGCCAGTTCCTGCACCGCAAAGGGGTTTGCCGACGTCCTTGCACCGACCCACAGCATGTCCACTCCTGCTTTCAGGGCTTCGAACACGTGGTCGCGCGTAGCCACTTCCGTGATGACGTACATCCCCGTTTCTTCCTTCACTCTTTTCAGCCAGCGCAGGCCTTGCGTGCCGATGCCTTCAAAACCGCCCGGCTTCGTGCGCGGCTTCCAGATTCCGGCGCGAAAGACTTTGATGCCCTTGCCCGAAAGCGAACGGGCGGCTTCCATCACCTGCTCCTCCGTCTCCGCACTGCACGGCCCGGCTATAACGACCGGGCGTTCTCCGCTCATGCCCGGCAATAAGATTGACTCCAGTTTCATTTCTTCCATAATATATTAATGTACATGTTTTACCTGCTTTTGAATCCTCTCCAGCGCTTCCGACAACAGCCCGTCTCCGCAACACAGCGATATGCGCACATACCGCTCGCCCGCGCTGCCGAAGATGAATCCGGGCGTAATAAATACGTGTGCGCCGTACAGTACACGGTCGGCAAGCGATTCGCCGCTTTTTTCCGCATCGGGTATCTTCCCCCAGAGGAACATGCCCGACTGCCGCTCGTCGTACACGCATCCCAGCGCGTGCATGATGTGTCCGGCCGTCTCTCGCCGACGGCGATAGATGCGGTTCATCCCGTCGTACCATGCTTTCGGCGCCCTGAGCGCCTGCACTGCGGCCGACTGCATCGGGCGGAACTGTCCGGAATCGACGTTGCTCTTCACCTTAAGCGCCCACTCCACAAACCGCGCGTTCGAGGCCAGCATCGCCATGCGCCAGCCGGGCATGTTGTGCGACTTGCTCATGGAGTTGAGTTCGATGCACACGTCTTTTGCGCCGGGCGTGCCGAGTATGCTCAGCGGACGGTCGTTCAGGATAAAACCGTACGGATTGTCGTGACAGACCACAATGCCGTGGCGACGTCCGAAAGCGACCAGCCGCTCGAACAGTTCGGGCGTGGCATTCGCGCCGGTCGGCATATGCGGATAGTTTGCCCACATCAGTTTGGCGCGGCTTAAATCCATCCGTTCCAGGGCGTCGAAGTCCGGTTGCCAGCCGTTCGATTCGGACAGCTCGTAATATATTAGCTTTGCTCCCGTCAGTCGGGCGACCGAGCTGTACGCCGGATAACCCGGATTGGGTAGCAGCACGGCGTCGCCCGGATTCAGAAACGCCAGCGAGACGTGCAGAATCCCTTCCTTCGACCCGATCAGGGGCTGAATCTCCGTCTGCGGGTCAAGCGCGACGCCGAACCACGTCCGGTACCATTCCGCGAAACCTTCGCGCAGGGCGGGAATACCGGTGTAGGGCTGGTAGCCGTGCACGTCGTCCCGGCGTATTTCGCTGCAAAAAACGTCGACAGCCTCTTTCGACGGCGGGAGGTCGGGGCTGCCCACGCCGAGATTGATGACGCGCTTCCCGGCGGCGTTCATCTCCGCCACTTCTTTCAGCTTCTTCGAGAAATAATATTCGCTGACTTCCGACAGCCGGTCGGCGGGCTTTATTTCAGATGCTTTGTTTTCCTTCTGCATATTCTCCCAGAATTTTCAAGTCTTTGGTAAGCGGGATGATGGCATCCAGCGCCTGTTTGTAGCGCGTGTAGTCGGCATACGTCAGGCAGACGTAAAACATGTATTCCCATTCGCGCCCGACAATCGGAAGAGATTGTATTTTCGTCAGATTCATGTCGTAGAACGACAGAATGGTCAGCGCCTTCGACAGGCTGCCGGCCGTATGCGGCAGGGCAAACACGAGCGAGGCCTTGTTTTTCGTTACGCCTTTCAGCAGTTCTTCGGCTTTCCAACGGTCGGCAAGCGCAAGGAAGCGGGTATAATTGCGTTTGTTTGTTTCGATACCCTCGGCGAGCGTTTCCAGGCCGTAAATCTCGGCTGCCCTTTTTCCGCAGATCGCAGCGTGAGCGGTCAGTTGCCGTTCCGAAATCCATTTGGCGCTCAATGCCGTGTCTTCCGTTTCCACCAGTTTGACATGCGGCAGCGTGTTCAGGAAATCGCCGCACTGCATCAGCGCGATCGGATGGGAATTAATCTCCCTGACATCCTCAGGTTTCGTTCCCGGCAGCGCGGCAAGGGTATGAGAGATGCGCAGTTTGTACTCGCCTGTAATCACGCAGCCGCTCTGGCGGATCAGTTCGTGATTTTGCAGCAGGCTGCCGGCGATGGTGTTTTCGATAGCCATCATTCCGACCACTTCCGGGTCGTCGTTGATATTGCGGATGACGTCTTTAAACGTGTTGCATCCGATGATGTCTATCTCTTCGCCTTCGTAAAAACTGCGTGCGGCGATGTCGTGATAAGAGCCTGCGATGCCTTGAATGGCTACTGTTCGTTTCATATATATGCTTTTTTTGTTAAACTGTTCAATCAAAAAAGTCCCGCCGAATCTCGGCAGGACTTTCTGTATTTTCTTTATGAAATGTCTTTTGTTCAACTTCCTACATACAGATACCTGCCTTCACTCCGCTAAAGTAAAAGTAAAAATAAAAGTATGTGGAAAAGTACTTGTGCATTACGATTCTATTTTTAAACGCCGCAAAGATACGTTCATTTTTTATATCCGCAAGAAAAAAGTGTTTTTTTCTTTGTTTTCGCTTCACGGATATTAGCGGGAATCGCAAATTCACCACGTCAGGCGGTGAGGGAATCACGATTATTATCTTCTTCTACCTCTAAAGGGCTGTGGACGGCGTTTGCCTGTGCCGGAAACTCGGCGTCGGGCTTTCCGGGGTTTCCGTATCTTCACGTCATAATTTTGTTTTCGATTAAATTATTGATAATTAATCCGATTACTGTTGAATGGCGGTCTTTTTATGCTCAAAACGTGCGCACGTTTACGCCATTCGTGCGCATGTTTACGCCAAACGTGCGCACGTTTACGCCATTCGTGCGCACGTTTACGCCATTCGTGCGCATGTTTGCGCCATTCGTGCGCACGTTTGCACCATTCGTGCGCACGTTTGTGCCGTTCGTGCACACGTTTGTGCCGTTCGTGCACACGTTTGTGACGTTCGTGCGCACTCCGTCCGAAAGTATGCCTGCGAAAAACGCGAAAATGCGATTATTTGCCGCATAATCCGGCGGCATCGGATTACCAAACACAAATTCCGCTTTCTTTTCATTATTTATAATCTTTACTGCGCCGGTTTATGTTTTTTTATGCAGAGTTGCAGGGTGGAGCAAAGATATTTGCCATATCTTTGCGTTGAAAATTGAGAGAGATTAATAGAGAGAATAAACGAGGGAACAAACGTTGTTGTCATGAACAGTAATGTGTTTCAAAATGGAATGTTTTTGTTCTATTTGTGTGAATGTTTAGAGAGAGTGATAAGTGTCTGCGATGTCATTTTGATTACTGCCGGCTTGGCTGAAAAAGCGAGCCGGGCAGTTCTTTTTTTTCCCCGTAACTTCATTTTTCTATCCGCGTCCGCGGTATTCGGTTTTCCCCAAAACAGTATCGTATTTATTCAATATTTTTTGTGTAACTAATTAATGTATGGACAAATGAAACGCAAATTGAAATTTTTTGCAAGGGCGTTGCCGCAATTGCATCTCGAAAAGAACAGTCGGGCGGCATCCCGCTATGCCACGCTTCTTGTGGTTGCCCTTTTGACTGTCGTAAAAGCGAACGCCGCGCGCGTGGGAGTGCCTGCCGGCGGAACGACGCTGACACAGGGAAGTACTGTCACCATCAGCAGTTCAACCTCTTTCCCTCTGAAAATTATGGCCGACGGCATTTATACTGTTGAAGGGAGCTACGGCGGCGACTACGGCCCGCCATGCGGTTATTCCGGCAGCGCCCTTTCGAGCGCGCAGGTGACGGAGCGCAAGACTCCGGCAATCGGCTCCGGGAATATGATAGATGTCGGCGCTTCCAATCACGGCATATATGTGGCATCCGGTCTTAAGAATGTGACTGTTATTTTGAAAAATGTCGGTCTTCAGACTACGGGAGCGTTCAACGCGGCTTTCGTCATTGACGGAGTCGATGCGGATAAGAATACAACGGCTGCAAGTTATCAGAACAATTCTAACGGCTCCAGTGTAATCATACGCCTTCCGGCAGGGACTAAAAGTTTTCTTTACAGCTGTCGCGGACAGAATGACGGCAAACGTGCAGCCGTGGAAGTATGGAAAGGCAGCACGGTATATATTGAAGGCGAAGGCTCGCTTCTTGCGAAAACCGCCGTCTCCCGGTGTTATCAAAATATTTCTCCTCCACGTCGCCCCGATGCTTCAAAGCCCCAGGGGTCGCCATACTGGGACGGAACCGACGCATCTCTTTCCGAACAGGCTCAAAATGGAGGCGCTGCCGGTATTGGCGCCGGGGATATAGGCGGTAGCGGCGGCAATGTGGTAATACGCGGTAATCCCAAGGTAATTGCCATCGCCGGCGCTCACGGCGCAGGGATCGGCGGAGGATGGGGTGTGGCAGGTTCGTATCATTCCGATGTGCTGATCTACGGCGGTACGGTTGAATCGTGGGGCGGCGCTCACGGCGCAGGCATCGGCGGAGGCTGTGCCGGCGGCGACGGGTCTATTGTCGTGTTGCCTACCGCCAATGTATATTCCGCCAGTTACGACCCGGACAGAGCCATGCTGGGGCAGATGAATAATGTGATTTATTTCGGTAATCCGGACGATTCGCGACTGGCGCTCTATACGGAAGACTACCGCGAGGTGGACATGTTTCTCGACATGAGTAAAAATGTAGCCGTGAGGGATGTGATCGAGCGACTGGGCGGCGGCATGAATCCCTCGTACCTGCCGCTGGGCAAAACGAGAGACAACTGGCCGGCCAACGACAACAACCAGCACAGACCCAACTACACGGACTGGGCGGCAACGACAAGTCCTGCCGTCGAACAAGGCTCCGGGAAGTACGTACTGCTGCTGAACGGAGGTTTCATCCCTTCGGGAATAAAGGTCGCTTTTCTTACCGCCGCCAAGACGGAGAAAAACCATTCCTACACCCCCGTGGTCACGACAAGCAATACGACGACTTATTTGAATTATCTGACTACTACCGGAGGATTGTCTACATACGGTCTCGACTATCCCTCGCTTACCGACGGATACAACAACAATTCTCCGAGCGCTACGCACTATGCCTATACGTCGCCTGCTTCACGGCCTGTGCCCCGTTTCGTGATGATTGCGCCGACCTATCTCCCCAGCGTATCGCTTACTCCGCTTACGGCGCCAAACCTGCACGTAGGCTATCCCGTGACACATCCGAGTAATAAGATTACACTGAAAATAGGCAACTCCGGTAATCAAAAGCTCTACAATCCCCATATTACGATTACGGGAGACGATTACGAACTGATTTCAAGTCCCGGCACGCCGTTGCAGACGGCCGTCAATACGGCGCTTTCCGGTTTGCTCGCTTCCGATGCCGGCGGGCAATATATTCCCGTGGGCGCATCATTTACCCTCGAACTGCGGCTGAAGGCAGGTAAAAATCCGGGGTCGTCGTACGACGGATGGATATTGTTCAGCGCAGACAATCTGCAGGATTTTCCCGTGCCGAAGCAATTCAACATCAATGTCCTCGACAAGTTCATGCTGCCCCCCGACCTTGAGATGGAAATGCCGACGGACACCGTCGTCAACGGGCCGTTCAAAATCCGCGCAAAATTTAAGAGCCAGACGGGCGTTTATCCGCACCCGGTAACCGATTTGCAGATCGGGAATATCTTTGTCGACTACGGTACGGTCACGGCCGTCACGGGAGATCCTGCGAAGGAAGGCCCGTCGGGATTCTTTTCCGACTGGATAATCGACATCACACCCAAGGCAGGCCTGCCCAACGAAACGGCCATTTCGGTTGTCGTAAAACAAAACTCGGCCAAAGACTCGATAGGAGCAAATACCCGGACGGTATCGCAACCCAAGCGTGTGACTTTTAGCTCCAGAGGGCCGTACATATCATTCAGCGTAGCCGAAGGCAGCGTGCTTCCGTCGCTTGATACCATCCTGATATACGTCGACGGCAACGGCATCACGCCCAACAAGCAGGACAGCGTATATATCGCCGGACATCAATTTACGGAGACGGGATGCGTGGATAGCCTGCGGAATCACTTTACGCTGAAACGGCTGCCTTCGACGACGCTCGACATCGCTACGGCGGGGCAGTACGTACTGTCGGTCGTAAACAACAACTATCTGAAGATAGGCTCTCCCGTGCCCGTCGGATTCATGAACGGAAACTATGAATTGGACATACCGGGCAACTATATACACAACTACGACGGCAATTACCTGCCGAACACGACGCTGCACTTCAGCATCCAGATGCCGGAGATACCCGACGGCGCCGGATTGGGAGGCGCTATCATTCCTTCCACGCTGAACGCTGCCGGCGGTCCCGTGCGGATATGGATATACGGCAAGCATCTGCTGGCTGCAAAGGGAAGGCTGGCTGTTGTATTACGCAACGCCATTCCCGGCTACACGGCCAATCACGAAATGTATGTCCCCTCCGCCGATTTTACGGACACCACGGCATACGTCGACGTCGTCCTGCCGCCGAATCTCTCTACTTCGCCGCAAACGTACGACTTTACGATACGTCTGTACGGCCGGTTGCCGCTGACGGACATCAATCCCGATCTGAGGGCTACCGTCAATCCCACGACAGCTATCATCGACACGACGCAGACCGTGCAGGGACACAAGGCCGGGCTGCGGATATGGCCGCATACACAGTCGTTCGAAGGCGGAGCGATAGACTTCAGGCTGGTCGGCGAAAACCTGTTCCACCTCAATCTCGCGCCCAACAGTAATCTGAGGATACGTGTGAAAAAGAACGGCATGTATACGTCTGCCGTCATTCCCGTTTCCGTTCCCGCAACGCTGGGCGGCATCGTGATTCCGATGAACCGTGCCTTCACGACCGAAAAGAACCTTTCGCCCGGCAATCACGTATATGTCTTTGAGCTGTGGCACGACGTAGGCGGCACGCCGACGCCTGTTCCCGAATCCGGTTCGGGACTTCCGTACATTGCAGACAGCGTGACGGTGAAGTCCGGCCTCAACGACCTGACACAAACGCTCCGGAGCACGCATCACGTCGTATCCCAGCGTGTAGCCAATACGCCGCCCTCGGTAAGGGCCTGGCTCGTTCCGAAGCTCAACGCCATTGAGGTGCTCCGCAACTTCGGCCTGACGGTTTCGGAAAACGACATCATCTTTACCTCCTTCGATTCGGCAGTCGAAGGTACGGCAGCCGTCCCGAAGGGATGGAACGGGCATTTCACCTTTACATTGAAACTGCACACCGTGCCCGCCATAGAGATTACGCTCAATACGGGCGAAATCGAGGCATTGCATACGCCTCCCGTGTCTATCATGCGCCAGGTGTTTCTGCCCGAAGCGAAGGGATACTTGACCGACCCGCCCACAGGAAAACATCATATCGAAAGCGGACGGGACTTTACGTTCTATCTTGTCCCCGTATCGGACGAGACGCGCATGATTGTCCCCAAAGTGACGACCGACCGCCTTATCGGTTCCGACGCGGAGGGCGTCGTCATAGAGCGGAAGGAAGACGGGGCACACTATTTGGTGACGATCCGCGAGATTCGGGAATCCATCACGATATACATCAATAAAGAATCCCCGGAAGCGAATGAAGACATAGCCTCAGGCAACGTATGGGGAGAGAAGGGCAAGCTGTGCATCCGTACCTCCGAACGCGGAGAAGCGCTCGTGTATAACGCCCTGGGGTCGCTCTTTACGACCGTTCCGCTGGAAGCGGGCGAGACGACTGCTGTGTCGCTGCCGGCAGGAATATACATCGTTTCGTTCCGAGGCGTAACCTGCAAGGCAATTGTCAGGTAATTAAAATCAATATCTCAATCATAAATTAAAACAGACATGAAATCAATATTATTTATACTGTTCGGCAAGCGGGAACGCATCTCTTTCGTACTTGCGACCGCCGTCATGCTTGCCGCATCCGTGCTGCCGTCCGTTGCCCAGAATCTGGGCAGCATCGGACAGGCGATCAAAGCCGCCGCACCTTACAATACCGTATATTTCGGTATTTATCCGCAAACCTTCTTCGAGACGGTGCTCGAAGCCAGGGAGCATCTGCCCGCGCCGCTGGATCCGGCCGGGCCGTTTGTCGTCGTCGCTTCGGACAATCAGAAGCTGAACGGCGGAGCGCTGTCTTTCGGCAAACCGCCGGGAGGACAGGCGAGCATCATGTATGCAGAGCCGTTGAAATGGCAGATCGTGAAGGACGACGCGGAAGGCTTCCTGCTGTTTACGGACGGCAACGTGGATGTACATGCATATAACAGCCCAGCTACGAATCCGTCGTGGAACGGGACGTGGGAAAAGGCTTCGATACGCGACTGGCTCTCGTCGGGTTTCCTGAACGGGCACAGCTCCGACTCAATACCGCCGGTATACCGCGCGGCGCTGACTTCGTATCCTTCGGGCAATCCGGGGCAGTACAATCATTTGATAGGATTGACGTATCCTCATTCCGACTTGCCCTCGCCGCCGGCGGGATCGACCACCACCGTGTGGAATGCTGCGGGCAACGCCGTACGGACGGATTTCTTCACTGCGGCGGAGAAAGATGCCATCGTGCCGTCGCTTCTGACGAATCCGACCTTCGGAGCCAATCCCGACAATGTGAACACGACGGACAAGATATTCCTGCCCGCCGCAGACATGGTTGAAGCCGTATATCCCAACGGCGCAGACCGTAAAAGCGTGAACACGCGGTATGTGATGGCGTATGCAAACACTACTTCGGCGCCCGAAGGCGACGACTGGCTGACGCGCACGCACAGCACGGCGCCGTTTCCCGGATATGTGACGCAAATCGCACGAAACACTGGCACGCCAAGCCCCGGCGCCGCCGTTACGCGAAAGCCTGTTCGACCGGCGCTGCATCTCAACCGCAACAGGGTGCTGATGGTATCGCAAAGTAAGCCCGGAGGCGTGAGCACGTCGTTCACCGCCACATCGTTTGCCCCTTCCGGCACGCTTAAGCTCACGCTTACCGATAATGCGATGCCCTCGTTCACGGCAACCGCCGGCACATCGGCGGTAGATGGATATATACCCGTAACCGGCACCCTTTCGCTACAGTGCAGCGGCGGCAAAAGCGGCGCAAATTCTTATATATCCTGCCTGCTCGAAGACAGGACGGGAATCAGGTACTACACCAGGGCGGCGGCCTGTACGGGTTCGGCAACGACGGTCAATCTCAATTTCACCGGCGTGGCGGCGGGCACGTACACGATGAAAGTGTTCAACGAAATCGCCGATCCTTCCGGCAAGCCCGACTATGCCTGCACTCCCGTACTGTTCGACATATACATGGCGGGCGGGCCGCTTACGGCGCCGAAGATTGCGGACGGCACGCTTTCTCACGGATTCACGGGGCGGAAGTACATTGATACGGTAGAACTTTCCGTGCCCGGTTCGCCCGCGCCCTCATTCATCCTGAGCAGCGGCTCGCTGCCTCCGGACCTCTCGCTGAATCCGGCTACAGGCAGAATATCCGGCATACCGGCTTCCGGTCACGCAGGAAACTATACCTTCACCGTCAGGGCAAAGAATCCGGCCGGATACGACGAAAAACAGTTCACCCTTATGGTGAGCGAAATCGTGCCGCCGGTAATCGTCACCACGCAGGCCGCGCTGGAGGCCGTCGACTCGGCAAAGGGATACCTCACCATGCCGTACGTTTTCCGCTTCAAGCTGAAGGCGGGTACGGGGATGCCTTCGGTGAAGTTTTACAAGACTGCCGGCAACCTGCCGACCGGGCTGACGCTCGAAGCGGACGGCACGCTGCACGGCGTGCCCCTCACCGTCGAAACGCAGAACTTTACGATATGCGCCGAAACGGAGGGGACGTATGACTACCAATCGTTCTCGATTTCGATACTCACCTCTTCGGCCAACCCGATACTGCCGTACTTCGTCACACAAGATCTCGGCACGTCGGCGCAGGTGAAAGAAAACTCCCCCTTTGCCGATACCGCCATACAGGTCACCGGCAGCCAGTATATTCATATCCTCTACGACCCGTCGACATTCCCCACCGGGATAGCCTTCGACCCGTCGACAAGGAAAATACTCGGTACCCCCATACAGGGCACGGCCGGCACGTACCGGCTGCACCTGTGGGCCAAGAACCCGGCCACCAAGCCGACCAGCCCTTCCGGCCCCGATTCGACAGGCATTATGTACACCCTCACCGTCGTAGCCGCCGACGTGCCGCTAATCCTCACCCCGCCGATGCTGCCGCCCGCTCCGCAGGGACAGTTTTATACCACCGACATCAAGACGGACAAGCCCGCCGCGCTGAGACGTAACGGGGGAATACTGCCGCCGGGCATGACGTTCGACCCCGTATCGGGGCAACTGTCAGGTACTCCGGTCAACGCAGGCACTTATATCTTTACGATAGAAGCCTCCAATGCCGAAGGCGCATCGAACCGCTCGTTCACCATCGCCGTACAGTCCCCCTCGCCCCCGCCGGTCATCGACGCAATCACGCTGCCGGACGGCACGGCAGGCGAAGCCTACGTCGGGGCAACCGTCACGGCCACCAACAGCCCCACCTCGTGGGGATGGTCAGGCGCGCCTCCGGGACTGTCGCTCAGTCGCGACGGCATCATCAGCGGAATACCTGAGGCCGACGGCGTCTTCCGCCTCCACTTCGTCGCCGCAAACGCATGGGGCGTCTCCGTAAGCCATCCGGTAAACATCACCATACACCGGTCGCCGCTGAGCGTCCCGCCGGTCTTTGCCAAATTCCTTTCGGACGGCATCGCAGGCACGGCCTATCACGAGAAGGTATACGTCTTCACCCGTCCCGACATAAAATGGACCATGGAAGGCGGCGCCCTGCCTGCCGGCCTGACCTTTAAAGACGGCATCGTAGGCGGTACGCCCGCCGCAGAAGGCAAATACAACATCACCGTCAAGGCAAGCAGCACGGCCGGCAAGTTTGTGCCCGTCACGCAAAACCTGACCCTGTGGATCATGTCCTTCGCACATGAATACCGTTCGCGGAAAATATTGCTCCACCCCGTACCCGGAATGACCGTCGCCCCCGCACCGGACATCTACTACGTGAAGAGCGGCGACGACTTCACCTTCGTCCTCACGCCCGACGACCCGCACGCCGGCGCGCCCGCGATAACCACAAGCCGCCTGCTCGTGCCCGACTCCGTCGGAGTAACCGTGACGCCCGACAGCAGCGGACTTTCGTACACCGTGGTCGTGCACGAAATACGCGAAGAAACGGACATCCGCGTGATCCCGTCCGCAAACACGCCCGTCAAAAGCGCAACACGGATATGGAGCGCCGCAGGACGCCTCTACATATACGCCCCGGCAGCAACCGAAGTGAAAATATACAGCATCGCCGGCAACCCGCTGAAAACAATAGCCGCCGAAGCAGGACTCACCACCGTAGCCGGCCTGCACCCAGGACTGTATATAGTAGAATCGGAAAATAAAACCGTACAAAAAGTACTCCTGAAATAAAACCCTGCGCACCGTCTCGACGGATGCCGGACATTGCAGGATTTCCCGTAAAAAGCGCATCTGCGCCCGGTGGGGAATCCTGCAATTTGTTTAACCCAACCGCGAGGTTGGAAAACCCAACCGCGCAGGAGAAAGGCGCGCCCTGCCCTGCCGCTCCCGCGTCGCCTGAAAGGCGTGCGTGAGAATCTGCGGAGCGAGCGCCTTCATCCGTGCGCCGGACACGTGCGGTTCGGCGAAATTCGCGTATCTTTGCGAAAACAATTACAGGTATGGAAACAAAAACATTCAAACGCCTGCCCTACGGCAATTCCGATTTTAAAGACATCATGCTCTCAAACTATGCTTACGTGGACAAAACGCGGTATATCGAAATGCTGGAGGCGGAGTCGAACCGCAACCAGTTCTTCATCCGCCCGCGCAAGTTCGGGAAGAGCCTGTTTTTTACCACCCTGCTGTATTACTACGACCTCAGGGAAGCGGAGAATTTCGACCGCCTGTTCGGCAGCCTGTACATCGGCCGGCATCCGACGCCGGAAAGAAACGCATATGCCGTGATGAAATTCGACTTTTCGGGAATGGATACTTCGAGCGAAGAGGATTTCCGAATCTCGTTCTCAAGAAATGTGCAGAATACGGTACGCCTGTTTTTCCGTCTCTACCGGGATTCTTTTTCGGAACCGGACAATTACGTCTGCCGGATTGATGCGCAGAATCCCGGAGTGGAAGCCATCGACCTGGCATTCGACGCAGCGACAGCCGACGGAGTAAAGCTCTTCATCATCATAGACGAATACGACCATTTCGCCAACGACCTCATCGCGATGGGCAACCGGCTGGGAAAGGACATGTACCGGGCGATGGTAGCCGCCAACGGTCTGGTGCGCGACTTCTATGAGCGGATAAAGATGGCGGCCAAAACCTCCATCGTGCACCGGACGTTCATCACGGGCGTTTCGCCGGTAATGCTCGACGACCTGACAAGCGGGTACAACATCGCCACGATTCTTACGCTCAACCCGAAATACAACGAGATGATGGGCTTCACGCAGGCGGAGGTGGAACGGCTGATGACGGAAACGGGCGTCGACCCGGCAATGATCTGCGTGGACATGGAAGCGTACTACAACGGCTACCTGTTTCATCCCGACGGCGAAAACCGCGTCTATAATCCCACGATGGTGCTGTACTTCTTCGAGCAGTTGCGCTCTTTCGGGAAAGTGCCCGAAAACATCGTCGACCAGAACCTGAAAACGGACTACGGCCGCCTGCGCCGCCTCGTGCAGCACGAGGATAACAGAGAGACGCTGATCGGAATCATGAAGAAGGACGGCATCGTGTCCGAAGTACTGGAGAAATTCTCCATCGACCGGATGAACGACGGCCGCTACTTCGTGTCGCTACTGTTCTACATGGGGCTGCTGACCGTCCGGGAGAGGCAGCTCACGGGCATATCGCTGTGCATCCCTAACTACTCGATCCGGACGCTGTACTGGGAATACCTCTCGGAACTGGCGGCAGAAACTTCGCCGGACATGCAGGTAGAATACCGCCCGCTGAACGACGCAATCGTAGCCCTGGCGATGGAAGGCAACCTGCCGGGCTTCATCCGCTACGTGTCTGAAAAAGCCTTCTCCAAGCTTTCCGACCGCGACCTCCGCCGCTTCGACGAGAAGTATATCCAAATCCTGCTGCTGGCCTACCTGTTCATGAGCAAAATATACGTGCCGATGAGCGAGTACGAGACCGTCCCCGGACATGCGGACATATACCTCCAGCGCCATCCCTTGCTGCCGCAGGTACGCTACGAGTGGATTATGGAACTGAAGTACTGCAAGGCTACGGCCACGGAAGCGGAAATCGCAGCCCGGCGGGACAGAGCGGTCGAACAGGTGCGTGAATACATCCGCGCGCACCGCATGGAAAGCCGCGTCGACCTGAAGGCGGCAGCAATCGTCTTCATCGGGAAAGACAGATTCGAAATCACCGAAGTATCATAAATACGGAAAGATTATCACCGGAAACGAAGCGCCGTTCCGTCCCCCCGGCGACGGGCGGACTTGCGTACGGATTACGGTTTGATGCTTCCTCCCGCGATGTCAAGCAGCTCGTTTGTGACGGCTTGTTGCCGCAGTTTGTTGTAGGAGATGGAAAGTTTGCCGACAAGTTCGTCGGCATTGTCGGTAGCCGTCTGCATGGCAATCATCCTGACGGCATGTTCCGAGGCATTGGAGTGAAGCAGGGCGGTGTAGAGTTGCAGTCTGAGACATTGCGGAACGAGGGCGGCAGCCAGCGTGCGGCGATCCGGCTCAAGGATATATCCGTCGGCGGGAACCGCGGGAGCGGCGGCATGGGCGACGGCAGGCGGCGGCGTCAGCGGCAGGAAAGGTTCGCGGGCAGGGAGTTGCGTACCGACGCTTTTGAAGCGGTGATAAATCAGTTCGGCGCAGTCTGTTTCCCCGCGTTCAAACATGGCGGCCAGTTCGTCGGCCAGTGCGGCGAGCGGTGCATAGCCTGCCGCGCCTGACAGTTTCTCGTAATGCCGAACGAGGGGCAGCCCTTCTTTGCGCGCATAGTCGGACACCTTTTTCCCCACGCCATACAGCAAGGGTTCCACTTCCTGCCGGCGGTATGCGGCGAGCGCGCTTTGCATCTCGCGGATGGCATTGGCGTTGAACGCGCCGCAGAGGGCGCTGTCGGAGGCGAAAACGACGATCGCGGCACGGCGCACCGTTCGCGGCGCGCCGTCGGCGTCGGGCAGCAGGCGGCGCGCAATGTGGTGCAGCGCCTGCATGTACGGCTGCACGCTTTTAAGCGTGGCCTGCGCCCTGTGCAGCTTTGAGGATGAAACCATCTTCATAGCCGAAGTGATTTTCCGGGTGCTTGTGATGGAAACGATGCGTCCCCTTATTTCTCTGAGTGTTGCCATTATTCTGCGTCTGCGTGTCGTTCGTCCCGTTTCTCCGGGTCGTTGCCGGCGGGGAGGATTTCCGCTGCAGCCCGTTCGATTCGCTTCATCACTTCTTCGTCCGCGATGCCCTTGCGCAACGGTGCGAGGATGTCGTCTTCGTGATACATCCTGAGCAGGCTGAGGAACGACTGTTCAAACTCGCCCACCTTGCCGTGGGGCACGTGTCGCAACAGTCCGTGCGTGCCGCAGTACAGCGTCGCAATCTGCTCCTCCACCGGCATGGGCGAGTATTGCGGCTGTATCAACAGTTGTTT
Source organism: Tannerella sp. (assembly GCA_031276175.1). GTDB lineage: Bacteria > Bacteroidota > Bacteroidia > Bacteroidales > Tannerellaceae > Tannerella. The sequence continues at coordinate 20,736 of JAISNP010000048.1, forward strand.
GTTCTTCTGCCCCTTGTCGATAGTGAAAGCCGTGACGGGGTCGAGGTCGCCGCCGAATTTTGTGAACGATTCCAGTTCGCGATACTGCGCCTGGTCTATTTTCAGCGTGCCCGCCACTTTTTTCATTGCCTTTATCTGCGCATTTCCGCCCACGCGCGACACGGAGATGCCTACGTTGATGGCCGGGCGCACGCCCTGATTGAATAGGTCGGTTTCGAGAAATATCTGTCCGTCGGTTATCGAGATGACGTTTGTCGGGATATATGCCGACACGTCTCCCGCCTGCGTTTCGATGATCGGCAGCGCGGTAAGCGAGCCGCCTCCCCTGACTTTTCCGCGCAGGCTGTCGGGCAGGTCGTTCATGCGTTCGGCTATCTCCTGCTGGTCAATGATGCGGGCGGCGCGCTCCAGCAGGCGGGAATGGAGATAGAAGATGTCGCCCGGATAGGCTTCGCGTCCGGACGGGCGGCGCAGAATCAGCGACACTTCGCGGTATGCTACGGCCTGTTTCGACAGGTCGTCGTAGATTACCAGCGCATGGCGCCCCGTATCGCGGAAATATTCGCCGATGGCGGCTCCTGCAAACGGCGCGAAGTAGCGCAGCGAGGCAGGGTCGGCAGCTGTAGCCGCCACTACGACGGTGTAGTCCATCGCGCCCTTCTCCCTGAGCGTATTGACGAGGGATGCCACGGTGGAGCCTTTCTGTCCTACGGCCACATAGATGCAGTACACGGGCTTGCCGTTCAGGAAGCCTGCGCGCTGGTTGAGGATCGTGTCGATGGCGATGGTCGTCTTGCCTGTCTGACGGTCGCCGATAATCAGTTCGCGTTGTCCGCGTCCTATCGGAATCATGGCGTCGATGGCTTTTATGCCTGTCTGGAGCGGTTCATTCACCGGTTGACGGAAAATCACGCCGGGCGCCTTTCGTTCGAGCGGCATACGGAAACATTCGCCGCCGATGGCGCCGCCGCCGTCAATCGGTTCACCGAGCGGATTAATCACGCGCCCCGGCAACCCTTCGCCTACCGCGATGTCGGCGATTTCTTTTGTTCGCTTCACCGAGAATCCTTCTTTGATTCTGTCCGTCCGGCCGAGCAGTACGGCGCCCACGTTGTCTTCTTCGAGATTCATCACTACGCCTTTCATCCCGTTTTCGAACTCGAGCAACTCGTTCGCTTCCGCATTCCGAAGGCCGAAAATGCGCGCCACGCCGTCGCTTACCTGCAACACGACGCCTACTTCGTCGTATACCGGCTTCGTATTGAGCTTTTCAAGTTGCATCTTCAATACGTCCGACACTTCGCTGATTTTTATGCTGTCATTCATGTTTTGTTCTTTTTTTCTATAATAATCCGTACTTGTTTTCTTCTGCAATCTGTTTTCTGATCAGGGCAAGTTGCCCTGCCACGGATGCGTCGAGACGGCGGTCGTTTATCCGGAACACGAATCCCCCGCCGATGGCCGGGTCTATTTGTACGGATAATTCCACTTCGCCGTGGGTGATTCGTTCGAAATCGTCCCTCATGCGCGACAGTATCCTTTGCGGCATCGCTGTGGCAAACGTCAGGTGTACGACGGAAATGCGCTTCTTCCGCAGATAGTATTCCGTGTAGCCGAGTGCGATTTTCATCAGCGACTTTTCGCGACGGTTGGCCAGTATCAGCCGCACAAAGGCGAGGTAGCTCTCTTGGGGAACGTCGGCGGCATGGCGCAGCAGCGTCTCCTTGTCTCCGGCTGCAACCATCGGGCTGCACAGCGTTTCGTGCAGTTCCGGCAGTGCGCGCAGGTTTTCAATCAGCGCTTTCATGCTGCGGTACAGCGTCTGTTCTTCGCGCCGTTCCTCGGCGTACCGGTACAGCGCCTTCGCGTATCGTCTCGAAATCAGTCCTTCGTTCATCGCCGTGCGGTCAGTTCCTTGCCGTTTCCGATTCCACTTCTTCCAGCAGTTTTTCCACAAGCGCCTGCCGGCTCTCGTCGCTGCGTTCAAGTTCCCGGTGCAGAATTTTTTCCGCAATGTCTACCGACAGCATCGCGGCCTGCCGGCGGATGTCGACAAGCGCTTTCTGTTTCTCGGCCTCAATGCGCCCTGCGGCTTCGGCCAGTTGCTTTTTCATCTCGGCGGCGGCCTGCTCCCTGGCTTCGTGCACGATGCGGGCGCCGCTGTCCGCGGCTCGTTTCAGGATTTCATACCGGCTGTCCTGCGCTTCCTTCAAGATGGCTGCCGACTGCTGCCGGATGCTTGCGAGCTGTCTGTTCGCCTCGTCCGCCGCATCAAGCGAACGGCGGATATGCGCATTCCGCTCGTCCACCATCCGCGTGATCACGGGGAAACCGAATTTGGCCAGCAGTCCGAACACGATGCCGAAGGAGATCGTCATCCAGAACAGCAGTCCTAAATCGGGTGTTAATAGCGACATCCCGTAATCCTCCTCATTAAAGCGCCAGGAAACAGACCACTATCGCAAACAGCGCGGCGCCTTCTATCAGCGCGGCGCTGATGATCATCGACATGCGCACGTCGCCGGCCGCATCGGGCTGACGGCCGATGGCTTCCATCGCGCTCGAGCCGATTTTACCGATACCGATGCCTGCGCCGATTACGGCCAATCCTGCGCCGATCGTGGCGCCTACTGCGTTTAAACTCGTTTCTGCCGCTTGCAATAAAATACTTGCTAATTCCATAATCTATTCATTTTAAATGGTTATTATTTATAATGTATATCGGATATGATATTTCTACCGGTTGAAAGCCGCGATCTTCCGTGCCGGCAACCGTCGTCCGGACGGGCAAAAGGACTTCCGGGGCGTGAAAAACGCCGGAATCCTCGCGCGTGTTTGTTTCAAGTTCGCGCGTGTTTGCTTTATGCCCGCGCGTGTTTATTTCAAACACGCGCGTGGATTTTTCGTCTTTTCCCGGAAAAGGGCTGTTTATTCCGTCGTCCGGATGCTGCAAGAATAAATGAAGATTGTCCGTATACATATTATTTATTTTGACCTGATGTGCTCTTTCCTGTTCCCGGCATGTGCTTCCGGCCGCGAAAGCCCTATGAATACGGCAGAAAGAATGGTGAATACATACGCCTGAATATACGCTACCAGCAGTTCGAGGAGGTTCATGAAGACGGACAGCAGTATTGCAAAGGCCGTCATCCCTATATTCATTGCCGCGCCCATCTTCACCGTAACAAAAATCAGGGTCATCAGCGACAATACAATCGCATGGCCGGCCGTGATGTTTGCAAACAGACGAATCATCAGGGCGAAAGGTTTCGAAATGACGCCTGCAATCTCTATCAGGGGCATCAGGGGCGCCGGCGCCTTCATCCACATCGGCACCCGCGGCCAGAGGATTTCCCTCCAGTATTCCCTGTTTCCAAACAGGTTAACCGCCAGCGTTGTGCATATTGCCAGCGTAAGCGTAACCGCAATGTTGCCCGTCGTGTTCGCGCCTCCGGGGAACACGGGCACCAGCCCCATCACGTTATTGACAAGAATAAAGAAAAACGCCGTCAGCAGGTAGGGCGAATACCGCGCATAGTCTTTGCCGATGCTTTTGCGGATGATGTCTTCTTCGATATTCATTACCAGCATTTCGATCGTACCGATCAGTCTGCCCGGCGCCGCATGTCCGGGATGCCGCCTGTACCATGCGGCGACGGACAGGAATATCACGAGCACAAGCAGGGAATTGAAGATCAGTGCAAACGCCGTTTTGGTCAGCGAAATATCTATGGGACGCACCTCTTCGCCCGCCGCATTGCGTTCGACCACTTTGCCTTTGTGCCGGCCCTCGCCGGCGATGCGGAATCCCTCGCAGGCCTCGCCGTGCGCAATGCGGGAGGACGAAAACACGTGCAGCCCGCTGTGCGGAGAATATACAATCACAGGCAGGTAAACCGTAACATGATGTTTGCCGATGGTTGTGATATGCCACCAGTAACTGTCCTGCAAATGTTCGAAGATGATGGCTTTGGCATCCGGTTCTCCGCCTTCCGTTGCGGCGGCGGGCGCGGAAACGGTCAGGAGCGCCGCTGCACATATCCACAGTAATTTATTGTTCCACGAACGGATTCGCATATTATTTCTTTTTGTTTTGCAGTCGTTTGAATTTATTGAAATGTTCCATATTGTAGAACACGAACAGTTTCAGCCCGAGAAACCAGATGTAGTAGAGACCGAACGCAAGTATAAAGGCGTTCTTCTGTTCGCCGACAAAAAGCGCGTAGCATACAATGATTGCGGCAGAGGTGATGAACTGCGACACGTTCAGCAGCATCATCCTTGCCAGCGCCCGCCTGATGTGGATTTGCTCCGCGCGGAAGTGTGCCATGCCCCACAGCAGGCTTACCGCCAGCAGGAGGAAATAGCACGGGATGAAAAGCATATAGCACGTGTAATACTGCGGGAAGAGAAAACAGATCGCCGCCTCCTCAAGAAGGCCGAACAGGACGACACCCGTCAGGACGATGCGATTTACTTCCCTTCGCCGGTATATTTTAGCGCTCATGTTCGGGATGTTGTTTGGGGGACATGTTCGTGCCGTCCGCCGTCCGGTCTTCTTCCACGCACACGGTCATGCGGTTGTTGCTGACTTCCACAAAGCCGCTGCCGACGGAAATGGCCAGCGGCCTGTCCTGCTCCGTCCGGCAGGCAATTACCCCGGCCTTTAACGCGGCAATAATAGGGGCGTGAGACGGATAGACGGCAAAACGCCCTGCCGCGCCGGGAAAAGTGGCAGAGAGGACAGGGCCTTCGTAAATCGTACCCTTCGGCGAGAGGATCGTCATGTATAGATTGCTTGCAGCCATTGATGTATCGGGATAAACAAGGTTTGGCGTTACAGGGCGGCCTGTTTTTTAATGGCTTCCGCTTTTGCGAACACGTCTTCGATCGTTCCGACGTGGAGGAATGCCGCTTCGGGGATATGGTCTGCTTCGCCGTCCATTATCATGTTGAAGCCCTTGATGGTGTCTTCTATGGAAACCATCACGCCCGGAACGCCCGTGTACTGCTCCGCTACGGTGAAAGGCTGCGACAAGAAGCGCTGAATGCGCCGGGCACGGTTGACGGTCGTGCGGTCTTCATCCGACAGTTCTTCCATGCCGAGGATGGAGATAATGTCCTGCAATTCCTTGTTGCGCTGCAATATCTGTTTGATGCGCTGCGCCGTGCGGTAGTGCGCCTCGCCGACGATATTCGGGTCAAGGATACGCGAGGTGGATTCCAGCGGGTCTACGGCCGGATAAATGCCCAGTTCCGTAATCCTGCGGCTCAATACCGTAGTGGCGTCGAGGTAGGTAAACGTCGTGGCGGGCGCCGGGTCGGTCAGGTCATCGGCCGGAACGTACACCGCCTGAATGGATGTGATGGAACCGTTTTTCGTCGAAGTAATGCGTTCCTGCATGTTGCCCATCTCCGTAGCCAGCGTGGGTTGATAGCCCACTGCCGAGGGCATCCGTCCCAGCAGGGCGGACACCTCGCTCCCCGCCTGCGTGAAACGGAAAATGTTGTCGATGAAAAAGAGGATGTCCTTTGCGCCGCCGTCCGCATCGCGAAATGCCTCGGCAATCGTCAGCCCGGACAAGGCTACCGACGCCCGCGCGCCCGGCGGCTCGTTCATCTGCCCGAATACCAGCGTAGCCTGCGATTTGGACAGTTCCCCGTAATCAATCGTCGAGAGATCCCAATGCCCCTTTTCCATGCTTTCTTCAAACGCCTTCCCGTAACGAATTACGCCGGACGAAATCATTTCGCGCAGCAAATCGTTGCCTTCGCGTGTACGTTCGCCTACGCCGGAAAAAACGGAAAACCCGTTGTGCTTTTTGGCGATGTTATTTATCATCTCCATGATTAAGACGGTCTTTCCTACGCCTGCACCGCCGAACAGCCCGATTTTGCCACCCTTGACATAAGGCTCCAGCAGGTCTATCACCTTGATGCCGGTGAGGAGGATCTCCTGCGTGGTCGACAAGTCTTCGAACTTCGGAGCATCACGGTGAATCGGCTGCGCACCGGTCGTGTCGAATTGCCCCATACCGTCTATCGCTTCACCGACTACATTCAGCAAACGTCCCTTAATCTGTTCCCCCACAGGCATACAGATGGGCATGTAAAACGACACCGCCTCCATGCCGCGGCGCAGGCCGTCCGTAGAATCCATTGCTACCGAACGGACGCAGTTTTCGCCCGTATGCTGCTGAATCTCTGCAATCAGGACACGCCCGTCGGGACGACGGATCGTCACGGCGTCATGGATGGACGGCAACACGGTATGCGCCTCCGATTCGTTTTCCGGCTCAAAACTGACATCAATAACCGGACCCAATATCTGAGAGATACGTCCTACAATCTTTTTTCGCTCCGAGGTATTTGTTTTCATATCTGTTTTTTTTGACTCCTCCCTTTCGTTCGGAAATAACCACTCTGCTTCCGTTCGCCCCCAAGGAATGGAAATGCGTAAATATATTCCTTTCGACGAGTGAGAAATGAAACTAAAACGAGGCAAATATACGTATAAAATTAAGATAGGAGTTCACTGTTATAGAAAAATAACGGAATCTTCGAATGGTCGGATGACGAAACAATCGAATCGTTGAAATATTGCATTTCGGAATTTTCGAATTATTTTTGCGCCATGCAACACAACCGTTATTTATATCACGCCATGGCGGGAATTACGACCGTGATATGGGGTACGACGATGGTGGCTTCAAAAGCATTACTGAACGAGGGACTGTCTCCGGCGCAGATCATGTTTTACCGTTTTCTGTTGGGTTATGTTTTTCTGTGGATACTTTATCCGCGAACGCACAGTGTCCGTTCGTTACGCGACGAAGCATTTTTCGCCGGTATGGGGGTGTTCGGCGGTTCGCTGTATTTTCTGACCGAAAACTCGGCGCTCGTTTATGCACAAGCGACCGACGTATCACTAATTTGTGCATCCGTGCCGTTGATTGCGGCGATACTGTCGCATTTTGTGCTGGGCGAACGGTTGTCGCGCGGTTTCCGTATGGGTTCGGCTGTGGCGATGATTGGCATTACACTTGTGATACTAAACGGGAATTTTGTGCTTAAAATGAGTCCTTTGGGAGATATTCTTGCATTTGCCGCCATCTGTTGCTGGGCGGTTTATTGCCTGCTGGTGAAGAAACTTCGCCATAATTACAGCACAATGTTCATCACCCGCCGTCTCTTTCTGTACGGATTACTGACGCTTTCGCCTTATTTCCTGTATGAGCCGTTTCATTTTTCGGTCGAAATACTGCAACGTCCTGCCGTATGGGGGAATTTGTTGTTTCTGGGACTGATAGCTTCGTCGCTGTGCTATGTGATGTGGAATTCGGCGATGCGTGAACTTGGGATTGTAAAAACTAACAGCTATCTTTATTTTTCACCGGTCGTTACGATTATTACTGCCGCCATCGTGCTCTCGGAGCACGTCACTGCATTTATTTTGACAGGTGCAGCGCTCATTTTGCTTGGCCTATGGATTGCAGGAAGAAAATAGATGTTGTCTAAATATCAGACGGTTGCTTTGTATGTATCGGAAATCGGTCAATTTTTTCATATTGAACGGCTTGCTTGACGAGAATTTTGCTTATATTTGTTGTCGATTATTGATTCAATGTATTATGAATAAAAAATCATATCTTCATTGCTGGATAATATGTTTTATAAATCTATTTGCTGTGCAGATATCAAACTTGTCTGCGCAGATCAGCGAAGGAGGAATCCCTCCGAGTTTCCGGTCGTTTGTAACGTTGCGAAATAATACTGCAGCGGAACAGATTCCCGTCACATTTAATGTGCAGAAACTCAAAAGTATAGATGAATGGCAAACAGAAAATAAAGGATTGCCCCCGGCCATTGGAATTATCATTGACGTACATTATAATATATTGAACACAGGCGAATGGCATACGCTTCCGGACGGTGAGAAAATTTGGCAACTGGTCATCCGGGCAAAAGACGCCATCGCCATGATGCTTTATTATTCGGAATTTTACATTCCGGAAGGAGGAAAACTGTTCATATACAATACCGAAAAGTCCCATATACTTGGCGCCTATACGAACCGCACCAATCCTTCGGGCAGACGGTTTGCTACCGAATTTGTTGTTGGAGATGAACTTACGCTCGAGTATGTGGCGGCGCCTTCGGGCGAAGCGCCCCGCATCGAAATTGAAGGCATCGGATACGGATATAACAACCTTCTCATCCGCAACGGCAAAGTTGAATTACGCGCCGGCGCGTGCGAAGTAAGCATCAACTGCGAAGAAGGCGACGCCTGGCAAAACCAGAAAAAAGGCGTCTGCAGGATGGTACAGCGCATCGCTTCAAAAGAATACCTCTGCAGCGCGTCGCTTGTGAACAATACCGCGCAAGACCTGAAACCGTATATCCTTACGGCGCATCATTGCTCATTCGGAAGCAATAATCTGACGGCTTCCGAAGAGGATATGGAGCAGTGGATGTTCTATTTTCATTACGAACGCGAAGGCTGTAATCTGTCGACAGCATCGACGGGAGCCAAAACCATGGTAGGATGCAGAAAGATTGCGGTAAGTGACATCCGGGGAGGCTCCGACGGTTTGCTTTTGTTGTTGAATGAAATGATTCCTCAATATTATAATGTATACTATAATGGATGGGATCACAGCAACAATCCTGCAAAATCGGGCGCAAGCATTCATCATCCTTGGGGCGAATATAAAGTGATTTCCACGTTTCTCCACCCCATTTCGCATTCCACATTCGAATCGCTCGACGGTATAAAAAGCGATCAACATGCGCATTGGAATACCGTTTTCAACGCGACCCTCAACGGACACGGTATTACGGAAAAAGGTTCGTCGGGCGCACCGCTGTTTAACGAACACAAACTGATTGTAGGTACGCTGACAGGCGGAAATTCTTCCTGCCTCGACCCGGGAGGGCTTAACTTGTACGGCAAGATGAGCTATCATTGGAACAGATACAGTTTTGCCGACAGCACGCGCATGGACGTCTGGCTTGATCCTCTTCATTCCGGCGTACAGATGCTTGCAGGTCGTTATCATCAGGGCGCCCTGCCTGCTCCCCGTGACTTGTCGATCACTTATTCCGACAAAAGGGTACAATTGACATGGAAAGTGCCCGCTCTGGGAAAACCGGACGCTTATTACATATACGACAACAATTTGCGAATAGGCAAGACAGAAAACCTTTTTTTCGAGAGCGACATATCCGATTATGGCAGTCACAATTACAGCGTGTCTGCCGTGTATGACAATGGTAATGAGTCGGAATTTCTTAATCAATCTCTTTATGTGCCGGAATATAAAACGCCGGCAAACGTGGCCGCCGCGTTTACCATATCGGGGAAAGTGGCTGTTTCGTGGCAATCTCCCGTGTATGAGCAAACTATCTATTGGGGGGAAAGGAGCGCCGACGTGGCGATCTCAATGGATGAAGATGGATATGTCAAACCGTTTTATTTCGGGCAATTGTGGACAAAAGACGATATTAGGCCTCTCCATCGCAGAACACTTACGGCAATAAAATTTTTGCCGGTCAGAAACAATACCTATGAAATATATATAGCTCAGGGAGACAGGGTTTACAGACAGAAAATCGCCAATTCGTCACACTCGTCCTACTACGAAACAAATACAATCTCCCTGTTGAAGCCTTTCGTCATCAACGGGAATAGTCAGTTAATCGTGGCGTTGTATGTTGAAAATCCGAAAAATTATCCCGCCTATTGCGACGCAGGCCCTGCCATAAGCGGGAAAGGCGATATTTATTCGTATGACGGCGTGAAATGGAAATCGCTTTATGAAACAGACCATGATTTTAATATGAATTTCTTTATTGCCGGCATCGTCACTTCCGCCGAAGGTGACTTGCCGACGACATATTCCGCCGCACCGGAACCGGAGACTGTGATTTCATCAGGAACGGCGAAACCAAAAAAGATACAGACCGCCGCCGTTATCGAAAAAAACGACATCACACTGTACAGCTTACCGCCTATAGCCTTTCCTGAAATCAACGGATACAATATCTATCGCAACAATGTAAAAATAACTACGGCATCCGCATCGGTGCGCAGATATGTCGATCCTGATGATTTGGAGCACACATCATATTATCAAGTGTCTACGTTGTATAGCAGTCATGAAAGCGACCTCAGTTCAAAAGCGGAAATCTCGCCCTTGAGCAGCAGTGAACCTGTTACAATGGAAACGATTGCGCTTCACCCAAGCGTATTTGAAAATGTGGTAGAAGTCAGCGGAGTGGCGAATATTTCCAAAATTGAGGTATATGCCGTCAACGGGAAACAATACCTGCAACTCAATAGCCCGGACAAGATAATCAACACGCAATCGTTACCGGCCGGCATATATATTTTCCGGATTTATACACGCGACAATGCCTGTCATACAATCAGGGGCGTCAAACGCGGGAGGTAAAAAGAATCGGGTGGCGTATATCGGAAAGTATGCTCATAGTTCCAAATCTTTTTGCCTTTTCTTATGTCTGTCGAACTCAGGCTTGTGATTATTCCGGCGGAAGGTCTCCACAGAAAACATTCACGTCGAAACCGAAATTTCGAATCCTGCAGCCTTGACGCGGGCTGCAATAACCATCAAATCTTCTTTTGGTACCTTCTGAAGTGATTTTACCGGCGTTTCGCGGTCAATGGTGTATATCATCACTTTGCGTGGATTGATTTTTTTAAGTGCGGCTATCCATGCATCAACTTCCGCTTCGCCGGTATTATCAATGATGACTCCATTACGTTCGCCGCGCAGGAAAATCGTCTGGATAATTACTTTCCCGCTGAAACGGCAAAGTTGGCGGATGACCTGCTCACATGTAAAATCCGCCGATTCGGGCTGGTCAATCTGTTGCATACGCATATTCGTCGCCGAATCAAGTTTCATAATATTTTCGTCTACGCGGCACAGCGCTTGAAAAACAGACTCTTTCCATACCATGGTGGAGTTAGAGAGTACAGCGACTTTTGCTTGAGGGCACCAGCGGTCTCGCAACGCCAGTGTGTCGTCGATAATTCCGGCAAAGGCAGGGTGCAACGTTGACTCGCCGTTTCCCGAAAAAGTAATCACATCAGGGAAGGTATTTTCAGACGCCATCTGCGATAACTTTATATTCAGAGCCTCGCGCACGTCTTCACGTCGCGGGGCTTTTGCCTTGGCTGGATACGCTTCGTTCAGTCCACATTCGCAGTAGATACAGTTGAACGTACACCGTTTGCCATCGGAAGGCGAAATATTGATCCCCAGTGAAACGCCGAGGCGGCGGCTGCGGACGGGACCATATACAATATCGTGAAACAGAATCGTTGCCATTCGCGTATGCTCAGTCTGATTTAGAGGACAAAAGTACGCAAAGAACAGCATTTTTCGCGATTGCGGAAATGTTTACTTTATCATTTATCGAAATTTTTGCAGAAATCAGCCCGTAGTCAGCCATTTCTTAAAAAGAGAAGCCTTGTTTTTGCTAATGTAGACTCGTTCGGGTACATTGGCGTCTAATGTGACAAGCAGGCGATTATCGAACCAGATGGTTATGTTTTTAACACTGTCTTTCGAAATGATAAATTGCTTGTTTGCACGAAAAAACAAAGAAGGGTTAAGTAAATCGAAAATGCCGTCCAGCGTCCGGGTATAATGAAAACTGGTATTGTCTTTCAACACCACGCACGTATTGCCGCTACTGCTGTAAAAATAAGAAATCCGGGATATATTGACGGGAATCAATTCATTACTGTTTGGTATCAGCAACTTGTCCGAAAATTGCCCTGAAAGCATCAGACGGGAAAGATCATTAAAACGGCTATGAAAAATCGAACTTGTCAATTTGCGATATTTGTTCATGGCGCGTCGTATTTCATTCAATTCGATAGGTTTCAACAAATAGTCAATACTGTTTACCTTAAATGCTTCTATGGCGTGTTCGTCGTATGCCGTGGTAAACACCACGGGTGTATCAATGGTAACCGCACTAAAAATGTTGAACGCCGAACCGTCGGAAAGATGTATGTCCATAAAAATCAAATCCGGCATCAGGTGATTATTTAACCATCTGACTGTTTGAATAATACTTTCCGTATGGCCTAAAAATTCCACCGTAGGATCAACCTCCGAGATGATACTTTTCAGATTTTCGTAAGCAGCCGTTTCGTCTTCGACAATAAGTACCTTCATACGCAACATTTATTTCATACAAACATAGTCAAAAAAAACAAATCTTTCGCAATCATTATATAAAAACGAAAAATAAGAGTTTATAGCGAAAAAACCGGATATGATTGCATATTTTTTTGTCTTCGGAGAGACTTTGTTTATGCTTCGACGAAATTTCTTAATCCACATGAAAAATAGGACATTAACCGGTTAGTCATGGTGCGAAACTCTGTGGAGATGCGACCCGGCCAAGAGTTGGAAAGATGAATGGTTTGGGATTTAATGTGCAGGCTGTCATTCAAACCACTTTTTCGCGTTTGCCGCAGGGAGATTTTCCGACAGAAAACGCGGCACAGTCGAAACGGCATCCGTTACCGTCGGAAATTCAGGCGAATGCAATGTATTCAGGCAAATATTACGCGAAGACAATGGCCGTAAACTTGTATATAACGCCGGCAAGGATTTGACAAATACATCTGTAACAACTGCCGACGGGTTTACGGCAAATGCGGAAGTGAAAATCCGGTTACAGCATTTTGCGGTATTTCCGCATCTCGACGCGGAAGGTGGCGCCCTTGCCCGGTTCGGAGTTCTTTACGAATATTTTGCCTCCGGGATACGATTCGACAATGCGTTTGACGAGCGAAAGCCCCAGCCCCCAGCCGCGCGCCTTGGTGGTATAGCCCGGATTGAAGATGGTTTTGAATTTCGACTTGGGGATGCCCCTGCCCGTATCCGTGATGTCGAGCCGGACTTTGCTGCCTTTTTCGACAACCTGACAGGTGATGACGCCCTCTCCGTTCATTGCGTCCACGGCGTTTTTGGTCAGGTTTTCGATTACCCACGAGAAGAGCGATTCGTTCATCAGCGTGAGGACGGGTTTGTCGGGGAGTTCCAGATTTATTTTCACCTTTGACGAGATGCGCGATTCGAGGTATCCGCAGGCCGAACGTACGGCTTCGTTGATGTTCAGCGGCAGGGGATCGGGATTGGAGCCGATTTTTGAGAACCGGTCGACAATCATTTCGAGCCGTTTCACGTCTTTTTCCATCTCGGTCAGGTACGAGGCGTCTATTTCTTTTGTCTTCAGGTATTCGATCCACGCCATCAGCGACGAGATGGGCGTCCCTAACTGGTGGGCTGTCTCTTTGGACAGTCCGACCCAGACTTTGTTCTGCTCGGCTTTCTTCGTGCTCGTCAGTGCAAAGAAGGCTATCATCATGAATACAAAGACGACCAGCAGTTGTATGTAGGGATATATCTCCAGTTGCTTCAGGATGATGGAATCGTCGTAGTAGAGGTATTGCTTCTTTTCTCCGGCTTCGATGACGAACGGTTCGTGCCGCGTTTTAAACTCCTGCATCTTTCCTCTGAAAAAAGTTTCCCGGTTCTTTTCCGGAGCGTCGAGGTTGCGCGGCTCCACGCTGTCGCTCTTTTCGTCGTACAGGATGACGGGGATTGTCGTATTGCCTCCTATTACTTTAAGCATAAGCATGTACGGATTGGCAACCGTGTCTTCCATCAGGAAGAAGCGGTAGGCCTCCGTCCATACCTCCATCTTCTGGCGTTCTTCCGCCGCGAGTTTGTTGACCATCGAGTTGGATACGACAACCGAACCGACGGCTATCAGCATCGCTACGATAATGAATACGTATTTCAGATATTGTCGTTTGTCGTAAAGGCTGTTCATGTTTGTCCGTTTAAAATAATCGAATATGCCGGCAAAAAAACTGCTTCCTTCCGATGCCCGTTTGCATGAAGTGAAGGAAGCAGAAATTAACTATGGCAGTAAATTCGATATTATAACGAAAAAGATATGCGCAATATTATTTCAACCCGCGGTTTTTTAGCAGCGGCGTGGTGTCCGGTTCTTTCCCGCGGAAATTCCGGTACATCGTCATGGCGTCGTCGATACCTCCGGGCGTAAGCACGTATTCGCGGAAGCGTTTGGCTGTGGCCTGATCGAAAATGTCGCCGGTTTCCTTATAGGCTTCGAAGGCGTCGGCGTCGAGCACTTCAGCCCACATGTAGCTGTAATAACCGGCCGTATAGCCGCCGCCCATCGTGTGATTGAAATAGGTGGAGCGGTATCGCGGCGGGATTTGCGGCAGGGCGTGCAGTTTGTCCATCGACCCGGATTCGAACTTCGGGACGTCCAGATCGTCGGGCACGTCGGTCAGCACGTGGTAGTCCATGTCCAGAATCGAAGCCTGCACGTATTCGGCCGTTGCAAAGCCCTGTCCGTACTTGCTGCTTTCTTCCAGTTTCTTGACCAGTTCGGCAGGCATGTCCTCGCCCGTCTGATAATGCTTGGCATATACTTTGAGCACTTCCGGTTCGAGCACCCAGTGCTCCATCACCTGCGAGGGAAGCTCCACAAAGTCGCGCGGCACGCCCGCCACGCCGTAGTAGTGCACGTCCCTGAAGAGGCTGTGCAGCGCGTGCCCGAACTCGTGGAACATGGTCGAAGCCTCGTCCACGCTAAGCAGCGCCGGCTGCCCGGCGGCGGGTTTGGTAAAGTTGCAGACGATGGTCACTAACGGGGCGACGCGCCGGCCGTCCCTGTACGTCTGCTGGCGGTACGAGCCGCACCACGCTCCGCCGCGCTTGCTTGCCCGCGGGAAATAGTCCATGAAAAGCACGCCGAGATGCGTGCCGTCGGCCTCCTTACATTCGAAGGCCACGGCGTCTTCGTGCGGTTTGGGCACGTCCGTCAGTTCCGTGAATGTAATGCCGTATAGCTTGTTTGCTACGTAGAACATTCCCTCGCGCACCTTTTCGAGTTGCAGGTAGGGGCGGACGGCAGTCTCGTCGATGTCGAAACGCGCTTTCATCACCTTCTCGTTATAGTAGCGCCAGTCCCAGCCCTTCGGTTCGCCTTCGATGCCGTCCTGCTTCATTATGTCCTGCAGGTCGGCAAGTTCGGCCTTTGCCTTTGCCAGCGTCGGCTCCCATACCTCGTGCAGCAGTTTGTAGACGTTGTCGGCGTTCTTTGCCATCCTGTCGTCCAGCGCAAATGCGGCGTAGTGGTCGTATCCCATCAGTCGCGCCTTTTCGAGCCGCGCCTTGACGAGCTTTTTCACTGTCTCTTTGTTGTCGGCCTCGTTGTTGTTGTTGCCCCGGCTGATGTATCCTGTGAAGATTTTTTCGCGCAGTTCGCGTTTGTCGGAGAATTGCAGGAAAGGCATGATGCTGGGGTTTTGCAGCGTGAAGACCCATTTGCCGTCTTCGCCTGCCGCACGGGCATCGTCGGCGGCTGCGGCGATCAGGTTGTCGGGCAATCCGGCGAGGTCGTCTTTATTGTCGATTACCAGCCTGAAGGCGTTTGTTTCCTTCAGCATATTCTGTCCGAAGGTGAGTTGCAGCATGGCAATCTCGCTGTTCAGCTCGCGCAGCCGTGCCTGTTTATCTTCGGGCAGATTGGCGCCGCCGCGCACGAAATTCTTGTACGTTTCTTCCAGCAATTTGGCCTGCTCCTTCGTCAGGTTCAGCCCGTCGCGTTTGTCGTATACGGCCTTTACGCGGGCAAAGAGTTTCGGATTGAGCGAAATGTCGTCTCTGTGCGCCGACATCAGGGGCGAAAGCTCCTTGCTCAACGCCTGCATTTCGTCCGACGTATTGGCGCTGTTTTGTCCGGAGAAGACGGTGTATACCCTCGAAAGCAACTGCCCGCTCTGGTCGAACGCAAAGATTGTATTCTCGAAGTCAGGCTCGGCCGCATTGCCGGTGATGGCCTCCACTTCCTTCTTCTGTTCGTCCATACCCTGAAGTATGGCCGGCTTGTAGTCGTCGAGCGAAATTTGCTCGAACGGAGGTATGCCGAAAGGCGTGACATACCCGGTCAGGAACGGATTTGCGTGTGGCTCCACCGTTTCCGCCTTTTTATTCGGAGACGTGACGCACGCTCCCATCAATAATGTGAATCCCATAAAAACAATTGTTTTTTTCATCGTCGTGTATATTAAAAATTATGGCGTCAAAGGTAGTAGTTTTTCGTGTAATATAAAAGCATGTAAATCCCGTGTCTGCGCCGGCCTTAACCGGCGTAAGCGGCCCACTCATCTCTCATCGTTCATACATCTTCGTTCATAGTTTATAGTTTATCCCCGAAGTTTGCAAGAAGGCGCCGGTTCCCGCCATCGGCTTTCCGGGGGCTGCAAATGGTAAGCCGCAACATTTATTCAAAGAAAAACAGCCGATACAATGCTATTATATAAAATAATTTGTATTTTTGCACGGTTTAATTTAAAAGAAACCTGTATTGCGACGGCAGAAGCAGTTGCTTTTTGCCGTTGCAGGAATAAAATAAAGTATTTTATATGAAAACTGTCGCTCATACTTCCGATACGAAAAATCTTCGTAATAGCCTGTTGAACACAGGCTTTGGCACGAATTTTGCGGGGGGGGGCAAAACGGCCTTCCGAATACATAGTCGGTTCAGTTTCTTTTCCACATATTACAGTGAAGCATGTCTCCGTAAAGCGGAGGCGTGCTTTCTTTTTTTCTCCGGCGCGCTTCCCGTCCCGTTGCGCCTTGCCGTTCGCACGCACTTTTTATTATTCATTTTTAAAATAAGATTGATATGAGAAAACACGTTTTTTTATCAGCATTTCTGGCCGTGTGCGTATGGTGCGGCCTCGACACTGCACATGCGCAGTTGAAGTCGAAAACCAACTTTACGCTTGAGCAGGAACTTCGAATCGAAGCCTTAACCGATGAGTATGTAAAACAGGGTCTGGACGTCAAACAAGCCCGTATGAAAGCAGAAAAGGAAGTGGCGCCGGCTGTTGTCGAATTGCGAATCTCCGAATCCGGGTTAAGCAGCAGCATGGATCACGACGACTGGATGGCTACTACTCCTGCGGCAGGCAGTATTCATGTTGACAGAGATGCGGACATTCATGCCTACACTCCTTCGGAGCTTGTCAAAAAAATCCTGCTTCATTCTCATACGCCGTCCGACGAGGCGCGGATACAGAATGTAACGTTTAAAGGATGGGGCGGCGTTTCAAGCGGAGGCAATGCCTGGAATGAAACGAATACCTATACAAATCAGTATGGAGTAGGCAATCGCGGTCTGGCATATTTTACGAAAGGTGACAGCAATTTTGACATTGAAAAGGGACTGTTACTGTCTTCCGGTCATACATGGGGGCATGAAGGGCCGAATCAGATGACAAATGCATTTAGTCAAGGAGTTGGCGCAGACGGCGTAAGCGCGGGTTCTTATAGTACCTATTCCTCTTCCGGTATTAACCAACTTAACGATCCGGATTTGAATACAATAGCATATCCACCTCCCAGCCCCCACCAGGTTTCACGCGGAAGTATTCTGCAATTTGATTTCCAGCCGGCAATCAGCAGCGTTTCGTTTGACTATGTATTCGGCTGCGAAGAATATCCGGAATATGTACATTCCACTTTTAACGATGTGTTCGGTTTTTTTGTTACCGGTCCTTACGACAGCCCGGGGGGAGGATCTTCTCCCGTTACATTACCCTCTTTACCAGGGAAAAAAGAGAAAACACCTTACAACGGAAGTGAGATTGCAGCCTACAACCGCTTCAATATCGCACAACTGCCGAACGGTATGCCCGTAGGGGTGGACTGGGTTAACTGGGGATACAGAAATTCAAATACTGCTGCATCGTGGGCTATTCCTGCTGACCCCGGTTGGAATACGCCTTGGGATACAACCGGGGTAGGCGCTTATCTTTTTACAAACAATCTTGTAAATCTTCATGCTACATCGGATCCAGTAAGAAAGTGGGCTTTCAACCCTCAGTATTACCGTGCCGTTTACGACGGAGATGCGATGATGGAACTCGACGGGCTTACCATAAAACTGACGGCTAAAGCCGACAGCCTGATTCCGGGCAAATGGTATCACTTGAAGCTGGGAATCTCTCAGGTAGATCAGGCGCACGGCGAAGGCGTTTTTCTTGCAGACCTTGATCTGGGTTCGCCGGAGGCAGGCATCGAATCGAATGTAGCGAAATACAACTGGCCGGAGGCAAACGATGAGCTTGGCAAGGATCAGTGGTACGCCGGCTGTCCGCAGACGCTAAAACTCAAGTTCCTGCCCGATGCGTCAAATCCCCGGACAGTGAAGTTGACATATATCGGACTGACAAAAAATTACATCGTCGGCACGGACGGCAAGGCGATACCATCCGAATATACGCTGGCAAAAAACGACACGGTAATCAGGATAGATTTTATGACCCTTACCGTGCCCGACGCGCTGGAAGGGCAGACGGGCGCCATCGTTTCTACGATTGTCGGCGGCGGTCTGGATACGACCGATTTCTTCACGTTCTATAACCGCCCGACATACAGCGTGAACTATGTGCCTCCGACAACCATGTTCGCAGGCAAGCTGGATCTCAACCTGAAAGGCGGTTCGCCGCATCTGTTCCGCAGCATCAACGGCGGCATCACATGGGAAAACGCATGGACACCGCTTACCGTTACACAGATAGCCAATTTCGGATATAAGGGGCAAATCATATTGAAAGAACCGCACAGTTGCTGCGACTTTGTCATTCCGATAGAGAAATACGAGGGTCTGGCGACGATACCGCGACCGGTGAACATTCCGTTCCTGTCGGACGCCGACATCTATCCGCCTTCGGGCATTCATTTTATTGATAGCCGTAAGGATTTTACCGTCGTCATACGTCCTACGGGCGCCAATGCGGGACTGATTCCCGTCCTTACGACAAACCGCACCGCCATTCCCGATTCCGAGGGGGTTGAGCTGAAAGGGGTCGAGAACGGCGTATATACCTTCGTGATTCACTACGTGCAGGAAGACATCAAGCTGAATGTCAATTTCATATCGCCGTCCGCGACGACAGATGCAGACGGAACGGAGATATGGGGCGGCAACGGGCAGGTACATCTTTCCTCGTCGCAGGCGGGCGAGGTGAAAATATACGGCGTAAGCGGCCGTCAGGTGCAGGCATTCACGCTGCCGTCCGCAGGGAGTAGCAGCATCGCGCTCCCAGCCGGCATCTATGTGGTCAGCCTGAACGGGAAGGCGTACAGGGTTGCCGTAAGGTAGCGCCGTAAATCCATCTGCCGGCGGCGACGCGGAAGGACGCCGGTTTTTACTTCATCTTCGTGCGCGTCGCGCCTCTGTGTTCGAATAAAAATTTTCGACGCGGAGGCGCGGAGTGCACGAAGTTTTTTTGCATACTGCCGGCCGGATTTGTTTCGAAACAGCGCGCGGCGCTCATCGCGCACCGTTTTGTTAAACATTCTTATTTTTACGCCTCGCCTTTGTAAATTATAAATACTGTCTTTAATTTTGACCGTTGAAATTTATTGTCTCGTGATACACGGTTTCTTGTTTTTTACGGAAGATTGCAGGTTGAAAACGCGAATTTCCAATTTAAAAATTCGAATTTGCAACTTGGACATTAGAATTTCCAATTTGAAAACGCGAATTTCTAACTTAAAAATTAGAATTTCCAATTTGAAAACGCGAATTTCTAACTTGGAAATTAGAATTTCTAATTTGAAAACGCGAATTTCTAATTTGAAAATTAGAATTTCTAATTTGGAAATTCGCGTTTGCAACCTGAAATCGCGCGGTTCGGAATACTCGATTATTCATTTATAATATTATATAACTATGTCAAATACAGATTATTTGCCCACAACTTTTGCAGGGCTTCTTAAGTGGTTGATGAACTTCATCGGCTATCTGTCGCAAAAAGAGGTGTACGTGCGACTGGGACTCGACGAAATGCGAATCGTTACTTTGGGCGCCGAAATTGCGGTTTACGGCGATGCGTATACGACGGCCGAAGGCCCGAATGCCGGAAAGGCCGACCGGCTTGACCGTAAGGAAAAGGCCGTGTCGGTGAGTAAAAGCATCCGGCGGTATGTGAACATGTCGCTGAGGTATAACGAACACGTGACCGACGAAGACCGCGTGATGCTGGGGCTTACCGTGCCCGAGGCGCGGAAGAGGTCGGAGGGCGAGATGGATGAGTATCCGGAAATCGAGGTTTATACGGGCATCATCCGGCGTATCAAGTGCCGGTTTCTCAACCGCGAGCATCGCGTGGCCAAGCCGCCGCATGTGCACGGCGTGGAGCTGCGTTCGGGCTTCATTCCCGACGGCGAAAAGCCTTCGCTCACCCTGCTGCCGAACTCTTCGTTTTCGACGCGCTCGACCTTGACGATGGATTTTAGCGACGAGGAACGCGGCAAGCGCTTCGGGCTGTGCGCGCGCTACGAAAATAATAAAGGAGGGAAAGGGCCGTTCGGGCCGATTGTTACGGTTTTTATTCCTTAGGGGAGGTTTGGGGGGTTAACTGTAAACGATGAGCGATGAGTGATGAGTGATGAGCGATGAGTGGGCGTGGGGATTTGTAAACGGCGAATGAAATTGGGGAAAAATTTGAAAGTAATGAAATTATTACCTATCTTTATGGGACAATAAAACAAACGAAATATGCCTACAATATTTATTTTCTTCGGTCTGCGATTCCTGTTCTTCAGCAACGACCACGAGCCGATACATATTCACGTGGTCAAGGGGCAAGGTTCTGTTTGCGAAAACGCCGTGTTTCAGGTTATCCCCGAAATAAAACTGTTGAAAAACGACGGATTAAAAAGCAATGAACTAAGGCTCGCCGAAATGGTCATAGAAGAAAACAGGGAAATAATTATCGCGCACTGGAATAATTTTTTTAATCATGGAAACAATGAGCATAAAGGTAAATAAGGTATGGATTGACGACACGGCCGTTTACATACAGACGCACGACGGGGACGTTTTCAGCGAACAGTTCAACGATTATCCGAGATTGCGAAACGCGACCCCGAAACAGCGGGCTTCTTTCCGCTACAATAACATAGGCATACGCTGGGAAGAACTTGACGAAGATTTGAGCTTCGAAGGATTTATGCGTGCAAAGCAGGATAAAAGCACGCCGTTGCACGCAGTATTTAAAGACAATCCCGAACTGAACGTTTCCGGCATAGCCCGCCGTTTGGGTATTCCGCAAAGCGTTATGGCCTCCTACCTGTGCGGGATAAAAAAACCATCCCCGAAAAGATTGCGTGAAATAGAAGAAACGATACATGAGATAGGCAAAAACTTGTGTGACGTCAGACTGTAAAGCAGGGTGAACGATGAATATGAGTGATGAGCGATGAGCGATTCGTGATTCGTATCTGCGTGCGTATTGACTGTTGCTGTTTTTCCGTTTGGCGAACCGGCCGGGTTTGTTTCGGAACAGTTTCCTATCTTTGCAAATCAAAAAAATGTAATCGTTATGGATAAAAAGGGCGTCATTGTGGTGGTGGACGACAACAGGGGGATACTTACGGCTGTGCGCATGTTGCTGTCGGCGCATTTCGGGAAAGTCGTCACGCTGGCTTCGCCGCATCTCATTGCCGGCGCGTTGCGCGAGGATAAGGTGGACGTCGTGCTGCTGGATATGAACTTTTCGGCCGGAATCAATACGGGCAACGAGGGGCTGTACTGGCTGTCGGAGATACGCAAGACGGATGCCTCGGTGGCCGTAGTCCTGTTTACGGCTTATGCGGACATCGACCTTGCCGTGCGCGGCATCAAGGAGGGTGCGGCGGATTTCGTCGTAAAGCCGTGGGAGAACGACAGGCTGATAGAGACCGTGCTGCGGGCCTGCGAGTCGAAAGCGACGGGTCGGAAGGAAACGTCCGTCGCCGCCCGGACGGCAGCCGGTGAAGGCGGAATGTTCTGGGGCGAAAGCCGGGCGATGCGGTCGCTGCGCTCGCTGACGGAAAAGGTTTCGGCCACGGACGCAAATATCCTGATTACGGGCGAAAACGGGACGGGTAAGGAAATGCTGGCGCGCGAGATACATCGCCTGTCGACGCGGAAAGACGAGGCGTTCGTGGCCGTCGACATGGGTGCGATTACGGAGACGCTGTTCGAGAGCGAGCTGTTCGGTCACGTGAAAGGCGCCTTTACCGATGCGCACGCCGACCGTCCGGGCAAGTTCGAAGCCGCCGCCCGCGGGACGCTTTTCCTCGACGAGATAGGCAACCTCTCCGGCCACCTGCAGGCCAAGTTGCTGACCGTGCTCCAGAGCCGCAGCGTAGTCCGCGTAGGAAGCAACACGCCCGTGCCGGTCGACATCCGGCTGATTGCCGCCACCAACCGCAATCTGGGGGAGATGGTGGCCGGCAACGTGTTTCGCGAAGACCTGTTTTACCGTATCAACACCATCCACGTCGAGATTCCTCCGCTGCGCGAACGCCCGGAAGACATCGTTCCCCTGGCCGAAATATTCCTCCTCCGCTACGCCGCACGCTACGGCAAGGCTGCGCCTAAACTGAATCCGCGCGCCGCCGATAAACTGAAAACCCAGCCCTGGCACGGCAATATCCGCGAACTGCAGCACGCGCTCGAAAAGGCGGTGATCATCTGCGACGGGAACACGCTGGACGCCGACGACTTCGACTTCGCCCGCAAAAGGGAGGCGCCGGCCAAAAAGGAGGCCGCCACGCTCGGCGAAATGGAATACCTCATGATTCGGGAAGCGATGGATAAGTTCGACGGCAACCTCTCGCTCGTGGCCGCACAGCTGGGCATTTCGCGACAGACGCTCTACAACAAAATCAAGCGCTACGAATTATGATACCGAAAGGATTTTTCCAGAGCCTGACCTTCCTCCTCACCGCCCTGACGGCGCTTACGGCTGCGGCGACATACTTCGCCATGCAGCGCGAATGGATCCCGACGGCATTTGCCGCCATGCTGTGGCTTTCGTCGATTCTGTCCGTCAGGAAACTTTTCAAACGACATGCCGATAAAATATCGCTCATGTTCGATGCCATCGACAACTCCGACTACGCCTTCAAGTTTGCCGCCGGAACCCGCTTTATGCACGACCGCATGGTCAACCGGTCGCTGAACCGCATCACGCAAATCTTCCTTCAGGCCAAGGCCGACGCCATACGTAAAGAAAAATACTACGAACTGATTCTGAACAGCATTTCGACGGGCGTAATCGCCATCGACGACCGCGGCTACGTGTCACAGACCAACAGCGAGACGCTGCGCATACTTGCCCTGCCGACGCTTACGCACACGGATCAGCTCCGGCGCGTGGACATGAAGCTGGCGACGCTCATCGCCGGCATCCGACCGGGCGAAAAACACCAGATTTCGTTCGCCAACGAGCGCGAAACCGTCTCGCTCTCCATCCGCGCCTCCGGGATGACGCTGCGCGAAAAGTTCGTCCGCATCATAGTCATTAACGACATACGCAGCGAACTGGAAGAAAAGGAAGTCGAATCGTGGATACGCCTCATGCGCGTCCTCACGCACGAAATCATGAACGCCGTCACGCCCATCACCTCCCTGAGCCGGACGCTGCTCGACATCCACGGCAATGCCGACGCGGAAATTCGCAACGGACTGGAAGTAATCTGCTCGACCGGCAGGGGACTCATTTCGTTCGTCGACTCCTACCGCAAATTCACCCGCATCCCCATGCCCAAGCCGTCGCTCTTCTACGTGCGCCGGTTTATCGAAGGCACGGTGCAACTGCTCGTGCACCGCAACCGGTACCCGAACATTGAGATTACGATCCGCGTCTCGCCGGACGACCTCATCCTGCACGCCGACGAAAACCTGATTGGCCTGGTGATGCTCAACATCCTGAAAAACGCCCTCCAAGCCATAGGACACGAACAGCCCGACGGCCGCATCGACCTGAAAGCTTTCTGCAACGAAGCGGAGGCGGTCATCATCGAAGTCGCCAACAACGGCCCCGCCATCCCTCCCGACGAGGCGGAACACATCTTCCTGCCCTTCTTCACCACCCGCGAAGGCGGAAGCGGCATAGGGCTTTCCGTTGCGCGGCAAATCATGCAGCGTTCCGGCGGAAGCATTGCGCTGAAAAACGCGCACGGGGAAAAGAAAACCGTCTTCGTGCTTACCTTCCCCTGAAACAGGAACGCCATAAACGCAACCTGATTCCGCTTCTTCCGTCCCGCCGGACATTAAAACGGCACAAAGTTTGTACGACATAAAAAAATACTATATTTTTGCATCCCGAAGAATTAATGAAAATAATGGAGAATAAATATTCAGAAAGATTGGTTAGTGTACTGCATCGCAGTCGAGAAGAAGCGTTGCGGCTCAAAAACAGCGATATTACATCCGAACACCTGATGCTGGGACTTCTCGGCGAAAAAACATGCAGGGCAATGGCTTTGCTCAAGGAGTGGAATGTGGATGTACGGTCGATAAGGCAAAGCATCGAATCTAAACTGAAACTATGTTCGGACAAAAATCAGGGAGATTCGTCCGAGATTTTGCCGAACGAGGATACCGAACGCATATTGCGTATCAGCGTACTCGAATCGCTCGTATTCAAAAGCGAATATACCGGTACGGAACATCTGCTGCTGGCCTTCCTGAAAGACGGTGAAAACCGGCCTGCACGACTGCTTCACGAAAAAGGCTTGCAGTATCGGCAGCTATTTAACAGAATGGCAAAGCGGGCAGGCATATCGGACGACAAAACGGAAACCATCCGCGACGGATTTGCGGACGACGATGAAGAGGAAGACGAATCTTTTGCGTCGCCGCACAAAGATTCGCCGTCGAACACGGGCGCTTCGCAGTCGCAGCAGGTAAAACCCTCAAACGACACGCCTGTACTGGACAATTTCGGCACGGACATGACGAAGGTTGCCGCCGAAGGCAAACTGGACCCGATCGTCGGGCGCGAAAAAGAAATTCAGCGGCTCGCGCAAATCCTCAGCCGACGCAAAAAAAACAACCCCGTCCTGATCGGAGAACCCGGCGTAGGGAAATCGGCCATTGTCGAAGGGTTGGCGCAACGCATCGTACAGCGTAAAATATCGCGGGCGTTGTTCGATAAACGTGTAATCAATCTGGACATGGCTTCGCTTGTGGCCGGAACGAAATATCGCGGACAGTTTGAAGAACGTATCAAGGCCGTACTGAACGAACTGTCCAAAAATCCGCACATTATCCTGTTCATCGACGAAATACATACGCTGGTCGGCGCCGGCTCGGCGTCCGGTTCGATGGACGCCGCCAACATGCTCAAGCCGGCTCTGGCAAGAGGTGAATTGCAATGCATCGGAGCCACCACGCTCGACGAATATCGCAAGAGCATAGAGAAAGACGGCGCCCTGGAACGCCGCTTCCAAAAAGTAATTGTCGACCCTACCACCGCCGATGAAACCTTGCAGATACTCAAAAACATCAAGGAACGCTACGAAGACCATCACCACATGATTTATTCCGATGAGGCGCTCGAAGCATGTGTCAAGCTGACAGACCGCTATATTAATGACCGCAACTTTCCCGACAAGGCTATTGATGCAATGGACGAGGTCGGGTCGCGCGTACACATTTCACACATCGTCGTACCGCAGAGCATCGAAGAACTGGAAACGAAAATAGAAAAGACGAGAAACGAAAAACTTGCAGCCGTGAAGTCGCAAAATTTCGAACTCGCCGCCGGCCATAGGGACAGGGAGAGAGAATATCTCGCCGAACTGGAAAACGCCAAACGGGAATGGGAAAAAGACATCTCCGAACACCGCGAAACGGTAGACGCCGAACAGGTGGCCGAAGTCGTGGCCCTGATGTCGGGTGTTCCCGTGCAGCGTATCGCCCAAACGGAAAACGTCCGTCTGCGCGAAATGAATACGGCGTTAAAAGGCCAAGTCATCGGTCAGGACGAAGCGGTAGACAAAACCGTGAAAGCGATTCAGCGCAACCGCGTAGGATTGAAAGACCCGCGCAAACCCATCGGTTCGTTTATGTTTTTAGGTCCCACAGGCGTAGGGAAAACGCTTTTGGCAAAAAAGATAGCCGAATATCTGTTTGATTCCGAAGACGCACTGATACGTATCGACATGAGCGAATATCTGGAGAAATTCGCCGTATCGCGATTGATCGGCGCGCCTCCCGGATACGTCGGCTATGAAGAAGGCGGCCAGTTGACCGAAAAGGTACGCCGCAAACCCTATGCCGTCGTCCTGCTCGACGAAATAGAAAAAGCGCATCCCGACGTTTTTAATCTGCTGCTGCAAGTGCTGGATGAAGGCCGGCTGACCGACAGCCTCGGACGCAGAATAGACTTCAGGAATACCATTGTGATTATGACGTCCAACATCGGCACACGCCAACTGAAAGATTTCGGGCGCGGCGTCGGGTTCCATCTGGAAGCAGGCGATGTCGAATCCGATAAGAAATATTCGCACGACGTCATCCGCAAAGCCCTCGAACGCAGATTCGCGCCCGAATTTCTGAATCGCGTGGACGACGTCATCATGTTCGATACGTTAAGCAAGGAGTCTATCCACCAAATCATTGACATCGAGATCAAACTGCTCTGCAAGCGTATTGAAGGACTTGGCTATCGCATCCGCGTCACGGACGAGGCTAAAGAATTTATCGCTTCACAGGGATATGACGTTCAGTTTGGCGCCCGACCGCTGAAACGCGCCATCCAGAAATATATAGAAGACGAATTGGCAGAAATCATGCTCGTCAACACCATTGAGGAAGGCGATTTATTCACCATCGGTTACGATCAAGAAAACAAGAAGATGACGCATGACGTGCAAAAATCCGATGCCGTATAACGATACGTCTTTTTACGAAACATAGACAAAATGTCAGGCTATAATAGTCCGGCATTTTTTTTGCTCGCCACTGTAGCATGAACATAAATCAAAATATTAAAAGAATAAAAATATGACAACAAAAGGCAGTATCGGGGTAACAAGCGAAAATATTTTTCCCGTTATCAAAAAATTCTTGTACAGCGATCACGAAATTTTCCTCCGCGAAATTGTGTCGAATGCCATCGACGCTACTCAAAAACTGAAAGCGCTTGCGTCCGTCGGCGAATTTAAAGGCGAACTGGGCGATTTGACCATTCGCATCAAAACGGACGGCAACAAACTGATTATTTCCGACCGCGGCATCGGAATGACTGCCGACGAAATCAACAAGTACATCAATCAGATTGCTTTTTCGAGCGCAGAAGAATTTCTCGAAAAATATAAAAGCGACACCGCAGCCATTATCGGGCATTTCGGACTGGGTTTCTATTCGGCTTTCATGGTATCAAAAAAAGTGGAAATCATCACAAAATCCTGCAAAGAAGGCGCAGTGGCAATGAAATGGAGTTGTGAAGGTTCTCCTGCATACGAACTCTCCGAAACGGACAGGGAAGACCGCGGAACGGACATCATCCTGACCATCGACGACGAAAACCGGGAATTTCTCGAAAAAACCAAAATCACTTCCCTCCTCTCGAAATATTGCCGTTTCTTGCCCGTGCCTATCGCTTTCGGTAAAAAACAGGAGTGGAAGGAAGGAAAATATGTGGATACGGACGAAGACAATATCGTCAACGAAACACAGCCCGCATGGGTGCGTAAACCCGCCGAACTGAAAGATGAGGATTACAAGGCGTTTTACCGGGATTTATATCCGATGTCGGACGAACCGCTGTTCTGGATTCATCTGAATGTGGATTATCCGTTCAACCTGACGGGGATACTCTACTTTCCCACTGTTAAAAACAATATCGACCTGCATCGCAACAAGATACAGTTGTATTGCAATCAAGTGTTTGTGACGGATTCGGTGGAAGACATTGTCCCCGAGTTCCTGACGCTGCTGCACGGCGTGATTGATTCGCCCGACATCCCGCTCAACGTTTCGCGCTCATACCTGCAAAGCGACCGGAACGTAAAGAAAATATCGACGCACATCACAAAAAAAGTGGCCGACCGCCTGGAAGATATTTTTAAAAACGACCGACCGCAATTCGAATCGAAGTGGGACAGTCTGAAACTTTTCGTCCAGTACGGAATGTTGAGCGATGAAAAATTCTACGAGCGGGCATCGAAGTTCGTCCTGCTCAAAGACGTGGACAACAAGTATTTCACGCTTGAAGAATACAAAAAACTCATCACCGGAAACCAGACCGATAAGGATAACACAACCATATATCTCTACACCACAAGCGTAGACGACCAGTACAGCTATATTCAAGCCGCCAAAGACAAAGGTTATAACATACTGGTGATGAACGGACAATTGGATGTGCATATCATCAGTCAACTGGAGCAGAAACTGGAAAAGACACGTTTTGTTCGGGTCGACGGCGATACGATTGACAACCTGATTCGGAAAACAGATGCCAACGATGTCAAACTGGATGAAAACCAAAAGACCGCGTTGCGCGAGATATTCAACAGCCGGCTACCGATAGTTGAAAAAACAGAATTTAGCATCGCCTTCGAATCGTTGGGCGAAACGGCCAATCCCGTCGTACTGACGCAAAACGAGTTCATGCGGCGGATGCGCGAAATGTCGGCAATGCAGGCCGGCATGTCTTTCTACGGAGAAATGCCCGACAGTTACAGTCTGGTACTCAACGTCGATCATCCGCTGGTGAAAAACATTCTTGATGACGGCGAAAAAAAATGCGGCGAACAACTAAATCCCATTCTTGCAGACATCAGAGGCTTTGAAGCGCGACAGGCAGACCTTAACGCACAACAGGACAAGAAAAAGCCCGAAGAAATCACGGAAGCCGAAAAAGAAGACCTGACCGATACGAACAAAAAACTCGACGAACTGCGCACACAGCGCAATGCCGTCTGGGCAGAATATGCTGCGGAAAACCACATTGTCGGTCAACTCATTGATTTGGCGCTGTTGAGCAACGGATTACTGAAGGGCGAAGCGTTGAGCCGTTTTATTACCCGAAGTGTAAAACTGATAAAATAAGCGTTTTTATTATTCGTCCAAACGGATAAATTCCTTATATTTGCATCATTTATGCAACTACAGGATGAAACGGCGGACGAGTATTTTGTGCTTATTGATCATTTGCTGTATATCAACGGCTTTTGCTCAAAAAACAGGATTGGTGCTGAGTGGAGGCGGCGCAAGAGGCGCCGCTCACATCGGCGTAATTAAGGCATTGGAAGAAAACGGGATTCCAATCGACTATATTGCAGGAACGTCTATCGGCGCCATCATAGGCAGTCTGTACGCGATGGGATACTCCCCCGATGAGATGCTGACGCTTTTTCTCTCCAAAGATTTCCAATACTGGCAATCGGGAACAGTACAAGACGATTACATCTATTATTTTAAAAAGCCGGAACCTACGCCGGAGTTCATGCGATTTTTCATCGACCTGACCGACTCGCTGCAAGTCAAGACGAACATCCTGCCCGGAAGCTTCATTGATCCTATCCAATTGAATATCGCTTTCATGACATTGTATGCGCAGGCTTCCGCAAAAGCAGTGTGGAATTTCGATAACCTTTTCATCCCTTTCCGTTGCGTCAGTTCCGATATATACAACAAAAAAGCCGTAATATGGCGCAACGGCAACTTGAGCGAAGCGGTTCGTTCGTCGATGACTTTCCCGTTCTTTTTCAATCCGATATGGAAGGACGGCGTACCGCTGTTCGACGGAGGCATATATGACAATTTCCCCGTCGATGTGATGAAATCCGAGTTCAATCCCGATTTCATATTCGGTTCGGCCGTATCGGGAAAAGAAAAGGAACCGTCCGGCAATCTGGTAAAGCAGATGGAGGCGATGGTGATGCAATATACCAATTACGACGTGGAAGAAGAAGACGGACTGATGGTAAATTTCGACTTGCCCAACATTTCGTTGTTTGATTTCAACAAATCCGAAGAACTGATGAAAACGGGCTACAAGGGTACGCTCGCCATGATAGACAGCATAAAGAAACGGGTAACCCGCGAAGTCCCGCTATCTCAGGTCAACGAACGGCGCAAAAAATACAAGGAAAGCCTTCCCCCTTTGAAATTCAAAAACATATACATATCGGGCGTCAACGAAGCGCAACGAAAATACATCGAAGATCAACTGCACAAGGATATCGACGACGAATTTACGATAGAAGAGTTCAGACAGGCTTATTTCAAAATATTGACCGACTCCAAAATCAAGGAAATCATACCCAATGCAATATATAATCGCAGAAACAGGACGATGGATCTTTACCTCGACGTGAAAATCAGCAACGAAATCAAAGTAAGCATCGGGGGGAATATCTCCTCGCATCAGGCAAATCAATTGTTTTTCGGTCTCGACTATCAGGCGTTGAACCAGTATCCTTCCGATATGAGCGCCAATTTTCAGATGGGGAACGCATTCAGCGGAGCGCTGTTTGACGGACGCGTCTATCTGCCGACGCAAATCCCTTCGTACCTGAATCTTGAAGCCGGATATTCGTACCGCAAATTTTCCGAAAACCAGTCTCTCTTTTACGAAGACGTGCTGCCTGCTTTTATCAAACAGAGAGAAAAATTTATCAGCCTGAAACTCGGATTGCCTTTCATGTATCATTCCAAAATAGAAACCGGACTGGCATACGGACGGCTGGACGACGATTATTACCAGACAAGCCATATCTCTTTCGTCGAGGCCAAGTTCGACAAAAGCTGGTACGACCTGTTTCAAGTCTTTATGCGATTTGAACGTAATTCGCTTAACAACAGGCAACATCCTACAAGCGGACGGCAACAGATGCTTGTTGCGCGGTATGTGACGGGCAACGAATCGTATCTCCCCTGCACGGAAACACAGGCGCGGAAAACCGGACACGGCTGGCTGCAAATCAAAGGACGATGGGTGAATTACTCGGAATACGGCGACAAATTCAAACTGGGAGTAATGGGCGAAGCGGTCGTTTCAGGTAAAAAACTGATGAGCAATTACACGGCTTCCGTCTTGCAGGCGCCGGCTTTTACCCCTACCCCACACAGCAAAATAGTATTCAAGGAAACGTTTCGTGCGAACGAATACCTTGCCGCAGGAGTGATGCCGATCTATGCCTTCAACAAAATGTTTCATCTGCGCACCGAACTGTACGGATTCATGCCCGTGCATCGGATAAAAAAAGAAATTATGAACACGGCAGCGTATACGGACAAACCTTATTTGGGAAAAAGGTTTAACTCGTTCGAATACATGGGCGAGATGGCCTTTGTATTTCAACTTCCTTTTGTTTCCGTCAGCCTGTTTGCCAACGGATACAGCCATCCTAAAAACAATTTTAATATCGGATTAAATATCGGTTATTTGCTGTTTAACTCCAACTTCCTCGAATAGTTCGACCTGATGCGGCGAAGAATAACTCAGGCCATACTTTGCGCGGATGTATCGTTTTGCCGCCGGACTGAAACACGGGGCTGCGTTTCGAATGAGTTTTGCAGGATTATTACGGCAATTTAACCTGTATTCACTATGTGTCTTTTCAATTTCCTTTCCGCCGGCCTCTATGGTGTCTGTATGGTGTCTGTATGGTTTCCGTATGCCGGTCGTATTGCCGTAAAATAGTGAATAAATAATAATTCGGATAAACGAAGCGAGGCTGCATCTTTATATTTCCGATACAGCCTCGCCTGCTTTTTGCCTGCGGCATTTCTGCCGCGCGTTATATCTCTTCCGTTTTGGAGGAGATGTTCCCCGGCGTATCGGAAGCAAGTATTTCGATGCGATCACCCGTCAACACGGCATTTTCGGCCGTAGCGGCGTATGTCCATTCGTAGCCGGTGGCTTCACGTTTGGCGTAGCCTTCTTCGACCGGGCTGCCGTCGGAGTTTCGGATAACTACCTTCACTTCCGCGACTGCGAAGTCGTCCGTCACTTCGATGCGAATCACGTCGCCCGGTTTGCCGTGGTAACCGGACAGGTCGATCACGTCGATGTCGGGCGCGTGGAAAAAGTCGGCTACCGCCACGTGCCGGGCGGCCTGTCCCGGTTTGACCTTCGTCGCATAAGCCGCTTCCGTTGCCGGATCGGACACTGCCGCGTTGGCATACAATACCGCACGCTGGAATTTACGGCGATGCGCGCGTTGCGCTTCGCTCTCTTTACCGCTTGTTCGCGGCGGAGACTGTACTACCGTCCCGCTCGCCGTTTGGCGGAATACCAACATTCCGCCTATCGTCCCGCTCAATCCGTGGGTTACGATGTTGTTTGTCTGTTTTGCCATAATAAATTCTATATATAATGTGAAATAATCCGTTACCGGACAAGCGTCTTGTACGACGCATTGCCGACCGTTATGATGTAAAGCCCTGCCGGAAGTGCGATTTGTTCGCGCGAGGCCGTCAGTGTGCATTTTTTTACGAGTTGACCGCCGACGGAATAAATGCCGGCCGACACCGTTTCGTCCGACTCGATAACCGCATAGCCGCTTATTCCGTATACCCTGCAACGGGGATCGTCCGGCGCGGAAACGGATTGCGGTACGGGAATGGTTTCGACAGACATTCCGTTGTAATAATACGCTGTCTCCGTATAATGAAGCGCTGCCGTTCCTTCGGCCGTCATTACATATCCTTTCGATTTGTACGGATAACCGTTTTCCGTATAATAAGTTTCCATATAAGGCAGCTCCGTATACGGGCCGATAATGCGATCTCCGATACGTATCAGGCGACCTGCATCGTCATACTCATATTCGTAAAGCGGAGTAAGGATGTATCCGCCGCCGTCAGGATAAGTGATACGTACGATTCCGCGACGTATCAGGCGGCCTTTGTCGTCGAACACACATTCTTCCGTCGCCGTTGTCGATTCGATTTTACCCGCGTGCTCTCCCGATAAATACGTCGTTTCGGTCGTCAGCGTACAAAAATATCCGGAGTCGGTATCCGCATAGGCGTATGTCTCCGCGGTGATCTTGTCTTTTGTGTATATTGTTCTGCCGCTGTCGGTATAATATGTGCGTATCGTATCGGAACCGAACGCTTCGGCCGGAATATTGCCGTCCGGGTCAAGCTCGTATGTTTCTGAAGGATATTTATGTATTTCTACCGAAAGCCTGCCTTCCGAATCGTATTCATACAGGGTTTCACCGAAAAGGGCATATTCCCGGAGTTTGCCCGTCCCTTCCCGGGGAAATCCTTCATCCGGATTCGGTTTCGGAAAAAGTTCCTGCCGCACGACCAATTTCCCGTCGGGCGAATATTCGTATGCCTCACACCGCATTACGCCGGAATGTGTAATCACGGTATCCCTTAATCCGTCTTTGCTGTGTATGTGCTCTTCATAGACGCGCTCGATAATATTCCCGTCTCCGTCATACACCACATGAATAACGCTGTCAACCGTAATAATTTTCTGCCGGAGATTATTCGAGAAATAATCCTTAGCGCGCGGATGGCTTATACCTGTGCCATATCCTGCGGATGCGTAAAGGATAAGCATTGATGCAATCATTAATTTTTTCATAAGGCTGATATTTTTTATAGCTATGGCTGCAAATGTAGAATATATTAATGAAAGTCTCCCAAAAAACAATCAAAAAAAAACGCGACAAGTTTTCGTCGTACTGAAATATCTTTTGAAAAAGGCGGAAAAAGACAGTTTAAATAAAACAAGTGCACTAAAGATTTTCTCCCGTGCACTTGAGTGTTGGCAGGAAATGCTTGTCGCCGAAGCATTTCCTGCCGGATTCTTCTTCACAGCATAAAGTTATAGCCCAGTCCTATCCAGAATATTCTGTTTTGCACGTTTTTGAATCCCTTAAAAGATTCGGGCATTATGGGGAAACGGTCATATACGTTTTCCAGTCCGAAATTGAAGTTTGCACTGATGTTGAAATGATACACATCAAGAAACAGGCCTCCGATCAGACCGGCGTCAATCTTGTTTGCCGCCTTGAGCACGTAATTATCCAGATACGCACCGTTCATTTTATTGTCCTCGAAAACGTTCAGACCGTGTTTGCTTTCCAGCCCTTCCTCCCTCAACGAGCCGCCGCCCGAATATCCGTATGCCATGTAGATGCCGGCATTGACACCGATGCGCACGTTTTCGTCCACGGGATATTTGTATACGGCGGAAATCGGAATCTCGAAATAGCGGGGCGACAGTTTAAGTGTAACTGTACCCGCATAGTTTTCCGGAACGTTTACGAGCGGCGCATATCCGCAGGAATTGGATATGCCGATTTCCGTAGTATATACGCCGGACTGAATGCCCCAACGGGACGAAAACATGTATTCCAGAGATACGCCGAGTTTGTAACCCGTTTTGGCTGACGATTCGTTGGCATGTGAAAAGTCGGATACGGCCAGGCCGGTCTTTGCTCCCACCGACAGTTGTGCATGAAGGCCTGTTACCACAGCACAGAAAAATAATAATGTTATCAGTTTCTTCGCATTTTTTTTCATATCACTATCAATTAAATTTACGGCTGCAAAGGTGGAACATATCAATGAAAGCTTCAAAGAAAACAGTCAAAAAAACGTGACAAGCCTGTATTAAGAATCAGCGTGTTACAAAAAAAAGTGTGACAACGAAGGTGGGAAAACGGACTGGAATATGCTGAATGTCATAATTTTTCGTTCTTGTTCCCGGAGGACGGAAATATTTTTTTGAAAAAGGCGGAAAAAGATAGCGAAGCGCCCTGTATGCCGAATTTTTCACGCAGGCGCGAGCGCTGTTTCCTTACCAGTTCGTCCGTAATGCCCAGCAGACAGCCTTCCGTTTTGGTGGGCAGATCGAAAAAGGAAAGCAAAAACATATTTCGGTAGGTGGAGACGGCGTCTTGCAGTTTTTCCAGAAACAGTTCGTAGATGTCGGGAAACAGCACGCGCACCTGCTCTTCCAGCGTATCGAAATCTTTTGTCGACAGCGGCCGGACGTTTTGCCGTCCGGAGTCCTGTGCCGCCCGCCTGATTTTCATACCTGTGGAGGTCGACCGGAGCACGTCCGACTTCATGTCGAATACGGATTTTCCGAGCGCTTCGGCTTCCGATTTTTTCTTCAGGTAGTCCGCGTCTTCCGGTTCCTTGCCGCCCGACAGAGACTGCAGGCGCTTCAGTCGGGCAACCATGTGCAGGAAATCGTTTTCCATGCGCGCCAGCAGCGCCCGCTGTTCGAGTATTTTCATGTTTTTTCGCCGGATGATAATGCCGTATCCTGCCAACGATGCGACGCATATCAGCGCAAGGAGCGTAGCCGTGAGCAGATACCGGCGGTTGCGCTCCTGCGCGCGATTGTGGGCAAGCGCCAACTGGGTCTTGTCGTATTTCTTTTCGATTTCAAGTACATGTGTCCTGTTTCGTTCGGCGGTGATGGAATCGATTATGGCCTGATGCTGTTCGAAGAAGGCAAGCGCCTGTTCCGCATTGCCTTCGGCCTTGGCAAGCAGATAGTACTGATACGGGAGCGCATCTTTTGTCCAGTCGGAACGGGCTTTTTCGAGGCAGGCGCGCGCCTTGTCGAAATCGCCCTTGCGGATATACACATCGCTCAACGACAGATAGGTTGGGCATGTGTCGCCGGACATATTGTTTAAAAGGTATTCTTCCGCAAGGTCGTATTCGCCCGATTCGGAATAGATTACGCCAAAATCGTTTTTCAAGTATGTCATGACCGAAGAATCTCCGGCCAGTCGGGCTATGGAATCGGCCTGTCGCAAAACGTGCAGCGCCTGTTCGAACTGCGCCTGTTCCAGAAAGACATATTCGCAATCCCTCAAGGCCAGCGCCTGGCTGCGCAGGTTTCCCGACCGGGCGTGCAGTGCGGCGGCTTCGCGGTACTTGTCCAGCGCTTCGGGGTAGTGCTCCCTTAACATGTATATATCGGCAAAATAACTGTTTATATATGCAGCCAGCGACGTGTTCTGCGTTTTTTGCGCAAGCGCGAGCGCTTCGATGTATGTATCGGCGGCCGAATCGTAATTGAGGTTTTCGGCCTGCGCGCGTCCCAGGTAGAGGCGTATCTGCGCCTGTTCCTCCGTCGTGCCGTGCCGGTCGAAGTATGCTTTTGCACGTTGCCATTCGTCGACGGGCAGGAGGTTTTCGGGCGGTCTTGACTTCCGCATTTCGTCTTCCGCTTTCCCCGACAACATGCACAGGCGGGCATGTAGCCGGTCGCTCAACGGCGCAAGCAGTCCGACCTCTTCGAGCAGGGACTGCGCGCTGTCGGGGCGGACGGTCATCTGCGCCTCGGCTTCGTCCATCAGCCGCTGCGCCCCGTCGTCGTCCGTACAGGCCGTATACAAGGCAAACGGCAACAGCATTATCATCCTGTGCAGACGCTTTTCATGCAGGATGTAACGGATTGCCCGTATCATGCGGATGCGTAAAGGAGAAGTATTGACGTAATCGGTAATAATATTTAATGTATGTCGGATATGATACCCCAACCGGCCGGCAGCCGCAATCTTCCGTGCCGGAAGCCGTCGTTCGTGCGGAAAGACTTCCGGGGCGTGAAAAACGCCGGAATCCACGCGCGTGTTTATTTCAAACACGCACGAGGATTTTTCGTCTTTTCCCGGAAAAGGGCTGTTTATTCCGTCGCCCGGACGCTGCAATAATAAATGAAGATTGCGGCTTTCAACCGATGGAGGTATCATATCCGATATACATATAATATTTTTCATAAGGCCGATAATTTTTCATAGCTGCGGTTGTAAAGTTAATGAAAGTCTCCAAAATCATAGTCAAAAAACCGTGTCTTTTAGCCTTTTCTTACATCGCACTCATGTTATTTTATCAACCGCCTGAACTCGCCCGGCGTGCGGCCTGTCTTTTTCCTGAAGAAAGTAGAGAACTGCCCGGCGTTTTCAAAATGCAGGGCATACGCCACTTCGGAAACATTCAGCGATGTATCGGTCAGCAATTCCTTGGCGCGAAGTATTTTCTGTTGCAAGCGGTATTGCGCGGGCGACACGCCGGTATATTCCTTGAACATGCGCCGGAACCACGAATAGCCCATCCCCAGTCCGGAAGCGATGTCTTCGGGCGAAAGCGAACCTTCGAGGTCGTCTTTAATCAGCTTTTTTGCTTCAAATATTTTATCTTCGAGATACGATTCCTGAAAATGGCTGTTTTTCTTTTTGTAATACACGGCGCCCATGATATGCAGGACGATGCTCGAAATCATCTGCTGGTATCCTGTTTTTTCCTGCTTCGCAAGTTCCAGAATATCTTCGTACAGCCCGACGATGTCCGAACTGTGCCCGATATGAAACAAAGGCTCTTCTCTGACGAAAAACTGCCTTTCTACCCGCCTGTCGATATGCAATCCGCGGAATCCGACCCAGTATTCGTTCCATCCCGTACCGGAATCGGGACAGTAGCTGTGCCATTCGCCGGGAAAGAGCAGGATCACCGTCCCCTCGCCTATCCGCTGTTTCTTTACCGACTGCGAGGCAAAAAAACCGCTGCCTTTCGTGATATAAATCAGCTGGTATTCGTTTAGCGTACGCGAATCCGGCGGCGAAAAGTCATACTGACCGGGATGACGCGAAAGCGGATAATGGCTTCGGGGAGGGATAAACTGGTATCCGATCGTTGTGACGACAATCCCCCACTCCTCGTCCGTCGCATTGATGGTCAGGTAACGGAGCTGTTCGTTTTTCATCATTTTTGTATCAATATTGAAACATAAACTATCATTTTCGTAAACAAAGATAGAAAGAAAACGAATATCTTTGCCGGCGATAAACAACATAATGCCTGATAACATGAAGCAATATTATTTTTTAGCATTTGATTTGGGCGCCACAAGCGGACGATCCGTTTTGGGCGCATTTGACGGTGTCAATTTTGAAATGCGCGAACTGACACGTTTCCCCAATACCCTTATGGAACTGCACGGACGATTTTACTGGAACGTATTCGGGCTGTACGAATCCCTGAAAAACGGGTTGAGAGCCTGTGCCGAACAAGGCATAAAACCTGCCTCTATCGGAATAGATACATGGGGCGTAGACTTCGGCTACATCGCCAAAGACGGCACGATACTCGGAATGCCCCGCGCATACCGCGACCCGTATACGAACGGCGCCCCCGAAGCCTTTTTTGCCGGCGCCGTCCCGCGCGAAGAAGTCTATCGACTGACGGGTTGCCAGATCATGAATTTCAACAGCCTGTATCAACTATACCGCGCCGCGGAGCAGGATTTTGCCCCGTTGAAAGCGGCCGACAAGATCCTGTTCATGCCCGACCTGCTGTCGTATATGCTGACCGGGAAGCAAGTATGCGAATATACGGAGGCATCTACCTCGCAGATGCTTAACCCTTCGACGCGCCGCTTCGAACCATCCCTGCTCAAGGCGGCCGGACTGTCCGACTCGTTGCTGCATCCGCCGACCGACCCGGGCGTCGTCATCGGGACGCTGACCGATGCGCTGGCCGAAGAGACAGGCATCGGGAAAGTGCCCGTGGTAACGGTGGCCGGACACGACACGGCGTCGGCCGTGATTGCCGTGCCCGCAACCGGGCCGCATTTCGCCTACCTGAGCAGCGGCACATGGAGCCTGATGGGCGTAGAAACGGAAAAGCCCGTCCTGACACAGGAATCGTTTGAAAAGAATTTCACGAACGAAGGCGGCATCGAAGGCACAACCCGTTTCCTGAAAAACATCACCGGCATGTGGCTCCTCGAACAGTGCCGCAAGGAATGGAGCAGGGCAGGCAGAGACTATTCGTATCCCGACATTGTGAAGATGGCCGAACAGGCGGGCAAAAGCCCTTCGATCGTGAACCCCGACGACCCGCGCTTAGCCAATCCGCCGAGCATGACGAAAGCGATTGCCGCGATTTGCGAAGAAACGTATCAGCCCGTCCCGCAGTCGGACGCCGAATATGTCCGCTGCATCTTCGAAAGCCTCGCCAACCGTTACCGGGAAACGCTGGAGCAACTGTCGGGCATGATTTCGTTTCCGATAGAAAAGTTGCACGTAATCGGCGGAGGCTCGCAGAACGACCTGCTCAATCAATTTACCGCCAATGCCGTCGGACTGCCCGTAGTGGCAGGCCCCTCGGAAGCCACGGCCATCGGCAATTGCCTGATGCAGGCAAAGGCTGCCGGGCTGGTAAAAGACCGTTGGGAGATTCGCCGCATCGTGGCCGCATCGTTCGCAACGCAGACATTCCTGCCGGAAAATAAAAAGTGAAGTAATACGGAGACAATAAAAAGGAATTTATCTTACATTAATTATTAAATATGATTTATCATGAAAGAAAGTACTGTTACAAAAGCGTATGAAGCAGCGGCCGCACGTTATGCCGCGCTCGGAGTAGACGCCGGCAAGGCGTTGGAAAAATTGAGTAAAATATCCCTGTCGCTGCATTGCTGGCAGGCCGACGACGTAAGCGGGTTCGAAAACCAGGGAGGCGACCTTAGCGGCGGCATCCAGGTGACGGGCAACTATCCCGGTAAGGCGCGCAATATCGACGAACTGCGCGCGGACATCCTTAAAGCCACCTCGCTGATAGCAGGGAACCACCGGCTGAGCTTGCACGAAATCTACGGCGATTTCCGGGGGAAGGTCGTAGACCGCGACGAAGTGGAGCCGCTGCATTTCCAAAGCTGGATGGAATGGGGCAAGGCGAACGGCATGAAGCTGGATTTCAACTCCACCTCGTTCTCGCACCCGAAGAGCGGCAACCTGACGCTGGCCAATCCCGACAAGGGGATTCGCGACTTCTGGATCGAACACACAAAACGCTGCCGCAAAATCAGCAACGAGATGGGGCGGTATCAGGGCGATCCCTGCATCATGAACCTCTGGGTTCACGACGGCAGCAAGGAAGTACCCGCCAACCGCCTGAAGTATCGCAGGATACTGGAACAGTCGCTGGACGAGATTTTCGCCGTTGAATACAGCCACATGAAGGACTGCATCGAAGCGAAGCTGTTCGGCATCGGAATGGAGAGCTACACGGTCGGATCGTATGACTTCTATCTCGGATACGGCGCGAAGAAGGGCAAAATCGTCACTCTGGATACCGGCCATTTCCACCTGACGGAAAGCATTGCCGACAAGTTGTCGTCCCTGCTGCTGTTCACGCCCGAAATCATGCTCCACGTCAGCCGGCCGATACGCTGGGACAGCGATCATGTGGTGATCCTGAACGACGACTTGCTGGACTTGGCGCGCGAAATTGTCCGTTGCGACCGGCTGGAGCGCATCCACATCGGGCTGGACTATTTCGACGGCACGATTAACCGCATCGGCGCATACGTCATCGGCGCGCGCGCAACGCAGAAGGCGCTCCTGACGGCATTCCTCGAACCCTCGGACACGCTGATGGAATATGAGGCGAAAGAACAGCTGTTTGAACGCCTCGCACTGCAGGAAGAACTGAAATCCATGCCGTGGAGCGCCGTGTGGGACATGTTCTGCCTGAAAAACAACGTGCCTCCCGGCGAAGACTACATCGAGGAAATCCGGCAATACGAGAAAAACGTGACATCCAAACGGTAATCGTCAAACAAAGAGGCAATGAATACAGTCATCGGATTATTAATCATCGCGGTGGGAAGTTTCGGGCAGTCGAGTTCGTATGTCCCCATCAACAAGGTTAAAAACTGGTCGTGGGAAAGCTTCTGGTTTATCCAGGGTATTTTTGCATGGCTGGTTTTCCCGTTTTTCGGCGCACTGCTGGCCGTACCCGAAGGCGGCAGCCTGTGGCAGATTCTGTCGGTTGATTCGTCGGCCGTACTGAAAGCCGCAGGCTTCGGCATCCTCTGGGGCGTCGGCGGGTTGACCTTCGGACTGAGTATGCGCTATCTGGGCATCGCGCTCGGACAGTCGCTGGCGCTCGGCACCTGCTCCGCTTTCGGCACGCTGATACCCCCGCTGTTGCCGCGGCTCTTCCCTGAAGCGGAAAGCATTACCCCGGCGCTGATCATCGGCGTAAGCATTGCCGTGGCAGGCATTGCCGTCATCGGATACGCCGGCGCGCTGAAGTCGCAAAGCATGAGCGAAGAAGAAAAGCGCAAGGCGGTAAAAGACTTCGCGCTGAAAAAAGGATTGCTCATTGCCCTGCTGGCCGGAGCGATGAGCGCATGTTTCAACCTGGGACTGGAAGCAGGGAAACCGCTGGTTGTCGACGGCGTCAGCGACCTGTTCAAGACGCTGCCCGCCACGCTGATGGTCACCTGCGGCGGATTCCTTACCAACGCCGCCTACTGCCTGTTCCAAAACGCGCGAAACCGCACCTTCAAAGATTACGTCTCGGTAACGGGCGGCACGCTTGCAAACAACCTGCTGTTTTGCGCCCTGGCGGGACTGTTGTGGTATTCGCAGTTCTTCGGCCTGGGCATGGGGCAAAGTTTCCTTGAGCCGGGAAGCGTCATGATGGCCTTTTCGTGGTGTATCCTGATGACGCTGAACGTCACCTTCAGCAACGTCTGGGGCATACTGCTGAAAGAATGGAAAGGCGTCTCGACCGCCACGATAGTCGCACTGGTTTCCGGGTTGGCGATACTTGTTTTTTCGCTCGTATTCCCGAACCTTGTGTAATCTTTGCGTCCCCTGCATATATGAGATAGAACCTCCCGCAGTATTCCGGCGGGATTCTATCTCATTTCGATTTATTCCCGCGGGATTCTATCCCGGTTAACTCTTCTACGCGATAAGACTGCTAAACAGTCAACCCAAATCAGGAAAAGACGGATATGTGGGGTGGGGCATGTATGTTGAAGCATAAAATCAATTACGCCTCAAAAAAAGAATTAGCCTCTTTTTTCGTAACTTTGCGCGAAAAAATTTATCACATGAACATGATTGAACAAAGGCTTTCGGCCGCCGTTGCTTTGGCCGTCCGCACGCTGTATGGAGCGGAGGCGCCCGCCGGAGCGCTGTTGCAGAAGACGAAAAAGGAGTTTCAGGGTCATTTCACCCTGGTGGTGTTTCCCCTCCTGCGCATTTCAAAACAGTCGCCCGAAGAAACGGCGCACACCATCGGCGCCTTTTTGCAGCAACACGAAGCGGCCGTTGCCGATTTCAATGTCGTAAAAGGCTTTCTCAACCTCACGGTCGCTACGCCGTGCTGGATTGCGCTGCTCAACGAGGTGAACGCCGACCCTCAGTATGGCCTTCGACCCGCCTCCGCCCGGTCGCCGCTGGTGATGATAGAATATTCCTCGCCCAATACCAACAAGCCGCTCCATCTCGGCCACGTGCGCAACAATCTGCTTGGCTTCAGTTTGTCGAACATCATGCGCGCAAACGGCATGAGGGTGGTGAAAACGAACATCGTCAACGATCGCGGGATACACGTATGCAAATCCATGCTGGCGTGGCAGAAATGGGGCGCGGGCACAACGCCCGCATCTTCGGGCAAGAAGGGCGACCATCTGGTTGGAGACTTTTACGTCCTGTTCGACAGACATTACAAAGCGGAACTGCTCCGCCTTGAATCGCAGGGGATGAGCCGCGCCGAAGCCGAGGCGCAGTCCGCGCTGATGGCCGAAGCGCGCGAAATGTTGCGCGCCTGGGAGGCGGGCGACCCGGAAGTGATTGCGCTGTGGCAAATGATGAACGGATGGGTTTATGAAGGCTTCGACGAAACGTACCGGCGGCTGGGGGTTGACTTTGACCGCATTTATTACGAATCGCAAACATATCTTGAGGGGAAGAAAACCGTGCTCGACGGGCTTGAACGGGGCATCTTCTCCCGTCGTGAAGATGGCTCCGTATGGGCGGATCTGACGGCCGACGGCCTTGACGAAAAACTGCTCCTCCGTTCCGACGGTACGTCCGTCTACATGACGCAGGACATCGGCACCGCCAAGCTGCGCTTCGACGACTGCCCGTTTGACCGAATGATATACGTTGTGGGCAACGAGCAGAACTATCACTTCCGGGCGCTCTCCGTCCTGCTCGACAAGCTCGGCTTCGCCTTCGGCAAAAGCCTGGTTCATTTTTCCTACGGAATGGTGGAACTGCCCGAAGGCCGCATGAAAAGCCGCGAGGGAACAGTGGTTGATGCCGACGACCTGATGGACGAAATGATTGCCGCCGCCCGCGGGATTTCCGGTGAACTCGGCAAACTCGACGGACTGAAAGATGGCGATGCCGATGAAATCATCCGTATGATCGGCCTTGGGGCGCTGAAATACTTTATCCTGAAGGTTGATCCCCGTAAAAATATGGTGTTCAATCCGAAGGAATCCATTGATTTCAACGGAAACACGGCCTCCTTTATTCAGTACGCCCACGCGCGGATATGCTCCGTCCTGCGCAAGGCGGAAGCGCAGGGGCTGTCTCTCCCCGGGCCGTTGCCTCTGTCGCTCGCCATTGTGCCGAAGGAGGAAGCGCTGATTCGTCGCCTGTCGGAATATGCCGACATTGTCCGCGAAGCAGGCGATACGTACAGCCCCGCCTGCATTGCCAACTACGTATACGAATTGGTGAAGGAATTTAACCAGTTCTATCACGACTGCTCCATCCTGAATGAGCCGGACGAGGCCACGAAAAGCCTGCGTCTGTCGCTGGCTGTAAACACGGCGAAGATCATCCGCTCCGGTATGTCGCTGCTGGGAATAGACGTGCCCGACAGGATGTGAGAAATGCGTAAATAAAGACTGACTATTTATAAGACTTCCATCCTGTAGCCGACGTCTTTACCCGCAAAGGCGACGCCCAGAAGAATTACCTTTCCGGAATACTTATTGAGCTTCCATCGTTCTGCGCAGGCTGTCGACAAACTGCTCGCCGGAATATTTTCCGTATGTTTTCAACAGACATCCGAACAGTTCCTTTCGACCTGTGAAGAGTGATTCGAGCGTGCTTACCAGTAACGATTTCCCGAACCGGCGCGGACGCGACAGGAAGTATACTTTTCCGGACGATACCATGTTGCAGATGACTTCCGTTTTGTCCACATACAGATAGTCGTTACTGCGTATATCTTCGAATGTCCGTATCCCTAACGGCAATTTTTGCATGATGCTTCTTTTTTTT
The DNA here is from genome assembly GCA_031276175.1 of Tannerella sp. Lineage (GTDB taxonomy): Bacteria > Bacteroidota > Bacteroidia > Bacteroidales > Tannerellaceae > Tannerella. The sequence goes on from JAISNP010000048.1 coordinate 64,715, forward strand.
CGATTACTGTCTCATTGCAAAGGCAATTCATTCCGGTAAAAAAACCGACGGAAAAGATTCCGCCGGTTCTTTCTCCGTTATACTGCCAAAGGCACAAAAC